>DAOUAI010000123.1:0-19132 GCA_034433775.1 Dehalococcoidia bacterium
ATGATTCCAGATTATCCCCCAGAAGACGCTGGTAAATGGTCTCCGGACTGGCTTCGAGACAGACGACCACGCTGCGCTGTTGCAATATATCCCGGTTCCGGGGGTCGATAACAACTCCGCCTCCGGTGGCGATGACCCTGTTCCCCACCACCCCAGAAAGCCTTTTCAATACTTCATGCTCTAGGCGTCTGAACTCCGCCTCACCATCCTGCCCAAAAATTTCGGGAATGCTCTTACCAGCCAGCTTGACCACTTCATCATCGGTGTCCAGATACTCCCACCCCAGCAACTCCGCCACCTTCCTGGCCACAGCCGACTTCCCGGTACCCGAGAACCCTACGAGAGCGATGTTGTTACAACTATCCCGATTACGCATGACCATCAAAAGAAGAGAGTGAAGCAGTATATTCCCGGTAGTTTTTCAATGTCTCACGTAGATTATCTCCGCCAAATTTCTCCAGCATGGCATCCGCCAGAACGATAGCCAGCATCGCTTCCCCGACCACACCAGCAGCCGGCACAACACATACGTCGCTGCGTTCATAATGGGCTTCCGTCACCTTGCCAGTGCGCAAATCGACAGTCTGCAATGGCTTCCCCAGAGTAGCAATCGGTTTCACCACCGCTCGGACTACAATCGGTTCTCCGTTACTTATACCACCCTCAATTCCACCGGCAAAGTTAGTAGCACGATGCCAGGGTTGGTCCTTCTTGCCCCGGGAAGGCTTGATCACATCATGCACCTGTGACCCTGGGGCATCGGCTAAAGAGAAACCTCCGCCTATCTCCACACCCTTGACCGCATTTATGCTCATCACGGCTCCGGCAATTCGAGCATCAAGTCGCCGGTCCCATTGCACATGACTCCCCAGACCAACAGGCACACCACTCGCCACGATTTCAAATACGCCGCCCAAAGTATCACCCTCAGCTTTAGCCCTATCAATAGCTGACAGCATCTCCTTCTCAACCTCTTTATCGGCACAGCGCAGGGGCGACCTCTCAACCTGTCTCCAGTCTACCGAGACACCGGGCTCAGCTTTATGCTTGCCGATGCTTACAGTATGACTACGGACTACGATGCCGAACTCTTCAAGAAATCTGCGGGCAATTGCACCAACTGCCACCCTGGCTGCCGTCTCCCTGGCACTAGCCCTCTCTAAAATAGGCCTTATGTCAGCCAGCCCATATTTGAGCACTCCTGCTAAATCAGCATGTCCCGGTCTGGGCGCAGTCACAGCAGGCACTTCGCCTGCTATAGGAGAAACACTCATCACCTCCTGCCAATCATCCCAAACTCGATTCCACAGCAAAAGTCCGATCGGGCTCCCGATGGTATAGCCGTGTCTTACACCGGAGATTATCTTAGCATCGTCAACCTCCAGCTTCATCCGTTGGCTACGACCATACCCGCCCTGTCGCCTCTTTAAGTCCCCACGGATATACTCCTCAGATAGCTGTAACCCAGCTACCATACCTTCAACAATTGCCAGCAGACCCCTTCCATGCGATTCGCCAGCAGTAAGAAAGCGGAACCTTCCCATCTTATTCCTGCCTTAACTCGACTTACCTGTACTCAGGCTGTGGGTATGGATTACTCAGAATCTTTTCCACCACTACAGCCTCGACCCCCAGCGATTGTATCACAGACCATTTCCCTAGTTTCTGCCCGCCAAGCTCCAGAAGAGAACTTAACAAGGATGGCATGCTAGGTCTATAGTACACTACTTCCGGCTGCTCTATCCCGGCAAGCTTCGCTGCTACAGCTATCGCGACATCAAGTCCACCAAGTTCATCGACCAGACCTAACGACTTCGCCTGTACTCCGGTATAAAGTTGCCCGGTAGCTAATTCTTTCACCTTATTCCTGTCCAGGTTCCGCCCCTCAGCAACTACATCAATAAACTGGTTATACAACTGCTCGGTTATCGCCTGCATCAACTCCCTTTCCTCAGGTGTCAGCTCCCTCAAACCAGCATACATATCTTTATGTTTCCCTTCTTTAAACACCTCTATTTCGATCCCCAGTTTGTCATAAAGTCCTTTAATGTTCGGTACTTCGGCAATTACACCTATGCTCCCGGTCAGTGTACCCGGTAAAGCTACAATTTTATCAGCCTTGGCTGATATATAGTACCCACCAGAAGCCACCACATCACCCATGCTGACTACAACGGGTTTGTCCAGCTTCCCTATTTCCTCAAGTATCTCCTGACAGGCAGCCACACTACCTCCCGGACTTTGTATCTGCAGCACAACCGCCCTGACCATAGTATCTTTCTTCGCCCGGTCAAGCTGCTGCCGCACCAGATCAGGTGTTATCACCTGACCCCCGAAAAGCAGCCCCATGCTTTCCCGTTGAATTGATCCGTTGAGCGGTATAACCGCAACCTTGTTCCCCAAAACACTGCAACCACTTACTAACAGTATCAGGACTAACAAGATAGCCATGGTCGATAACATCAAAAAACGACCCCTCATTAAAATTGACCTCCTTCCTCCATAAGTGCCTTTTCAGCAGTTTTAAACATTATTTCCAGCGGCGGGTCTTTCCCTGTCCACAGCTTAAAAGCGATAGCCCCCTGGTAGACCAGCATGGGTAAGCCGTCTATAGTCTTTGCCCCCCTCCCCCGAGCAATGCTCAGCAAAGGCGTCTCACGAGGATTATACACCAAGTCACAAATCAGGACACCTTCGTCAATCATGTCCTCTGTTAAAGGAGATCGTCCCTCCTGCGGGGAGTGCCTCATCCCCAATGTGGTACAATTGACCACAAACTGACATCTTCCCACCAGCCTCCGCAGTGCATCCTCCTCCCACGGCAGAGCAGCAACTTCAGTTACAAGACCTTTATCCCTGACATAGCCAGTAAGAGCCTTCACCAGATACTCAGCACGCGACTTAGTACGGTTGAACACCGCAAGCCAGGCCACCCCCTCACGGATAAGGGCAAAACTTACAGCACGGGCTGCTCCCCCTGCCCCCAATATCACCACCCCTTTGCCCGCCGGCTGAAAACCAGCATCGCTTAAAGCCCGAAGAAAGCCGGGGGCATCCGTGTTATAACCTGTTAATCTACCACCCTGATTGACAATGGTATTCACAGCACCGACCGTACGGGCAAAGTCATCGGTCTCGTCTAAAAGCGACAACACTTTCTCCTTATAAGGAAGAGTCACATTTGCTCCCAGATTCCATGGTTCCCGCAGGTCCCCCACTACATGGGACAACTCCTCTTCCTTCGTCTCCCGGACCTCATACTGAATATCAAGCCGGTAATAGTCCAGAGCTGCCTGCTGAAACTCACGGGATACCGAATGTTTGAGTGGATAGCCAATGAGATAAATAGACTTCGCCACTAATCTCCGCTTCGCAAGCTGTCCAGATAGCCCTGCAATATGAAGGCAGCGGCAGCTGCATCACGCACAGACTTTTTGCGCCCCTTCTTTACACCCGCCTCGGAAAGTAGACGGTCGGCCGCAGCACTGGATAGTCTTTCATCCTGCATTTTTATGTCAACTTGAAGACTCTGGGAAAGCTTCCGTGCAAAAGTACATACTTTTTCCGCCTGTGTGCCCACGCTACCGTCTAAAGAATAAGGTAATCCCACCACCACATGCTCTACTTTGTATTTGCTGACCAACTTGCAGATGCTATCAATGGCTTCGCTATCGTTCAGCCTTATGATGGTCACCAATGGAGTAGCCAGCACCCCTTCAGGGTCACTCATAGCCACGCCAATCTTTTTGTCGCCGATATCCAGAGCCATTATACGCATAATATTACTCAGTCCATTTTAGATGAGACCAGTTTTTTTACCAGCCCCAAGGCTTCATCCAACTTGCTCGCATCTTTGCCCCCAGCCTGTGCCATACCAGGCTTCCCACCACCACCACCGCCGGTAACTACAGCCACTCTGGCTACTATATTACCAGCATGGAGTCCCTGGTTCACCAGGTCTGGAGTGACCATAGCCACAAACCCTGGTCTGCCATCATATACTGTCCCCAGGACTATCACCGCACTCTTAAGGCGCATTTTCAAAAAATCGCCTATCTCCCGAAGGGTCTGGAAAGAAGCTGCAGGGACTCTCGCTGCCACAACTGTTATCCCACCCACTTGTTCAGCCTTAGAAAGCAGATCCCCGGCTAGCAATCGGGAAAGTTCCTTCTCCAGCATAGCTGTGCGCTTGCGTTCCGCTGCCAGTTCGGAAAGCACAGCTTCTGCCCTACCCGGAAGCTCTAAAGGCGAACCCTTGAACGCTTCAGCCGTACTTTCCAATGCCTCGGCATAGCGCTCAAACAACTCCTCGGCTTTCCTCCCGGTCACCGCCTCAATTCGTCTCAGCCCGGTACCGATGCTGCTCTCTGAAACTATAATAAAAAACCCTATCTCTCCTGTGGACTGTACATGGGTGCCACCGCAAAGCTCAGCGCTTATTGGGGGCGTACCCACCTCTATAACCCGCACCATCTCACCATACTTTTCGGTAAAGAGAGCGATAGCGCCCTCTGCTATCGCCTGCTGATAGGGCACCACCCTGTACTTTACCGGCAAATTCTGCCGCACCTTCTCATTAACGAGGCGCTGGACCTGGGTGCGTTGTTCTTTGCTAAGTGCTACCAGTTGAGAGAAATCAAAGCGGAGCCCCTCGGGTCCCACCAGCGAGCCTCGCTGATAGACATGGCTTCCCAGTACCTGGCGCAAAGCAAGATGGAGTAAATGTGTAGCGGTATGGTTTCGTGCGGTATCAAGACGCCGTTCGATATCCACACTAGCCTCGACTACATCACCAGCCCTAATCACACCTCTACTTACCCTTCCCAAATGCACAATCGCCCCCTCTCCAAGACAGCCAAAAGGCGACCACACTGTGTCAGTTACCTCGACCTCAACAGTATCATTCACCAGCTTGCCGTTATCTCCGACCTGCCCCCCCATCTCAGCATAAAATGGCGTTTGTTCAAGGACGATAGCTACCTTACCGCCCTCTCTGGCTTCAGCTACGGAAAGACCGGACTCCGCATCCAGCACATAGTTCACTCGCGAGCTGGCACTCAACTGCTCATACCCCACAAACTTGGTGGGTGAAGGCATGTGAGTCACAACTACTTCGTCTACTAAAGTGACCTTGTCGCCCACCCCGATAAGTCTCTGCCCTGCCCTAGCTCTTTCCCTTTGCTTCTCCATCTCTCTTTCGAAGCCTTCACTATCAATCTCGAGCCCTCTGCCTCTGGCAATCTCGGCAGTCAGTTCCACTGGAAAACCATAGGTGTCCCAGAACTTGAATACGTCCTCGCCAGCGATACAATTTCTCCCTTGCCGTACAGCTTCATCAATGGCTTCCTCGACCAGATTGATCCCGGCACCCAGAGTACTGGTAAACTTGTCCTCCTCCATCATCACCACGTCCCCTATCAATTTCCTGTTGGTCACCAGCTCAGGATATATGTGCCCCATTCTGCTTATCACAGTTTCAGTCATCTCACCGAGAAACGGACCTTCTACACCCAGCTTCCTGCCGAAGAAACAAGCGCGTCGCAAGATCCGTCGCAGCACATAACCCCTGCCCTCATTAGAGGGCAAAACGCCGTCAGCAATCAGAAAAGCAATACCTCGGCTATGCTCGCTCACAATTCTGGCTGCCTGGTCTATAGCTCCACCCTCTCCATACTTCACCCCGGCTATGCTGCACACCCTGTCCAGTAGCGGCAAAAACAGGTCTGTATCATAAACAGACGATACCCCCTGCATAACAGCGCTTATCCTCTCCAGCCCCATTCCGGTATCGATATTAGGCTTAGGCAACGGGCTGCGCTTACCGTCACGACTTTGGTTATACTCTGTGAATACAAGGTTCCAGACTTCACAGAAGCGCCCACAATCACAGCCAGGCTTGCATTCAGGACGCCCGCAGCCAGATCCAACACCGAAGTCGAAGTGGATTTCGCTACAGGGACCACAGGGTCCTGAATCACCAGCCGGACCCCAAAAATTGTCCTCTTCGCCAAGGCGCACTATCTTCTCCTCCGGGAATCCGACCTGGCGCCAATAGCGGAAAGCATCGTCATCGTCCAGATATATGGTGACCCAGAGCCGCTGCGCATCGATCTTAAGGCGTTCGGTAACAAACTCCCACGCCCAGGCAATAGCTTCCTTCTTAAAGTAGTCACCGACGCTGAAATTCCCCAGCATCTCAAAAAATGTCAGGTGTTTGGCATCGCCCACCGAATTGATATCGGTGGTCCGGAAACACTTCTGACACGAAGCCAGACGCGGGCTAGGCGGTGTCGCTAGACCCAGAAAATAGGGCTTAATCTGCACCATCCCAGCAGTGGTGAATAGCAGCGTCGGGTCACCGTGCGGCACCAAAGACGAGCTGGGTATTACTAAATGCCCTTTCTCTTCAAAAAAACGCAGGAATGCCTGCCTTATCTCATCGCTCTTCATGTGCTTTGCCACCCTCTGGATTTTAAAGGACTCTTCCCCTACTGTCAACGGAGCCAGTCAAAACTCTCATATTTTTGGTGATTGTGCTAAAATTCAATAGAAGGCGATGCCCATCTACGAGTACTGGTGTTACACCTGTCAGAGGAAAGTGTCCTTGCTGTTGCCTGTGTCCTCTCAGGCGACCCCGTCATGCCCACAGTGCGGTAGTAACACTCTGCACCGTCTATTCTCCACATTCTCAGTGCGCAAAACATACAAGGACATCTATGAAGACATACTTTCGGACTCCCAATTGACCAAAGGCATGATGTCGAATGATCCGAAAGCTCTTGCCGAATGGAACAGACGGATAAGCCAGGGTGAACCGGTGGCTCCTGAATACCAAGATATGCTAGAAAGGATGGAGCGGGGCGAAATGCCCCAGACCAGACCATTTGCAGATATCAAATCCGAGTCAGAAAGTGGTGAAGGGTAACAGAGCACCATGCCTATTTACGAGTACTTCTGCCCTGCCTGTCGGAAAAAAAGCAGTTTCCTGCTGAAAAGCGGCTCGGCGCCCTTCCAGCCTAAATGCAACTACTGCGGCAGCACTAACCTGACCCGCACCATCTCCACCTTCGCCTACCACAGGTCACCCGGTGGTGCGCAACAACAAAGTGGCGAGCCTGACCATCCAGGTCGAGATTACTATAAAGACCCCCGCAACATCGGTAGATGGGTGGAGAAAAAGTTCCAGGACATGGGCATGGAGCTGCCAGACCAGCTCAAGCAAAAGATCGAAGCCGCTAGAGAAGGCGTGCTACCGGAACCATTGAAGGACTTACAAAGTGCCTCACCAGACGCTGCGTATCATTGATGCCAACTGTAACCGTATAGGCGAAGGACTGCGCTTCTTAGAGGATATTGCTCGCTTTGTCTTAAACGACCAGCTCTTGACCCGGAAGTTTAAGACAATGCGGCACAGTCTGGTGAAGCAACTGGGCCAGTTCGGCTCTTACCTGCTCACCGCCAGAGACGCAGAGGCAGACATAGGTGTCCGCCCACAAAAAGTGGTGCAGAGCGACCTACCTGTACTCACAGCAGCCAACGCCAGGCGGGTTGAGGAGGCATTGAGGGTAGTAGAAGAACTGGCAAAACTGCCAGACATCAGCCCAAAGCTGGATTCTCAAAACCTCGAAAAAGCCCGGTTCAAGATATATACGCTAGAGAAGGAATTACATTCTAAACTACTGCGCCATCAGAAAACAGCTCGCATTAAAGGGCTATATGTCATCATTGATACTGAAATACTGGGCTATACAAACGAAATCGAAGTTGCAAGCAAAGCAATCCGCGGCGGGGCTGCTATCATACAGCTCCGCGATAAACACCGCAACAAAAGAGAACTCTTCACCCTCGCTCGGGAGATGAATGCACTGTGTCGGGGCTCTGGCGTTCTTTTCATAATCAATGACCACCTCGACATCGCGCTGACGATCGAATGCGATGGACTCCACATCGGTCAAGAAGACCTGCCGCTACCCATAGTGCGGAAGGCGCTACAGATAGACAAGATCATAGGTGTCTCCACGCGCACCGTCGAGCAAGCCCAGGAGGCTGCGGCTCAAGGAGCCGACTACATCGCTGCAGGCTCCGTATACCCATCACCGAGCAAGCCTGAGGCTGAGGTCATCGGTCTAGAACAACTGCGCAAGATAAGGGAAGCAGTCCCCTTACCTATTGTTGCCATCGGCGGCATCGACCGGGAAAACATCGGAGAGGTTATGTCCACAGGCGTTGAATCAGCAGCGGTTATCAGCGCGGTAATCACTCAGAAAAACATAGAGGAGGCGACACGCCTCCTGGTGAAGGCAATTGAAACAGCAAAAAGCAACCAGGAACCTTGAGGCAATAGCTGAGCGAGCACACGCCATATTCACGGCAAAGGATGCCGCCAGAGAAGAAGCCCTGCGCCTATGCCGTGAAATAGTCCGCTATAGTGCCCTGTCCATCCGCTCTATACACCGCCGGGATGAACACAGTGCACGGCAGAATTTGAACTCAGCCCGAAGCCTGCTTGACGAATTGGAACATAAGACCAGCAAGCACCAAGACCTGGCACACACCGGCTTCATTCACGACGCCCAAAAAGAGCTTGCTGAAGCCGCTATCACCTTAGCCATCACCACAGGGGAGCCATTACCCGAACCAGAAGGACTGAGAATCAGCTACCCCGCCTATTTCAATGGACTGGGAGAAGCAGTGGGAGAGTTGAGACGCTACATACTCGACCATCTGAGACAAAATGATTTCTCCAGGTGTGAAGAACTATTAGAAGCAATGCAAGACATCTATGACACCCTGATGAGCATGGACTTCCCCGATGCCATCACTTGGGGGTTGCGGCGGGTCAGTGACAATGTCCGTGGTATTCTTGAAAAGACACGGGGTGACCTCACCCTTGCCCTACAACAAAAAAGGTTAGAGGAAAGGCTGGAAAAGACAGACCACACCCCACCAGCCTGAATATTCCCGCTCTTGCACACAAAAAGGGCTCAGGTCAGCTTGTTTTGTCCGACCTGAGCCCTCTCAAAATAAGCGCGACTCTTTATTATGGTCTCTCGATAATAGTAGCTATGCCCTGTCCTAGTCCAACGCACATGGTCAACAGCCCGTATTTCACGCCTCTGTCTTCCATGCCGTTAACTGCTGTAGCCAGTATCTTAACACCGGACTCTCCCAGCGGATGTCCCAGGGCTATAGCGCCACCGTGGGGATTGATCCTGGCGTCGTTCCACGGTATCCCCATCTCTTTAGCCCAGGCAATGACTACCGAGGCAAAGGCTTCGTTGACCTCAAACCACCCTATGTCTTTCAAACTGAAGCCAGACCTCTTGAGCACCTTCTGCGTAGCTGGAATAGGTCCGGTTAGCTGGTAAGGACCTGGATTCACACCGAGCACACACATCCTGTCAGGTTTCAAATATGCACGCGGCTTTAGGCCTAGCTCTTTAGCCTTCTGTACACTCATCAACAATGCTGCAGCCGCCCCATCGGTTACCGGACTCGAATTTGCCGCTGTCACCCATCCCTCGGTAATACCCATAAATGGCGGCGGAATGAAAGCTGGTGGCAGACTTCTCATCTTCTCGCGGTCGATGTCAAACCTTATCGTCTCATCTATTTCCACAATCTTGGTCGTCCCGTCATCCATCTTCACCGGTATGGGCACGATCTCATTCTTGAACTTACCCTCCTGGGTAGCCTTTATAGCTTTCTGTTGACTCCAGAAACCGAAATCGTCCATATCATCCCGTGAGATATTCCACTTGCGCGCTATCGCCTCAGCAGACTGTCCCATATTGCACGCCCCACCATGCTTGTTAAAAGCTTCTATCAGCGACTGGACCATGTAAGTCGGTGGTACCGGTGCTCCAGTAACTGCCTGCGTCGGCGGGGGTTCTATCTCCTTCCTGACCTGCCAATCGCGGGACATGTTCTCCACTCCGCAAGCTATTGTGATATCAGCGTAACCGGTCATTATCTCCATAGCCGCGAAATGCAAAGCAGTGTGCGAGCCGGCACATTGCCTGTTCACCTGGCAGCCAGCTACCTCAGGAGGAAACCCGGCTGCAAGAGCAGCAGTCCTGCCGGAATTATGTGGTCGGTCAGAGGTGCCACAGATAACATCCTCAACTATTGCTGGGTCGATGCCAGTGCGCTTTATCAGTGCTCGCAAGCAGTGCGCTAGAAGTTCGTCCGGCATCACACGGCAGATGTCTGAATACCTGCGCTGAGTACGAATACCTACAGGAGACCTCACTACATCTATAATGGCAACTTCGTTCAATTTTGTCCTCCTTAGTTTAGGTTAATTTGGCTCACAGGGGATAGAAACGCGGAACTATACCCCAAAAAGCCGACTTTAAGTTTATACCAGCAGTCTCTCTACTGTCAAACAAAACTTTTAGCCGCTTAACCTTGACAAGCCCTGAAATATTCGCTACCATATGCGTCAAGCTTTCAGTCCGAAATAGGGCAGAGTGCGCGTACAGAACTAGACAGCAGGCAAAAAGAAGGAACTCAGAACCGGCGTTTTCAGGCGCAAACAGGGCGGATAGAAGCAGTATCTGGTGGTTTCGAAATAAATAAGCGGGGGGGTCGATATGCTTGCTACAATAGGTACGGTTTTTGTTTACACGTTCTTACTTGGTTCCCTTTATCTTTTGGTCTCCCTGGGCTTTTCCTTAATCACCGGCATACTCAAAGTATTCCACTTCGGATATGGTTATCTCTTTCTCGGTGCTATTTACTTCACCTGGATGTTCATGGACCTATTCCACTTCCCTCTTGGCTGGGCTATACTCGCCATGTTTGCTCTCCAGGCTGTATTAGCATATGTCCTTTACAGATTCATCCTTGTGCCATTCAGGTTCAAGCAGGACGAAGAGTTCATGTTTGTGATGACGGTTATTTTCATAGCGCTTATCCTGCAGCTTGGCGCTGATGTCTTCTATCCTATCTACAAAGGCGTCTACCTGGAGACCACGGTAATCCCTGGCACCTCTCAACTCGGCGGCATAACCGTGTCCAATCAGCTCCTCTTCGCCGCTGGCGTAGGGATAGTGATGACGCTCCTGTTCGTCCTGTTCTTCACCAGGACAAAGATGGGGCTGGCTGTCCGAGCTATATCCTATGATGTATACTCCAGTCGTATACTGGGGATAAATGTGGAACAGCTCTTTATGATCGTCTTTTTGATGACCATAATCCCGCCGATAGTCGCTATCCTTACCGTAGCACCCATCTGGGCTATAGACTCCTCAATAGGACAGGCTTATTTAGGTATTGCCATCCTGATAGCTGTTCTCGGAGGTCTGGGGAACCTTAAAGGCACCATAATAGCCAGCTATATAATCGCCTTTTGTCACTCCTTCGTCGCCTTTGCCATTGGAGAGCCAAGGCTGATGAGCCTGGTAGCACTGATCGTTGTCTTCATAGTGCTGATTCTAAGACCGGAAGGCATAATCAAGACCAAGAGCGTCTGGTGAGGTGAACCGATATGAGCATTATTGAATGGGAACGCGATAGGGTTGTACTCCGTCTCTTCGGCGTCAAATGGGACTGGGCAATTGAACCAAGGTACTGGCGCCCCCATATTATCGGCATCGGCATACTCGTTTTAACTCCCATCGTCCTGTACTTCGTCTACCCCCCATTACTGGCAACATTCATTGAGGGCAGCCTGCTTCCCTGCATTGTCCTCCCGGTGATATTGATGCTCATCGGCACAGGAAGGTTCAACTTTGGACCCCAGTTCTTTGTCGGCGTCGGCGGCTTTACTGCTGGCTTATTAAGCATCCACTTCGGACTTGGTCCTGGCATCACGCTCATAGCTGCCGCTGTTGGCGGGCTGGTCACGGGGCTCATCTTCAGTCCTTTAACACTGCTCGCCGGCGGCATCTACTTTGCGCTACTCACGCTTCTACTGCCTTTGATATTCCTAGAAGTCACATTTGTCTTTGAAATCTTCAAAGGAGACACAGGACTTTCAGGCATTCCGTTCTTATTTAATTTCGACTCCTTTATATTGAACCAACTTTTATATGCCTTCGCAGCATTAGCCTTAATGCTTATCTACCTGACTATCACAGACCGTGTCCTGAGGTCGCGTTACGCCCTCCAGATGGCAGCCATCAACGACGACGAAGAAGTAGCCAACGGTCTGGGGGTAAACATAAATCGCATTAAAATAATCTCGTTCGTCGGACCTGCAGTGATGATCTCCGTAGTGGGCTGGTTCTACGCCCATTACTTCGGTGCCTTTTCCGGCATCACCTATCTTCCCATGACTTTCATGATGAAGGTGTTTATGGCGCTGGTCATCGGGGGTCGCGGTGCCTGGGCGATCGTCCTCGGTGGCTATGTAGTGACGCTCATCGAGGTACTGTTGATACGCTTCGCCGGTGAGTGGTCACCGATCCTGTTCCCCCTCATAATGCTAGCTTTGTTGCTCATATTCCGAGAAGAAGGACTTTTTGGACTCTACCGCAAAAGGCATTACCGGGACTACAAGCCGCACTTCAAAATTACAAAGTAAGAGGGCAGATAAATGGCTAAAGAACTGCTCAAAGTTACCGGTGTATCTAAGAGCTTCGGCGGTCTTACCGCAGTCAACGATGTCAGCTTCACCATCTACGCAGGAGAAACAGTGGGGCTTATGGGACCCAATGGCGCTGGCAAGACAACTCTCATTAATCTGATATCCGGTACGCTGCCTGTGGACTCAGGCAAAATAGAGTTCATGGGCACGGATATAACTAACCTGCCACCCTGGAAACGCTGCAAACTGGGGCTCGCCCGTACCTATCAGATACCCAGACCCTTCCCCGGGCTACTAACCTCAGCCAACATCGTTGTGGGCGCACTCTGCGGCAAAGATATGACGGAGCGTAGCCTCATGGATGCCTCCGCAGAGGCAATGCACTACCTGGAAATCGTAGGCTTGTTCCCCAAAAGGAACATCAAAGCTGAGGAGCTATCTCTCTTTGAACTCAGACTTCTGGAGCTAGCCCGGGCTTTGGCTACAACCCCGAAACTCATCCTCCTCGACGAGGTCGTAGCCGGTCTAAACCCTGCCGAGGCTGATGAAGCCGTAAAGCTCATCGAACGCATAAAAGAGTATTTCGGCGTCACCGTTCTCTGGATCGAGCATGTTATGGCAGTGCTGATGAAAGCCGCCAACCGCGTTATCGTGCTACACTACGGTCAGAAAATTGCCGAGGGGTCTCCCCAGGAGGTAGCCCAAAATCCTCAGGTAATCGAAGCGTATCTCGGGGAGGAAATAAATGTTTGAAATACAAAATCTCAATGTGTCCCATGGACTTATCCCTGTGCTTCACGATGTCAGTCTCAATATCAGTGAAGGTGAAATGGTAGCCCTGTTAGGCTCAAACGGCGCTGGCAAGACCACATTGGTCAATACAGTTTCGGGAATCTACAAGGCATCATCCGGTAGTATAATCTTCGAAGGGGAGCACATCGAGAATAAACCACCTCACGAGATTGTCAAGCGCGGTATCATTCAAGTCCCCGAGGGAAGAAGGACACTTCCCTACCTTACTGTGGAGGAAAACCTCTTCCTCGGCGCTTATACCAACGAGGCATGGCGGCGAAAGAAGCAGTCCATTGAAATGGTATATACCCTGTTCCCGGTGCTTAAAGAGAGACGAAAGGTGTTAGCTGGCAGCCTCAGCGGCGGCGAGCAGCAAATGCTGGTCATCGGCAGAGGGCTCATGGCACGCCCCAGACTGATGATGTTCGACGAACCGTCGCTCGGTCTAGCCCCTAAACTGCTCTCCGAAGTCTACAGGACACTGGCAAAACTCCGTAATGAAAAGATCACTATTTTGCTTTCAGAACAAAATGTCCGCCAGGCATTAGCTATAACCCACCGGGGGTACGTGCTGGAAAACGGCAGAATAATCCTCAGTGGTGATAGCAAGGAATTGCTGAATAACGAGATGGTTAAAAAAGCATATTTAGGAGTATGATATGGAGGAGTATTTTCGCTTCACCCAAGGTTTATTCAATCCCTCTGAAGCTAAAAACAAACCCCAACCTCTTAAGGGTATTCGAGTTCTCGATTTTACTCACTTTATATACGGACCGACCTGTACAGGCATATTAGCCCGCTACGGTGCTGATGTAGTAAAAATCGAAGAACCGGGCAGTGGTGACATGTTGAGATTGGGCGCCTGGTGGGGAAAATACTGGAAGCACACCAACCCACTTTCACATGCCCTACACTACAACAAGTACTTTGTGACCATAAACCTGAAGAAGCCCGAAGGCAAGGAACTCGTTTATAAGTTAGCCGAGAAGGCTGACGTGGCTGTGGAAAACCTGGCTGCCGGCACCGCCGAAGCCTGGGGAGTAGGCTATACCCAGCTACGCGAGGTCAAACCCGACATCATCTATTTGAGCTGCTCCACATATGGTCAGTATGGTCCCTTGCGATTTTTTCCCGGGTGGGACCTGTTAGCCCAGGCTGCTGCCGGTACTATAACCATAACCGGATACCCGGGCACAGACAAATATTACAAGCTCCCGGACTACCTCGGTGACTTTTACCCTGGCACCCTAGGTGCTCTGGTAGTCCTCTTCGCCCTCTACTACCGGAAAAAGACAGGTAAGGGGCAATACATAGACCTAGCCCAGGTGGAGACCTTGACCCGGCTGCTACCTCATTTCACCTACTTCAGCATAACCGGGCAGGATTGGGAACGCACCGGGAATATTGACCCCTCCATGGCACCTGCCTTCATACATAAGACCCGAGACGGCAAATTTGTCGCCATGGCAGCAGGCACAGATGAACAGTTTAAAGCACTCTGCACAGCGATGGGACAGAATAACCTGGCAACAAAGTATCCCACAGAGCTGGAGAGACTGAAACCAGAAAATGCCCGGGAACTCAACAAGATTGCTCAGGAATGGGTCAGCCAGAAAGACGCCGCTGAGATAGTTAACCTGGCGAAGGAGCATGGCTTCCCTGCGGCTGAGGTGGTAGACGATTACCAGATTACCCACGAGGAATGGCGCCAGGAAAGGGGAAGTATTGAGACCTTCTATGACGAGATGTACCATGAATTCATTCTCCCCGGTCCTCAGGCTATCCTTAGCAAAAGCCCGAGTAAGGTGAAGTGGCTCTGCCGCCCAGTCGGCTACCACAACCGCTATATTCTAAAAGGATGGTTGGGGCTGTCAGATAAGGAACTCCAGGAGCTAGAGAAAAAGAAGGTTATCGGATACTGGGATGACAGACCGGGAGCTAAACCTCCGATATATTACGATATCGATACCGACCCGATATTCAACTATCGGGGCAATGGAGGAGGTGCAGCATGACGACAACTCAACAACCCAAGGAACAAGTCCTTATCCGATACGGTGGCGTGGCTGCCGCCAAACGAGAACGTGAACAACTCCTCGCCAGCATGATGAGCCCCGAAGGCAAACCGGAGGCACTGGAAGGTGTGGTCGTGCTTGATGCCAGCTATGCCAACTTTGCCGGTATCATAGCTGCCAGCTTCTTCGCCGAGTTCGGTGCTGAAGTTATCAAAATCGAACCCCCTGATGGTGACCCAGCAAGAAGGATGACACCTTTCGGCGTAACTGTAGACGGAGTCGGTATTCCTTTCATTATGGAAGCCAGAAATAAACGCTACTTCACCCTTGACTTGCGCACCGAAGAAGGACGAAAGGACTTCGTCAAGCTGGCAAAGAAAGCGGACATCGTCATCGAGACATTCCCCGCAGGGCAGATGGACTCCTGGGGCATTGGCTATAGGCAGCTGAGCCAGCTCAACCCGCGGTTGATTTACATCGCCATCACTCCATACGGTCAGTATGGCAAAAGAGCCGAGGAATTTGCCCGGATGCCAGATTCAGATATCACAGCACAAGCAGCGTCAGGTCTGGCTGCTATAGTCGGTGACCCTGAGACCAATCCGGAGCCTTATAACTGGCCGCTCAGGACTGGCACTTGGATGGCATGGTATATGTCCGGCACACAAGCCGCTATGGGTGGTGCTTTAGCTTTACTGTTCCGAGAGCTTAGCGGTGAAGGACAGATGATAGATATCGCCACCGCAGACAGTTATGCAAATCTGGCACAGTATCCGGTCATCGCCGGCAACACCTGGCACAAAGCCCGCCCTCGCCTAGGGCGCTACGACTTCTCCATGTGTCCTTACGGTATATTCAAGACCAAGGACGGCTTTGTAGCCATAGCGGCTGGACGGGACAACGATTTTAGAGCCCTGCTCAAAATCCTTAACTTGTTCAAACGGGAGGTCGAGGAGGAATTCAAGACCATCTCCGACCGCATCACCGACAATTTGCCCCGTATCGACCAGCTCACCGAATATCTTGAAGGCGCTACAGCCAAGCTCACTTCAGACGAGCTAGTCACGAAGACAATCAATTATAGCCTTAAAGCGGTGCGCTCCAAACTGAGCGGCGGTGGCATACCTTTCGTTATGAGGGTGGAAAGCCCGTCCACAGCCATGAAAAACCTGCACTGGTACGTCCGGAAATCGTTCCAGCAATTCGATGACCCCAAACTGGGCAAGTTTGTCCTGCCGGTCAACTTCGCCAAAATGTCAGAAACGCCACCAAGAGTTAAGTGGTTCTCCTACGAAATCGGCAAAGATAACGACTATATCCGCCAGAAATACCTTTCAGAATAGAGAACATTATCCGCCGATAAGAAAAAAAACAAGGGGCTCTCAGCTCGAGAGCCCCTTGTTTGGTTAACAGACCACCCTGCTACTTGGTATAGGTAAGCTCTACCGGCGGGACAGTAACCACACCTTTGCTGGTGAGCATATCAAACGCCACCTTCACCACATAGTCGGCAGGAGGAGCAGAAGCAGCATCCCACGCGTTGTCTATCACCGCCTGTAACGCAGTGTAGGACGGCTTCTTCCCCCCAATGAGCTTGTATACCGCAGTCGCCCCTGCAGCAGCCGTCACAGGACTTGCTCCAGGTGCTACATACTGGGGAACAAAAAGCCCCTCATACCAGGAAACAAAGAAGGGGAGATTTAAATCAACTTTGCCCTTGGCTGGGACATATATCTCCGGTAGACCGATCTTCTCATATACCTTGGTAGCCCCTTCCTTGCCCTTGACCCATACCGAGTAGGTGAAAGAACTCAAGGCAACAGGAGCACTATTCGGGTTCTCTACCGTAAAAGATACCTCACCGACGTAGACCTCACTCCCCTGCCAGAGGTCAGATATGTAGTTCAACTTCACAGCGCACGGCTCCTTCGCACTACCAGCGCAACCCGTCACCCCCAATAGCCCCACAACCGCCAGAACTACCATCAGTGTATATACATGTGCCTTTCTCATGCTCTCCTCCTTAAAGCCTCTTTTTCCCTAACATCACTTCCACCCGGCTTCTTTTCTCAGCTGGGCTGGAGTCTTGTACTTCTCAGGCTGAGCATAATTGCCTCGGTAGTCCGGAGGCGGCGTGCCATTGCCCGTGCCTAGGATCGCCACGTTGTCCGCACCCTGGAACTGACCAAAGACCGTCCACCTGTCAACCCATTTTCTCTGCTCCCGCAACGGGTGATCCTTCTTGGGGTCGTTGGGATCAGCCAGAATACCGGAATGGAAGAACGGTGCCACTTTTGCGGAACATTGCCCGGACAGACTCGAGATCACATACCCTCCAACCTTTGTGTCCTGCCCATAATGCCGGTCTTTATCCGTAAGCACCGTCTGCTCCATCACCGGTATGATCTTCTCGGGGTCCAGGCTCTGTGCTTTGTTCACCACCTCCCACAGGAACCATATGTCCCCATAAGCTAGCTGTACATTGCCCTGAATTGGTAAGCCCCGTCTTTTAACTTCCTTCACCCAAGGAATGTAGTCTGGACCGTACGGTAGTTCAAACTCCACAAACGGAGTCACCACACCCAGACACTTGCCGCCAGTGGCTTGCCAGAAGAAGTACCCCTGCGATGTGCCACCAAAGAGGACTACTGGAATATCCCTCGCTGTAGACTCCGCCCACTGCTTGGTGAAAACATCGGTATCAGTAAACCAGCTACTGACGAAGAAGATAACCTCGGCACCGCTGTTAGCAATAGCCTCAAGGATGGGCAAGTAACTACCAGCCCTGGGGCGGACCGGCTTGGAATATACTGTCTCAATGCCGTATTCTTTGGCATAGTCTTCCAGCTTGGGCAGCCCTTTGTCCGGTACGCCATTGCGCCATGCCAGCGTCCAGGAAAGATCCTCCCACAACCAGGCTACTTTCTTCGCCTTCAAAACCTCTTTAAAGAACGTAAAATATGTAGGAAACACCGAGCCACAATAAAAGCTGTCTTCAGGCACATAGTCGCGGAAGAGAAACTTATAAGTATCGTACTGCCCAACTACAGGCAAAGTGATCTCCCTGCCCATAGGCCCCTGAGCAATCATCAGATGTGGCTGTTGCTTGTAAAGCGCCGCCGACTTGGGCATGATCGCCAGGTTCATCTCAGTCCTGCCCTCTACGTAGTAGACCAGGGCTTTGTGACCCAGCACCATTCTGGTGGCGGCAGCCACTGCCAGCGAGGTCTCACCTTTGCTGTCCTCGGTGACAAACCTGATAGGTCTCCCCAGAAGACCGCCAGCAGCGTTGACCTCGTCTATAGCCCACTTCATAGCATCCATAGCGGGCTTGATTGCTGACGAGGAGACCTGCCCGATATAGCCGATGACCACGGGCTCCTTGCCTGCTGGCGCTGCCCCTCCCGGCGCACAGCCAGTAACCACCAGCGCTAGGATGAGCACAGAACCAAGAAACGCAAAAATCACCCGCTTTATCATAAAAACACCTCCCGCTGCTTTTTGTCCTAGTATAACAATTTTCCCCACCGTGTCAATACCCTGCGCAGGTTTGTCGACCCAAAAATTTCTTTACTGCCACCCAGCATATCACAACCCCTGACAACATGGCTGCTCACGGCAACAGCCCCGATAAGTCTGGCAATTTTGCCCCGTCAAAGTTATAATAGGCGCAGCAAAGACGAAAGGAGGCGGCGATGGCTGTGTATCTTATGCTTACCACCCTCACCGGAGAGGGACGACGGAAAATGGAAGAATACCCGGAATGGCTGAAAGAACTTAACAAGGAGGTCGA
>DAOUAI010000124.1:0-5986 GCA_034433775.1 Dehalococcoidia bacterium
CTGTGCTGATCATCGTTGGTGAGCACGATTTCTACATGGGAGTAGAACAGGGCAAACAGGCGCAACAGGCAATATCTGGCTCCGAGCTGGTCATCATGCCCACCGGTCATGCCACTGCCATCGAGGCGCCGGAAAGGTTTAACGCCGCGGTGCTGGACTTTCTCTCAAGAGTAGGAGGTGCACCCGGGGCTTAGCTAAATTTCGCGTCCGGGACGGGAAAGGGCTACCGGGGCTCTGGCTCATCTTTATCCTCTCCCCTCGCGGGAGAGGGCTAGGGTGAGGGAGATAAGGAAAAGACTAATGGGGGTTAACCAGCCATTTTCTGTCCTGAAAAAGTGTGTCGCTGATGTGCTGGACGAGTACGGTTCTTTGACGCCCGCCCGCGTTTAAGCTAAACTTTTGCCTGTCTGCAAAATAACCGCAAAGGAGGGTGAAGGATGTGTATCTGGTGCGAAAAGTATGCTCAGGGCTACGAGAGGTGGTACTTCAACCCGGCTAACTACGCCCGCAAACTCTATAAAATCAGGAAGGAGGAAGCTGAATCCAGTCTCGAAGCTCTGCCCCAAGCTGCTGGCGGTATGTCACTGCTCAGGCAGGAATTCCTCGAAGCCTGGGAAAAAAAGGACTATGCAGCTATGGAAAAGATGAAACAGGAGGCTGAGCAACTCTCCTGGGCTACACATTTCGGGCAGGTGGTCACTCTGGAAGATGCTCTGAAGGTCATCGATATCATCTACCCCATCGCCATAATGACCTGCGTCTGCCGACGTTCCATGCTGGGCTTGCCCGACGAGGAGAACTTCACCTGCATCGGCATGGGAGCGGGGATGTACAAATGGGAAAGGTGGCCTAACACTTACCGCGGTGGCGTCCAGTTCCTCACTCCTGAGGAAGCCAAGGACATTGTCACCAGACTGAACAAGAGAGGGCTGGTACAGACTTTATTCACCTTCGGCACGCCCTATATCGGCGGAATCTGTAACTGCGATTATCCGGACTGCTCTGCCATCAGGGCAACGGTGGACTACGGCATCAGAACCCTGGTGAAAGGTCATCAGGTAGCGCGTATAGACCGCGAGTTATGTAACGGCTGCGCTTCCTGCATTCACCGGTGCCAGTTCAAAGCCCTGAGTTTCTCAGCATCCCAGCAGAAGGCATATGTCGACCAGTTCCAGTGCTTCGGCTGCGGGCTTTGCGCCACCGAGTGCCCACAGGATGCCATCACGCTGGTGGAGCGCGCCAGCCTGCCGGCTTTAGCCAATGTGTGGTAAATGAGAACGGAGGGATAAGGATATGCTGCCAAAAATCACTGTAGACGAGGGGAAATGCACCGACCCGCTATCCTGTCGCAAGTGTTTACTCATATGCCAAACACATGTCCTGGGTCTGGGTACAAAGGTAGGACCGAAAAAGTTTCAGGAGATACCACGCGATAAGTTCAAGGTCGCTGGAGTGCGTCTGGAAAAATGCACCGTGTGCCTGGACTGCGTCAAGGTCTGTCCTAATGGCGCTATACAGGTGAGTTTCAACGGAGGTGTGGCAAAATGACTACTGGCTGGAAATACGGTAGACCGGCAAAGGCAAAGCTTATGACGCTTGAGGAGCCGGGTAAGGAACTCCTCTTCGATGCCGACAAGGGACTGGTAGACGAGGTCACGGCAAAGTTTAATTTCAGCAACATCGCCCAAGGGCTCAAGGGCAAAAGCGAAGAAGAGGCTTACAAGGCTATGGAGAAGCTGGGTAAAGAGGTAATGGACCTCACCATACAGCTTGGCGATGGTAAATATCTCGACCGCACTGGTGAGATGATCGAGCGCGTATTCAGGCAGACCGGCATATCGTTCCCCCACCGCTTCCAGAGGTATCTGGAGCTTTCTATACTGGGACTGAGACCCGCTGACCGGTGGAATATCACCAAGTCGACCACTAAAGAGATAGTGCTTCAGGTATCTTCATGCTCAATTAAAAAGGCGCTGGAAGAAAACGGCATGGGGGGTCTACCATGCAAAGGGTTCTGCCTTGCCAGCTTCAAAGCTGCTGCCGCAAAGACCGGTGACCAGGTGCACATCGAGATGACCAGGACACTGCCTCAGGAGGGGATGTGTCAGTTCCATTTCAGAGTATAGGTCCAGCGCCTTTTTTTGCCAGTCCACTAGGGCGCGCGTTCTATACATATTCCCCATCAGATATCCCGTCCAGCCCTGCCTGGCTGGGGTGGCGCAGGTTACGCCTTCACTACCCGGAAATCGCTGAATTGCTTGAAGAGCTGTACGATAAGGCTGCAGAAAGCTGCGACCAGTTCGTCAATGTAAGTGAAGTGAATAAATACAGCACCACCTGCACCGTATGCCGCCACTTCAGTACCGCCGGCTGCAACGCTCAGGGTACAGCGGTGGACATCATCAAACTGCTACAGAATGCTTACCAACACGACGGGCTGCTCTAGGACCACCCCGGCTATCCCGCTATTCGCCCCGCCCCATTACTAAATAAAAAACCGCCCACAGGCTGCTTTTTTCACCTTAATCCTCTCCCGTCAAGGGAGAGGAAGGGAAAGAGGAACTCTTCCGTGTACTGGACAAGTGTAAGGGCTTCCAGTTTCCACCAAAATGTGGTAAAATAAAAACAGCTTGGTGGAAGCTGTTGTGCCATCAGAGAGCCTGAATACTAGATATTGGACTAATAATTTACTCTTTCTGTCTGATGCAGCCCGAGTGTGCTGAGAGGGCTTTTTGTCTTGAATCTTAGCCATGTCTCCAGAGAATAATAAACAACTGACCGCAGCTTTTGAGGACTACACTGCCGAAGATATCCGTATACTGGACGGGCTTGATGCGGTGCGGCGGCGTCCCGGTATGTACATTGGCAGCACCGACCGCCAGGGGCTCCACCATCTCCTTTATGAGATAGTCTATAACAGCATAGATGAGGCGATGGCGGGCTACTGCACCCGCACCGAGGTGATAATCCATGAGGACAACACGGTAACGGTCATCGACAACGGTCGGGGCATACCAGTGGAGACGCACCCGGTGACCAATACTTCAGCCCTTGAGGCTGTGATGACCAGACTTCACGCCGGGGCTAAATTTGGTGGTCGCACCTACACGGTCTCCAGTGGCTTACACGGCGTGGGTGCTTCGGTGGTAAATGCACTGTCAGAGTGGCTCGTGGTCGAAGTCAAGCGCCAGGGCAAGATTTACCGCCAGGAATACCGGCGTGGCAAGCCCATCTCGGGACTGGAGGTCATCGGCGACACCGACGAGACCGGGACAACCATAACATTTCTGGCTGACAGTGAAATCTTCGACGACATCAACTATGACTTCGATACTGTCCGTCAACGGCTTAGAGAGCTCGCCTTCCTGAACAAGAACTTGGAAATAAGCCTTAAGGATGAGCGCTCCGATAAGGAGCTGACCTTCTTGTTCGAGGGAGGGATCGCCACCCTTGTCCGCCGCTTCAACAAAGACAGGGAGGTACTTAGCCGTGACCCGGTCTATATCTCGGGGTCGAGCAATAGCACGCAGGTTGAAGTTGCCCTGCAGTATAACGATGGCTTTGCCGAGTCCACCCTCAGCTTTGCCAATTGCGTCAACACCGCAGATGGCGGCAGCCACCTGACCGGTTTTCGTTCAGCTCTCACCCGGGTGCTAAACGACTACGCACGGCAGAACAAGCTGCTTAAGGACTCTGAGCCAAACCTCATCGGCGAGGATGTCCGCGACGGGTTGACAGCCATTGTCAGTGTGAGACTGGTCGAGCCCCAGTTTGAAGGACAGACCAAGGCTAAGCTGGGCAACCCCGAGGTAAAAAGCGTGGTCGAGGTTATAGTGGCTGATGGACTAACCCAGTATCTGGAACAACACCCCGACGAGGCTAAAGCTATAATAGGGAAATGTCTGGTTTCCGCCAAAGCTAGAGAGGCAGCGCGCAAGGCGCGTGACCTCATCTTCAAAAAGAGCGGCTTCGAGGCAGCAACCCTGCCCGGGAAACTGGCTGGCTGTGCTGAGACTGACCCGGAACTGTGCGAGCTCTTCCTGGTCGAAGGTGATTCCGCCGGCGGCTCAGCTAAACAGGGACGGGACCGCCGCTTCCAGGCTATCCTGCCACTGAGAGGTAAGATTCTAAATGTGGAAAAGGCACCGAGAGACAAGGTGCTGGAACACGAAGAGATACGAGCAATAGTTACCGCGCTGGGTGCCGGCATCGGTGACCAACTTGACTTCTCTCGCCTGCGCTACCACCGCATCATCATCATGACAGATGCCGATGTCGACGGTTCGCACATCAGGACGCTGCTGCTCACCTTTTTCTACCGAAACATGCCGGAGCTTATCAGCCGTGGACACCTGTTCATCGCCCAGCCACCACTTTATCGGATTCAGCACGGCAAACAGCACTACTGGGTATATTCGGAAAAGGAAAAAGAGGCTAAACTCAAAGAGTTGCAAGGAAGTAAAGTGGAAATCCAGCGGTACAAAGGGCTAGGTGAGATGAGTCCGGAACAACTGTGGGAGACCACCATGAACCCGGCTTCCCGGACACTGCTTAAAGTCGAGATTGAAGATGCTATCGAGGCTGACAGGACATTCCACATGCTGATGGGCAACGAGGTGCCACCCCGCAAGTCCTTCATTCAAGCCCACGCCAGAAGCGTCAGAAACCTTGATATCTAGCCCCGAGCGTTTCCAGGTGGCTGGTATAACCTGTGCTCCAATATGTACCTCTCCACCTTCGGCGGCACCAGATGACCGATAGGAAGTTCCTGGGCTACCCTCTCCCTTATTGCAGACGAGCTGATATCTACAGGTGAGATCTCCAGCCACACCACATTCTCGGTCAGACCCGGTACAAGTGCTTCCAGCCGCGCTAGGTCCGGGCGGCTGAAGCCCGGTCTGGTGATAGCTACCAAGCGGCACATCTGGACTAACCTTGCTGGCTCCTTCCACTGAGGCAATTCGCTGACACTATCCCAGCCAAGGAGCAAGAAGAGTGCGCTTTCCTTGCCCAGTTGCTGCCGCAAAACGGCGATGGTATCAACACTGTACGATGGTCCAGGGCGGTCGGTCTCCACTGTAGACAGTTCGAAATAGGGTCTACCCTCAATAGCCAGCCTCACCATCTCCAGCCGATGGGTTGCCGGCGTAATATTTCTGTCCAGCTTCAACCATGGTTGTCCTGCAGGGACAAAGATCACCCTGGCAAGGTCCAGCTTAAGCCGTGCCTCCTCGGCTATAATCAGGTGCCCCAGATGTATGGGGTCGAAAGTACCGCCCAGCACACCAATATTCATCTACTCCGTCCCGCTTTGGGTTTGGGTCTGAAGACAGCCATCGGTGTCCCGGTGGGAAATACTTCCGCTGGCGTCTCTCGTAACAGCCCAGCGACCTCGGACGCTAGCTCAGCAACCCCCTCTCCACTGAGGGCAGATACAAAGCGCACGTCCTTTTCTCCGAGCACAGCTTTCGTCTGCGCCATTTGTGCTCTTGCTTCGGGGATATCAACCTTATTCACCACCACGATACATCGTTTATTGGCTAGAGCCGGCTCATACAAAGAAAGCTCCTTTCTCAATATATCAACATCTCGTCGCAGGTCCACCGACGTACCATCGAGCAGCAGGATGATGACCCGACACCTTTCAGCATGACGCAAGAAACGGTTGCCCAGCCCCTTACCGCTGTGTGACCCTTCTACTAAAGCAGGAAGCTCGACTATGGTGAAAGCATGCATATCTATTTCCACCGTTCCCAATACAGGTTGTTGCGTGGTAAATGGGTACTCTGCTATTTTTGGTCTAGCGCCGGATAACGCCGCCAGCAAGCTCGACTTGCCGCTATTGGGTAATCCCACAATGGCGACATCAGCTATCAAACGCTGTTCAAGTACCAGGCGGCGTTCCTCACCGGTCTCTCCTTTTGTTGCCCTTTCCGGAGCCTGATTCCGTGGCGTGGCGAAGTGGACATTCCCCAAGCCTCCACTT
>DAOUAI010000125.1:0-8738 GCA_034433775.1 Dehalococcoidia bacterium
AAGGTTCGACCAACCTTTCCCAGCCTCCGGGTTAACGGCGATGTAAGGCCAGCCCTTGTCTTTTCTTAACGACTCGTAAATCTGTTCAAACCTTTGCCGGTGCTTGTCCTCTTCACCTGCCAGCCACTGGAAAAGCTCCTTCCCTAGCTTGTCGCCGGCTTCTCTGCCGGCCTGCAAATAGTACTCCTTCCCGTTCAGTTCCATCTGTATGGCAAAGCGTAATGCCTCTAAGACTTTCTGTTGCCCTTCGATCATTTTGCCACCTTTCCTCTCTTATGCTGACTTGCGGACAAATACTCGATATATCCCGCCCTCCTCCTCAATTCCCAAAAACTCATTGCCAGTCATCTTACACCAATTGGGCATATCCTCCTTTATGCCCTTATCATCTGCCAGGACTTCCAGCACCTGCCCCGGCTTCATTTCCTTCATCTTCTTCGCAGTGTGGGCTATAGGCATGGGGCAGTAAAGACCTACGCAATCAAGGACCTCATCTGCCTTCATCTGTTAACCTCGCTATGAAACATCCTTACCATCGCTTAACTTAACTCGCCACCGCATTTAGGACAATATCTGGCATCTTTTTCCAGCACCGTCACCTGGCACTTAATGCAGCGGCAGAATATTACACCACACTCTTTGCAGAATGGCGCACTGGCTATCACCAGCTCTTCCTCACAGTAAGGGCAGAGACACCGCTCCTCAACCTTCTTCTGTTTCTTCATGTTCTTCCTCCTTCTCCAGTCCCTTAAGCTTGAGACCTTTCTTGGTGGCATAGTCTTTAATAGCCTTGCGCAATGCCTGTGCGCCCAGATTTGAGCAGTGGTACTTGTTCTTGGGGAGCCCACCCAGTTCCTGTGCCACCACACTGGGAGTTATCTCCAGCGCCTCCTCAAGGGTCTTTCCTTTTGCCATCTCACTCACCATGCTGGACACGGCAATGGCAGCACCACAGCCAAAGGTCTGGAATTTTACATCTTCCAGACGGTTGTCCTTGACTTTGATATAAAAGGTCATCATATCACCACACACCGGGTTACCTTCTTCACCGATGCCATCGGCATCTTTAATCTCACCGACATTGCGCGGGTTCATGAAATGCTCCATCACCTTTTCACTGTACATCGGCATTTCTACCTCACCCCCTTTGCTCCTTCAAAAACTTAGCATATAGCGGGGACATCTGCCTCAATCGAGTCACTATGGATGGGAACTTCTCCAGAACATAATCGATATCATCTTCTTGGGTATCAAGCCCGAGGCTAAAAAGTAGCGAGCCCTGTGCTACTTCATGCGGAATGCCCATGGCAAGCAGGACATGCGATGCTTTCAATGCCCGCGAAGTGCATGCTGAGCCGCTGGAAACTGCGATGCCCTCATTATTGAGCAACATCAGCATCGCCTCGCCCTCAATAAACTGGACGCAGAAACTGGCATGGTGTGGTAAACGCTGCTGGGGATGCCCGGTGAGAATAACATGCTCCACGGCCGATAATATACCATTGATAAGCTTGTCCCGCAGTCGCTGAAGTCTCTCAATGCGCCGGGGCATCTCTTTAGCCGCCAGCTCCGCGGCTTTGCCCAAACCCACTATCGCCGGCACATTTTCCGTCCCCGGTCTCCGCCCTCCCTCCTGCACACCACCGTCCAGCAACGGAATAAGCCGCACTCCTCTCCTCAGCCACAGAGCAGCAGCGCCTTTAGGTCCATAAAACTGATTTCCGGCCAGGCTCAGCGCATCCACCCCTAGCTGTTTTACGTCCACCGGTATATTACCCGCACTGGCTACAGCATCTGTATGGAAGAGCGCGCCAGCTTCTTTCACCACCCTGGCTATATCCGCGATCCGCTGTATAGTACCCACCTCTCCATTAGCGTGCATAATCGATACCAGCACAGTATCTTTCCTGACGCTTCTCGCCACTTCGTCGGGGTCAACCATTCCATATTTGTCTACAGGCACCACAGTAAGCTCAAAGCCCGCCTTTTCCAGCGTACGTGCTGCGTGCAACACAGAGAAATGTTCGATCGCTGAGACAACGATATGCTTCCCTTTCGCCAGCTGCCCCTGGGCAAGTCCCTTTATAGCCATATTATTAGCTTCGGTGCCACTGGAGGTAAATATCACCTCCTCGGGCATGCCGTTTATCAACATCGCCACTTGCTGTCGCGCTTCCTCCACTGCCTCCCTGGCACGGTCACCCCAGGAATGGATCGATTGTGGATTGCCAAACACATCCCTGAAATAAGGCAGCATCGCTTCCACCACTTCCGGCAATACCGGCGTGGTAGCTATGTAATCAAGATAGACTTCCCGCTTTCCCTGCTGTGCTGACATCCCTTCTCCTAGAACTTCTTAAACTTGTTCTTGACCGCCCCACACACCGGGCATCGCTCAGGCGCTTCTCCCTCCACAGTGTACCCGCATACCGAGCAAATAAACACGTCGCCCAGCTTGATATCACTGCCACCATCAACAGCCTGCTTTGCTTTCTGGTACATGCCAGCATGTATCTTCTCAGCTTCGAGAGCAAAATTCATACTCTGTATAGCCCTTCTCTCTCCCTGAAGCTCTGCCACCGCCCTGTAAGCCGGATACATTTCCTCTACCTCGAAATTTTCTCCATCGATCGCCACCTGCAAGTTGGCTGAAGTACTGCCCATTAACCCCAAAACATTGAGGTGATTGGCAGCATGAACCTGCTCAGCATAGGCAATGGCTCTAAAAAGCCTGGCGACATTAGGTCTTCCCTCTTCCTCAGCCTTGTCGGCAAAAATGAGATATTTCATATGCGCCTGACTCTCGCCAGCAAAAGCACCTTTTAAGTTCTCCTCGGTCATCTTCCTCATGTGCCAGCACCTCCTTCTATTTTTTGCGTTTTCGCTTTGCGCTGCTGGTATCTCTCCAGACCTGCATTAAACAGCTTTTCCTCTTCTTCAGTGATCACTATCAGCGGTGGTACTTCAACCGCCTTGCCTTTGAGATCGACTGCCACCATCACATAATAGGCGCTTAGCGCCCGTCGTCTTTCGCCAGTGAGCAGATTTTCAGCATCGACCTCTATCTTTATCTCCATGGAAGAACGGCTGACGAAGGTGACCTTAGCATGCACCAACACCAGTTCGCCAACCCTCACCGGAGTGTGGAAATTTATGTCCTCCACCATGGCGGTCACCGGGTTTGCCCGACTATGCCTTGCTGCCACCACCCCTGCAGCATTATCCATCAGCTTCATCAATTCCCCGCCGTGAACAAATCCAGCAGGGTTAGCCTGTTCTGGCAACATTAGCTGTGCCATCCACACTTCGGAATGCCCCACGGTCCTGCCCTTGGCAACTTCACCCTTGTCCAGCGTCCCCAGCAGCTCGCTAAAATTCTGCTCGTGCCTAGCCTCCACTTTCCCCATCCGCTCAAAGAAGTCCGCAACCTCATCAAAGCCCTCTTCACGGGCTACCCGGGCTGCCTCAGGATAAAGCACGGTCGCCTCTTCATGCTCTCGCTCTACCGCTGCTCTGATATTGGCTACAGTATCGCTAGTGCCGTTAAGAAACTGGAACTCGTGCCACGCATGTTCAGCTTCATTCTGAGCGGTGGTCAGGAACATCTCTGCCACCTGCTCCAGTCCTGCAGCCCTTGCTGCCTCAGCGTAATATCGATAGTATGCCTGAGCATGCAACTCCCGTGCAAAAGCCCGGCGCAGATGTTCCTCCGTCTTACTACCTTTAAGTGGCATATCGCCTCCAGTCTTTTTAAGCTAGTCTCTGCAAATAGCGGTGCGCCTGAAGTGCTGCTTTCGCCCCTTCGCCCACCGCTATAGCTATCTGCTTCTCCGGCACATCAGTCACATCACCAGCGGCGAACAATCCAGGTACATTGGTCTCATTACGACAGTTCACCTTTATCTCCTTCCACTGGTTAAGCTCCACCAGCCCCTTCACCAGGTCTGAATTGGGTATCAGTCCGATCTCAACGAATACACCGCTGACATCGAGTTTCTTCTCCTCGCCACTTTTTAAATCCCTTATCCTGACCCCGCTTACCATATTTTCCCCCAATATCTCCGTCACCTCATGCTCCAGAAACATCGTGATATTTTTACCCCTCTTAACCCTGTCCACCAGAACAGCATCACCGGTAAGTTGTGTCAGCGACACCAGATAGACATGTTCAGCTATTTTAAGCATATCATCGGCGGCTTCGAGCGCTGAGTTGCCCCCACCGATGATTGCCACCTTCATGCCAGCGAACAGCGGTCCGTCGCACACTGCACAATAGGTCACCCCTTTGCCTATCAGCTTGTCCTCCCCCGGCACATTTAGTGGTCGCGGTCGCTTCCCCGAAGCAACTATCACCGTTCTTGAGTGAAATGTCTTGCCGCTCTCTGTCCTCACCTCAAAACCATCATTTAACCGTCCCACAGCGATAACAGTCTCCCCAAGTTCTATTCCTAATGGAAACTGCTTCACCTGTTCTTCAAATTTGCGAATAAGTTCCGGTCCCTCGATGAACTGATAGCCCATGTAATTTTCAATGCCCAGCGTCCAGTTCACCTGACCGCCGACGTCTTTGCTGACCAATATAGCATCCAGCTTTTTCCGTGCCGCGTATACGGCTGCGGTCATCCCTGCTGGACCACCGCCAACTATTATCAAATCACGCATAGTCCTGGTCACACTCCGAGTTTCTGCTTCAACCAGCCCTCGTCATAGCCCACGACGACTTCGCCATCAACTTCGATGACTGGCACAGCGAGCCGCCCCGTCTTGCTCACCATTTCGTCTCTGGCTGCTTTGTCCACAGCCACATTAAAGTCCTGATAGGGCACTTTATGCTCGTCAAGCCACTGCTTGACCTTGACGCACCAAGGTCAGGTGGGTGTGGAATAAACTTTTACTTGCTTTGCCACTTCTCTCCTCCTTTCTTTGAAATCAAACAGGGGCAGGGCAGTGATGCGGATATGCTATTTCTTAGCTTCGGTCTTCCCCTTGCTTTCAGTCTTTGCCTGTGAGCTTTTTGTCCCCGAAGCTTCTTTGACCTTGACCTGTATTTTCTTCGGCTTCGCCTCCGGGGCTTTGGGCAGGACTATCTCGAGTATGCCGTCCTTATAGGTAGCCTCGACTTTGGCTGTCTGCACCGCCGATGGCAAGGTTATCGAACGTGAGAACCTGCCATAGCACAGCTCACAACGATAATAGTCCTCGTCCTTCACCTCGGTCTCAGCTTTCCGCTCGCCCCTGATGGTCAGCGTGTCACCAAGGACGGAAATCTCAATTTCATCTTTCTTCATCCCCGGGACTTCAGCACGGACAACGAACTTGTCCTCCTTCTCATACATCTCCAGCGCCGGTATCCAGGCTGCCTCTTCGCTGGGTGCACGCCACCATGTTAAGGGATAGCGCAAGGACAATAATGGATGTCTCATCATCTCCTCCATCCTTCTCTCCAGCTCTCTGAACTCCTCCCAGGGACGCCATCTCTGTATCGCCATATTCAACACCTCCCTTCTGCAGAATTGCAGTTATAAACAGGCTTGCCCTGCCCCTGTTTCAAAAAACTAACAGGGACCGCCGGATAAAAACATGCGGCAGCCCCTGTCATCAATCATTAACTCGCCACCACCAGCCACCAGCAAAGGGCGACCACGCTTCCCCGACTCCTCATACATCCCGGAAATACACTCACCCCTACTATAGCTTGCTGGTGCCTCTATGTCAATATCTCTAACAGAACCCTCTTGCGACACTTCACCCTTCCTGTATAAAACCACTAGAAAACTAACTCACTTACCCTTACAGTCCAAACATAACCCTCGGAACTCAAGCCGATGGCACTTAACATCAAACCCCGTTTTCTGGGCTATCTTCCTGTCAAGGTCCTCGTCCACTGACTCGTCCACATCGAACACCCTTCCACACCTCAAACAGCGAAAGTGGTAGTGATTGTCCGTCCTGGCATCAAAACGACTTAGTGCGCCACACATATCAAGCTCCAGCACCTCACCGCTCTGACACAAAAGCCGCAAATTTCGGTACACGGTCCCCAGACTGATATTCGGTATCTCCTTCCGTACCTCACTGAACACCCAATCAGCCGTCGGATGTGACCTCGTCCCCCTCAGCACTTTCAAAATAGCGTCCCGCTGCCTGCTTCTTTTCAACATTTATAAAAGTGATAACTGTTACTATTATACACTACTTGTAAGATTTGTCAACTGTTCTTAGGTTAGTGCGGATAAAAATCCTATCATGTGCTTTGCTTTAAGCCGCGGTTTTGGTCTAAAGATCCCACTTTGGGTGCCACTACAAGCCTCAGCCTTTCAATCCCGACCACAACAATGTCATCACCGGGGTTAAACCTTTGCCCACTGCAAATCGCCTTCCAGAGCACGCCCTGTACCTTGACATAGCCTGTTGCTCCTTGCCAACGCATCACCTTCCCCTCGACACCGATTATGTTCTCGAACGCCACCTTTGGTTTTAATAAAAAGGTCGGTCTACCCACACGGTACATGATATAAGAATGCACCGCCAAGGCAACCATCAGCACTGCCAGTCCCCAGAGCGGGACTCTAATGTTGAACTGAGGCAATAACCACTGCACTGCAGCCACCAGCAATGCCTGCTCCAAAAGAGCACCAAGAATAGCCTGCGTGATATACCACAAAGGAGGTGCAGATTTCATCTCAGAGACACATGTACTTGTGGTACTGGGCTTGTCGCCGTTTCGACGGTTCACATCTCGCTGTACCGCCCCTCACCACAAAGATAAGCACACTTGGGACAATATCTCGAATCAGATGGCACCACAGCGCCACAGTTAGGACAGTGCAGGTTGAGCACAGCACCGCACTCGGTACAGAATTTGAACTCAGGCGGGCTATCCATCCCGCACTGAGGGCACTTCTTCAACATCGTCTGTGAGCCAGCCGCCAGCCTGGCACCGCAATTACCGCAAAAGCGATGATGCATAAGGTTCTCGGAACCACAGTTAGGACAAAGAAAAGTCTCTACCATCTTCAATAATTACTCTCTCTGTGACACACTCCATACCACCAGCTCAAGTCACCACATTTTAGCCTTTTCGACTCCAGCCCTCAACCCCCACACTCATTCCTCCACTATCGCCACCACCCGGCTCCACCCAGCGCTGCCGCCCTTCAATTTGATCGGAAAACAGGCTACCTTAAACCCGAATGGCTTAGGGATTTTGTCCAGATTAGCCAGTTTCTCTATATGACAGTACTCTCTTTCAATGCCAACATAGTGACCCGACCAAATCACCCGCTTATCGCCCGTCCGACTGAACTCTTCCCGTATCGCCCAGAAAGGGCGGTCCCAGCCCCAAGCATCGGTACCCATCACCCTTACCCCCTGCTCTATAAGCCACAATGTGGACTCGCGGGTCATGCCACAACCAGCGTTGAAATATTCCGGCTTTCCCCACAGTTTATCAGCGCCTGTCTGGATCAAGACGATGTCCCAGGGCTTGATTTTATACCCTATCTTACCCAGCGCCTCTTTCAAGTCATCGACTGATACTCCGGAACCCTGCGGTTTGTGTCTCATGTCCAGGACTACACCATCGTGATAGAACCACTCTAACGGCATCTCGTCTATCGTCCGCGCCCTTTTACCCTCAGATACCGGCGCGTAATGCCACGGGGCATCGACATGCGTACCCGTGTGGGCAGAAAGGGTAACGGTATCATTGGACCAACCGAGACCGTCCGGCAAATCACTTTCCTCACAACCAAAGATCGCCTTCATCGATGCTGTGCTCTGCTGATGCGGCTCGTGGACAATCTTGGGCGGGACTGACTCGCTGGGACTCTCTTCCAGAGGAACACTCAAGTCTATTATTCTAACCATATTTTTAACCCCCTTTATACAGATGCCCTGATTATGGCATAGATGCCGACAAAGAGACAATGCCTTCGGGCTGACACTGCTCCCAACGGTTAGCTATACCTCGGGTTCTTCCCGCCATTGTGTTACGGTGCTATACTAGACTAAGGGGAATTACGATGGCAGACGTGAACGAGGCAAGGCAGCGGATAGAGAAGCTACGGGGACTGATAAACTATCACAACTACCGTTACTACGTCCTCGACAGCCCCGAGATCAGTGATGCCGAGTATGACGACTTGATGCGTGAACTGAGGGAGCTGGAGGCTAAATATCCTCAATTTATCACCCCCGATTCCCCCACCCAGCGTGTTGGCGCTGCCCCTGTGGAAGCCTTCGGCGTCGTAGAACACCCTCAGCCACTCCTTAGCCTGGCAAACGCCTTTGATGACGACGACCTTGAAGCCTGGTACCGCCGAGCCACTGACCTGCTCGGTGGACGCAAGTTCGACTTTGTCTGCGAACTGAAAATCGATGGGCTGGCGGTAGCACTCACCTATGTTAACGGGTTACTCGAAGTCGGCGCCACTCGCGGCGATGGCTATCGGGGCGAGAATATCACTCAAAATTTACGGACAATAAAGAGCATACCCCTATCAGTGCCCCGAGACAAAGCACCGCAACGCTTTGAGGTCAGGGGCGAAGTGTACATGCCAAAGACCGGCTTCAAGAAACTCAACGAGGAGCGAGCCAAAGAAGGGCTGCCTTTGTTTGCCAATCCCCGCAATGCCGCTGCCGGCTCGGTGAGGCAACTCGACCCCCGCGTCACCGCCCAGCGCCCGCTGGATATCTTCATCTACGGTCTGGGCTGGGCTGAAGGTGGCACCGTTCCC
>DAOUAI010000126.1:0-15419 GCA_034433775.1 Dehalococcoidia bacterium
GTTGCCACAGCGGAACCGCCGCCATGCCAGTTCGAAGTTGCCCCCCTCCACCTTTATCGCCTTCCCGTTAATTAAGGCGTCGGCCACCTTGCGTCTCGCCGAATTTAATACCCGCTGGAACGTGGGGCGGGAGACATTCATCTGCTGTGCACATTCCTCCTGCTCCAGCCCCTCCAGGTCCTTTAGCCGTAACGCCTCAAGCTCCTCAACCGCCAACTGTACCTCATCTAACAAATACAACGGCACCGCCGTCGGCTTGAAATAGCTCGCCCTCGGCAATAGACTCACCCGCCGCCACTTGACTGGCCTCCCCACCAACTTTTTCTCCGTTTCGTTCTCAATATTTATTGGCATATGCTCATAATTATTTTGCCACAACACTGGTAAAAAGTCAAGGCAATGACGAGCATCAGCTGGTGAATGTCAGATACCGCAATATCTGTGTCGTTTCCGTAAGTAATAACGGAGGGAGCGTGTCTGATGCTAGACACGCCCCTTTCTTCCTATCGAGAATATTTGGAATTACTGGAATTTAACCGAGTTAATAATGTCGGTCTTCTGGTTTGGGTCTGCGAATGGGAAATAGGCAGGCAAGGTAAACACTTCAATGATGACCCACTTGCCGTTTCTTATTAGCCCGACAACCAGACTGTCATATTTACCAGCCGCCCCGGTGTAAGCGACCTCAGCCTGAGTGACTTTGGTGCCATTGATAGTGACCTCGCTGGCATTAAAGGTGTCGATAGTCTTGTTGCCGTCTGCCTTCAGGTGTGCCGCGAACACCGTCTTCAAATCGGCGCCCTCCGATTGGTCCCGAACAATGACCCTGACCGCAGGTACATTGTAAGTACCGGCGCCAACACGCCAGATGACATTCGGTCCCAGGTCTCCAGTCTTCGATGCCCAGCCAGCGGGATATTGCAGGGAGAAATTGTAATCAGAATTGGTATAGGTAGTCTGTGCCACAACCTCCCCACCTGCCGGTGCTGGTTTATAAAGACCAGTCCTTACTTCCAGAGGCTCTCCTATTCTGAGATAGCGGTCAGTGGCCGTGTCATAAGGAGGCCACTCAACAAGTCCTGGAATATTCGGATTGCCTGTCCTGGCAAATTGAACCCACATGGCGACCATCTCTTTAGCCACCTTTACATCCACATCGCACATGTTCTTTCTCTGGCTCAAATCGGAAAACAGATAGGCTGTGCTAAGGCAATGAGTACCACCTCCCTTACCACAAGGTCCGTGGTCAAAGACCCAGGCATACACCGGAGACGAGACCGAACTCATAGCAGAAGCGATTGCCTTATCAAAGTACTGGTTCCATGCCCCAGCAAGGTCGCTGCTACCACTGCCTATCATCAGGGGTACATCCTGCTGTTTACCTGCCTGAAAAATATTGAGAGGGTAGTCCGGGAGAAACCATCCGTCCACGTTTGGTAGCATCAAGTCAGTCCCGGTAGTGCTCGCAGGTACTGCCGCCACGATCTCGTCAGCACTGAGAGCACGCAATGCGGCAAGTAAGTCAGGCGTACTGGAAATGCCGAGCCTAGCCACCAAACGCTCGCCCCGCTTTTCCATTTCCGATAATGGTGGGGTTCGGGTGTTCCCATACATACCAGCATCGCAGATCGCCTTATGGAACAGACCTTTACCAAAAGGTGATGCCATAAGGAAGAGGACCGACTCACCACCCGAGGAACAGCCGTAAATCGTCACGTTGTTCGGGTCACCACCAAACGCAGCGATATTCCTTTGCACCCACTGTAGCGCAGCAACCTGGTCCATGAGCCCATAATTGCCGGAGACACCATTTGTCGATTCTTTATTGAGCAGTGGGTGCGCAAAGAAACCAAGTCCACCCAATCTGTAGGCGATGGACACGGCGACGACATTATTCTGCTGGGCGAAGTAGCTCAAATCGATACGGGAAGAACCTATAACCATAGCCCCACCATGAATATAAACAAACACCGGCAGACGGTCGGTAGTCTTCTTGGCAGGGGTGAAAATATTGAGGTAGAGGCAGTCCTCGCTCCGCTCCATATCGGCAGGCACCAGCTGTGATATCACCTGAGGACATATCGGAGCATATTCTTTGCACTGGCGGACACCATCCCATGGCTTGACCGGCTGCGGTGGCTTCCATCGCAAATCACCCACAGGCGGTGCTGCGAAAGGTACGCCTTTGTAAACACGTACCTCCTTACCGGCTTCGCCCACGACCGCTCCAGCAACTAAGCCAGCATCTGTCTTGATGGGATCAGTTACCGGAGCTGGGACTTGAGTGCCGGAGGGCGCGATAGTTCGCTGCCCAACACAAGATAAGACTAGCGAGACCCCAAGCACCAGTAAAGCTAAGACAGCCACCAGTTTGTAGGACAGGGAATTCCTCATCTCACCCTCCTTATGCTATATCGCTCATATCATAGACAACGCGCTGGCTATCGTCAATGCATGCGCTGTCAGCACTATAAATAGCAACCGGTCAGCCGTTTTCTGCCTTGAAAATAGTAAGAACATGTGTCACTAATGTATTGGACGAGCACACCGACTTTTATCTTTCCGGTATCTGCATTATACTTAATGTGCAGGACTGGTCAGTAAAATACGCACACGCTGAAAGGGGACAGAAATTAGACTCATCTTAATAAGACACGGCGAAACGCTCTGGAACCAGCAACGACGTGTACAGGGTGGTGGCAGCGACACCGAACTCAGCGAGAACGGCAGGCTGCAAGCAGAAAAGCTTGGTGAGGCTCTAAAAAATGTCAGAATCGATGCCATCTACTCAAGCCCCTTAAAACGCGCCCTGGACACAGCACAGGTCATCGCCAGCCACCATGGGCTACCGGTACAGGTAGAACCAGACCTCCGGGAAATAGAGGTCGGTGAACTGGAAGGACTTTCCCTCGCCGAACTAAACACCAGCTTCGGTCAATTCCTCCTCCAATGGCGAGAGGGGAAGGGGCAGGAAAGGTTGCCCGGCGGAGAAAGCGTAGCTGAACTGGCAGAAAGGGTGTGGCACAGCATACAGCGCATCAAGGAGAAACATGACAACGGTACAGTGGCAATCGTAAGCCACTTCTTTTGCGTCGTTGTTGCTATTTGTAAAGCTCTGAATTGGCCACTGACCGCACTGGAGCGTATCCGGGTACAGACTGGCAGTATCAGCATAGTAGACCTTGACGACAAGCAGCCACGTCTGGTACTGCTGAGCGATACCTGCCATCTAAGAGACGCCCCCGAGTAGCACCAGATGAAAACATCAAGGCAGTCCATAGCCCGCAGGACTCTTCAGAACAAAATAGCCGAATTCATTCAAGAACATCGACTGCTTCTTCCCGGTGAGAAGGTGATAGTAGCCGTTTCTGGCGGTGCCGATTCAGTCTGCTTACTCCACGTCCTGCTGCAGCTAAAGGGAAGACTTGCTATAGGACTACATGTAGCCCATCTTAACCACAAGCTCCGGGGCGCTGAGTCCGATGCCGATGCCATCTACGTAGACGGATTGGCCCGAAAATTTGGAGTCCCAGCCACTATAGAGGCAGAAGACGTGGCAACCTACCACAAGGAAAAAGGCGGCTCCCTCGAAGAAGTCGCCCGCGAGTTGCGCTATATGTTTCTCGCCAGAGTGGCCAGAGAGGTAGGAGCTTCTAAAGCGGCAGTCGGGCACACCCGCGACGATGCTACAGAGACCATCCTCCTCCACCTTCTACGAGGGACAGGTACCGCTGGTCTACGCGGTCTGGCGCCCAGTGCCACCCTCCAGATCAGCAAAGATACAGAGCCCCTGAACATTGTCCGCCCTTTGTTAAAAGTCAGCCGCGAGGAGACAATCGCTTATTGCCAGCAGCATAAATTATACCCGCGCAGCGATTCATCAAATCTTTCTTTAGAGTTTCTCAGGAACCGTATCCGTCTGGAACTATTGCCACTACTTCGCAATTACAACCCAGGCATCGATGACTCCTTGCTCCGTCTTGCCACCATCGCCGGCGATGATGTCAATTTTGTCGAGGAGCAGGTAGCTGCACTCTGGAATGGACTGGCAGAGGAACAAGACACCACCGTCTACCTCGATGCCACCAAACTCACCCATCTACCGCCAGCTCTGCAAAGGCAGACATTCAGAAAAGCTGTGGAAAAACTAAAGGGGAACCTGAAAGATATCGGGGCTGACCATATCGAAGCTATGCTTGCCTTCCTGAAGAAGCCAGCAGGCAAGAAACTCAGCTTACCGCAAGGTTTGGGGCTATTTACGGAATACGGTCGCCTAGCACTCACTACACTGCCCGATTTCCCCTGTCATCTACCGCTTTTTCAAGGTGTCTTCCGCCTGAACGTACCCGGAGAAACCATCCTACCAGGCTGGCGAGTAACCACCACTATACTGGACAGCCCTCACAGCAAAGTGGACAATTTTTCCGCTAATCTCGACTTTGATAAATGCGGTACTGAGCTAGTGGTACGTACCCGTCAGCCTGGTGACCGCTTTCAGCCACTGGGCATGACGGAGGTCAAAAAGTTACAGGACTTTATGGTCGACTCCAGAATACCCCGGGCATGGCGAGACAGAATACCTCTCGTCTGCTCACCAGATCAAGTCCTCTGGGTAGTCGGCTGGAGGATAAGCAACAGGGTCAAAGTTAACATTGACACAAAGCATGTCCTGCATTTAAAATTTGAGAGGCTTGAGTGATGCCAGCACTGAGCCCGGAGCTGCGATTGCGCCGACTGAGGGTGGACGAAGCTTTGCTTAAGTTAGATAAATATTTGAATGACGCCTTTCTTGATAACATACCTTCAGTGCGCATCGTCCATGGCAAAGGCACCGGCACTTTGCGCCGCGCAGTCCACCAGGCACTGAGCGAGCATCCTCTGGTCAAGTCCTTCCGCCTTGGTGACTGGGGAGAAGGTGGTACTGGTGTTACCATAGTCGAACTGGCAAACCACTGAGGCAGCAGGGCAACTACAAGCAATAATAAGGAGGTGATAAAGTGAAAAGGACCACTGCTCTCACAATTGCACTGTCAATCATAACAGCCAGCATTTTGTTATCTTGCGCCGCGTCCGAAGCCGCCGTCTACAGTGACCCGACCAGTACAATCTTCACCACCGTCAACAGCGAATTTACCATCGCCATCCCCGCCAACGCCACCACAGGCTATCAGTGGGCAGAAGAACATAATGCCTCCATGCTCAGCCTAGTTAGCAGCGAGTATAAGCCATCAAAACAAGCTAAAAATCTTGTCGGCGCCGGTGGCATACAGTACTTCAAATTTAAAGCACTAAAAGCTGGTACTGCCATAATAAGTCTCACCTATAAGCGTGCTGGAGACCCGATAATTGCTGACCAGATGTCATTCAACGTTGTTATAGAACAATCGAAGTAAATATGCATACCAAAAGCATAAGCGTCCCGCACCGAATCTGGTACGAGGAAGATGAACAGTACCTTGTATTCCCAGATTCGTGGGACGCTATGCTTTGTCTCATGCAAGGACACGATGCTTCAAGGATTTCCTCTCAGGATATAAGATCTGCCATCAAAAACCCTCTAGGTAATCATCCGCTTAGAGAACTGGCGAAAGGCAAAAATGAGGTAGCTATAATTTTTGATGATATCTCCCGCCCCACCAGAGTGGCAGAAATCGTGCCGCATGTCCTTGATGAACTGCATACTGCCGGTATCCCCGATAAAGCAGTCAGATTCGTTTGTGCTACCGGTTGCCACGGTGCCCATACTTACACAGATTTTCAGAAAAAGCTGGGCACCGAGATAATGGACAACTTCCCCGTCTACAATCACAATGTGTATGAGAACTGCACCTACGTAGGCGAGACCACGCAGGGCACCAGACTATGGGTCAACTCCGAGGTCATGGCTTGTGATCTGAAAATCGCCATCGGTTCTGTCGTTCCCCACCCCCAGACGGGTTTCGGAGGTGGTGGCAAAATCGTCCTCCCTGGCATTGCCTCCATGGACTCCATTGAGGCTTTTCACCGTCTCGAATTTAAAGCAAGAGAAGAGGGACGGGGAAACACAGTGGGCCCCGGAAACTACGCAGAAAACCCCATGGTAACGGACTTCACCGAGGCTGCTAGACTTGCCGGGCTCGACTTTAAAATTGACACCTTGATAAATGGCAAAGGTGAACCATGTGCTATCTTCGCTGGTGCGCCTCACACTGTATACCAGGAGGCAGTAAAACTTGCCATCGACCATTATGCCACAAAGAGCATCCCTGATGCTGATATCGTTGTAGTCAACACCTACTGCAAGGGGAACGAAGCCATTGTCGGTCTGCTCATCGGAATACCGATGCTGATGGCAAAGGGCGGCGACCTTGTACTCATCATGGACTGTCCTGCAGGACAGGTCGTCCACTATCTTCTCGGCAGCTTTGGAGCCAAAACGAAAGGGCGCCTGTTCAGCGCTGTAAACTTCCGCTTGCCGTGGTTAAAACGGGTCATCGTGCTCTGCCCGCAATTCGAGAAATCAACGACCGACTGGCTTGCCATACCAGACGCGATCTGGGTAAAGACATGGGAAGAAGCCCTGGAAATCCTCCGCCGCGACTTCCCGGATAAAGCCAGAGTGGGCATAGTTCCCGATGGCACCATTCAGTACCTGCGCCTTTCGTAGATACAGCATATGTGGAGTAATGGAAGGTGACCCAGCAGGTCAGCAAAGTAGAGCAGTTCAAGGAAGAAGCCAGCAGGGCCGGGGCTAAACTTCAGGAACTCGCTGACCTGCATGATATCGCTCCCTTTGTCATCAATCTTGCCCGTCAACACAGCGTCAATCATGTAGTAATTTCAAGTTCGCCGCTGGTAGAACTCTGCGGGCTACAGCACCAATTGGAAAAGGAAGGTATAACAGTCACCGTTGTCACTGCTACCGATTCCGAAGCCACCCAGCAAAAACTGAGACAGGCATGTGTTGAGGCTGATATCGGCATCTCAGAAGCCACCACAGCCATAAGCGAGACAGGCACCTTGGTCATCGCAAGCAATGATGGCAGTTCGCGCCTTGTCGCTGTCCTGCCGCGCCTCCATATCACTCTGGTGGACCGCCAGAATATCGTCACCACCATGGAGGAAGCTATAGCAAAGATTAAATCAGTCAGCAGTTCACCAGCTAAGTGTGTACCCACCTATGTTACTTATATCACCGGCAGGAACACTACTGCTGACATACCCGGTGCCATACTTGCCCGAGCTCAAGGTCCCGCCGAAGAGCATATTCTGATCCTAGACCACCAGGGGAATACGATAGGGTAAAAAACAATGCCACAGGCTATGTCCAGACGAGTACGCAGAGCTCTTAATGACCAGAGCTTGCAAATAGCACTGGCAAGGCTGATGTCTCTGATGAAAATGGGCAGGCAGATAGCTTTCGCCGGCGTCGACTTCGATGCCCTTAGCCAGGAAATACGGAGGGTAAAAGAAAAGGCGATCGCGGACCTGCCTCATCTGGCAGAAGAGTTTAAAGAGAAAGCCACCAGAGCTGGTGCCATCGTTTACGAAGCCAAAAATGCTGACGAGGCTAATACCTACATACTCAATCTAGCACAAAAAAGAGATATAAGGCACATTGTGAAATCGAAGTCCATGCTTTGCGAGGAAATCGAGCTACGGCAATACCTTGCAAAAGCAGATATCGAGGTCACCGAAACGGACATTGGCGAATGGATCGTCCAGCTTGCTGGAGAAAGACCAGCGCATCTTGTAGGACCGGCGTTGCATAAGACCATAGAGCAGGTAGCCGAACTTTTCTCCAGTGCTACAGGACAGAAACTGGAACCAGAACCCCAGCTACTACTCGATACCGCCCGAAATGCACTCAAGCAGCACTACATCGATGCCCGCATGGGAATCTCGGGAGCCAATATGGCGATCGCCGAGACCGGCACTCTGGCTATCGTCACCAACGAGGGCAATGGCTGTATGACAACTACTCTGCCGCCAGTACACGTAGCCGTGGTCGGCTACGAAAAGATAATACCTACCTGGGAAGATAGCGCTACCATCCTCCGCCTTCTCAGCCGCTGTACCAACAGCATGAAGATGCCAGTCTATGTTTCCTATATCACCGGACCCAGCTATACCAGCGCTCCATTTGGAAAAACTACCACCGCCACCGGACCTGCAGAACTCCACATCGTCATGGTGGACAATGGTCGCTGGGAAATGTGGCATTCGCCCGAGTTTAGAGAAGCCCTTTACTGCATAAAATGTGGTGCCTGCCTCAATGTCTGCCCTGTATTCAATTCTCTTGCCGGTCAGACATACGGCTATATTTACCAGGGCGGTATCGGCGCCGTACTTACAGCTTTCTTCCACGGTCTGGACAAAGCGCGTGGCCCCGCTAGCCTCTGTCTCGGCTGCATGACTTGTAAAGAGGCCTGCCCAGCACGCATCGATATACCCCGACTGGTGTCCCAGCTTAAAACCACAATAGCCGAAAAGCAAGGTCTGCCCTGGGCAGAACGCTTTGTCTACGGCACTTTTCTCAGAAACCCCCGACGCTTGGATGCAGCCATGAAAGCCGTGTACCTTTTTGAAAAGCGGTTTGCTGATGCCGACTCCATCGTCCGCCACCTGCCACCTCCACTGGATACACTCACTGATGCTATTTCGCTCCCGACTGTATCGCCAATCCCGCTGCGCCAGCGGCTTATAAATTCCGCCCACCCCCAAACCACTGGAGAGCCCAAAGTAGCTCTCTACGCCGGCTGTGTGGGTAATTATGTCTATTCGGAGACCTGTGTCCAAGCAGTGAAGGTGCTTCAGAAGCTTGGTGCCAACGTCTACTTTCCCTGGGAGCAGGGCTGTTGCGGTGCACCAGCATATTTTTCGGGCGATAGCACCACCGCACTCAAACTCGCGGAGACTAACATCACAGCTCTAGAACAAGAAAGTCCCGACTACATCGTTACCCTGTGTCCAGGCTGCGCTGTGATGCTCAAACAAAATTACCTTACCCTTACAAAGCCCAACCCACACCTCAACAAACGGTCTAAGTCCATAGCTGATAAAGTGTGCGATTTTTCCCAGCTCATCCTCCGCCTCTCACCTCAAACCACCCCCAAGCCAACCGCAGGACAAAAGGTCACCTACCATGACCCGTGCCACCTAAAACGTGGCTTGGGCATTGCTTCCGAACCAAGACAACTTCTCCGATCCCATGGCTTTGAAGTAGCAGAGATGGCAGACGCCGACGCTTGTTGTGGCTTTGGCGGCAGAGTGGTGCTCGATTACCCCCAGCTATCAGCTTCAATACTTAAACGAAAGCTGGACGCTATCGAAGCGACCGGTGTATCGACTGTTGTCACCAGTTGCCTGCCTTGCGTCCTCCAGCTTAGAGGCGGTCTGGACAAACGCCACAGCCCCATTAAAGTCCTCCATATAGCCGAACTTCTGGCAAACCACTAATATATAAACCCGACTTTAATCATCTTTTACGAATATTGACAAGAGAGTGGACTGCGTGTTATAGGGATAATAACAACTTTGTGGGAGGGAGGTAGTTTGAAACAGCCTTCGTCTGCGCTCATACACGTCATCGTCTGGGTGCCCTGGGCTATTCTGGTTATACTCGGCTGGACGGTATCGCCCATTCCTAACAGCGCTTTCGGCACAGCCTGGGGCTGGTTCTCCGCCGGACTATTCAGCCTCGGGCTACTTTCAGCCGGGCTCTTTTCTGCAGGAGTATATTCAGCGGGGCTATTTTCCCTGGGTATCTTCTCAGCCGGTGTATTCTCGGTGGGCATCTTCTCCTTCGGCACCTACTCCATCGGCATCTGGGCATCGGGACAATATCCCGTCGGCATATTCACCAGCCAGCTAAAGTAAAATAAGCACCGCTTTACAACCTGGAAAAGGAATACCTCTTGCCCGGATAGCACTTGCTATCAGGACACTTTAGCTGGCATACTTAGTCTCACTGTGCTGGAAATTGATATACCATCGCTGCTGCTTATTGCTCTAGGACTATCCCCCGACTGTTTCGCTGTCGCTCTGAGTGGCAGTAGCACCGCAAGGACTTCCTCGCCAGCCCCCATGCTCCGTCTGGCACTTGCCTTTGGGCTATTTCAGGCAGGCATGCCCATCCTCGGCTGGTTAGCAGGAAGGACGGTGGTCGATTTTATAGCCAGCTATGACCACTGGGTAGCTTTCGCACTGCTGGCATTCATCGGCGGCAGAATGGTCTGGGAATATTTTCATCACGACGAGGGAAAAGAACGCACTGACATCACCAAAGGTACTCTGCTGTTAGGGCTTGCCATCGCCACCAGCATTGATGCTCTGGCTATGGGGCTGGTCTTCGCCTTCGCTACAGTCAACCTACTCCTTGCCTGTTCCATCATTGGTATCGTCGCCTTTGCGATCACCACAATCGGTTACATACTGGGAAAGAAAGCTGGCTCTTATCTAGGAAAGTATGCCGAGCTTGCTGGTGGCATCATACTCATCGCTATTGGCTTGCGAGTCCTCCTCAGCCACATCCTCTAACCAGTGCAAGCCTATGCCGTCTCCCTGGCTACAAGTTCACGATAAGCTGACATAAGGTGCCTCGTTATCTTACCGGGCTTGCCATCGCCAACTGGTCTGCCATCAAGTTGCGTCAATGGCATCACTTCAATTATAGAACTGGTAAGAAAAGCCTCGTCAGCCGTAAGAAGGTCTTTCAATTCAACTTCTCCCACCACAGCCATCAGACTCATATTTTGCGCCAGCTCCAGCACTACTTCCCTGGTTACTCCAGGAAGAACTCCACTTTCCAAGGTAGGTGTGCGCAGCACCCCATCAGTCACCAGAAAGACATTGCTGGCACTGCACTCGGCAATGAAGCCACGCTCATTGAGCAGCAGTGCCTCATCAGCACCTGCAGCTCTGGCTTGGCTCCGGGCAAGAATATTCTCCAGCCAGGATATGCTTTTATGTCGCGATAACGGTGACAGACTGTTACGCCTTATAGTGGACAACATAACCTTGTATCCACGCTCATAAACCGCCGCAGACAAGGGCGCCAGTTTCCTGGCAACTATAAACACGGTGACTTCACGATAGGTCGACAGGTCAGGGACTATCTCTCCTTCACCCGCCGAGACTGTAAGCCTGATGCGAGCATCGCTTAAACCGTTGGCCTTCAATACCTGATAGCAAGCGTCTGCTAGATCAAAACCACTCATTTTTGAAGCCATGTCCAGCGCTTCGGCTGACTTCATCAACCTGGCAAGATGACGGTCGAGACGAAAAATACGCCCATTGTAAGAACGCATAGTCTCGAAGAGACCAAAACCGATAAGAAAACCATAATTAAAAGGCGACAACCTAGCTTCGGAAGCCGGTATCAATTTGCCATTGAGGTAGACTATTTCGTCCATTGCACTTTTCCTCCTCGCCATACCGGCTTCGTAAAACTCAGGAAGTTCGACAATAGTCTGTGCCCCACGTCAGTAAGTATTGACTCAGGATGTACCTGTATTCCCTCAACAACATAATGCTTATGTCTTATCCCCATTATCTCCCCTTCCTCTGTCTCAGCAGTGATTTCCAAACAGTCTGGCAACCCTTCCTTTTTTACTATTAAAGAATGGTAACGGGCTGCAGGAAACGGATTTTCTATGCCATGATAAATCGATCTTCCATCGTGGTAAATTAGAGAAGTCTTACCATGCACGGGGACCATTGCCCGACCAACAATGCCATCGTAAACATAGCCAATACACTGGTGTCCCAAGCAAACGCCAAGGATCGGTATCTTGCCTCCGAAGTACCTAATGACATCATTAGAAATACCAGCCTCAAGCGGTGTACAGGGTCCTGGAGAGATGACTATGTGACTGGGAGCAAGTTTTTCAATTTCCACAAGACTGATAGCATCATTTCGATAGACCACCGGTTCCCAGCCGAGCTCACCCAGATATTGTGCCAGATTATAAACAAAAGAGTCGTAATTATCGATGACCAAAACCATCAGGTCTCCACAGCCACCCTGGGCGCCAGCCGCAGCGCTTGCACAAGTGCTCTAGCTTTATCCAGCGTCTCCTGATATTCCGCCTCGGGTTCAGAATCGTAAACGATACCACCGCCGACTTGAAAATAAGCTTTCCCACCCTTAACCAAAATAGTACGGATAACTATATTCAAGTCCATGTTGGCGCCGAAACTCAAATAGCCAATAGCACCTGTGTAAACGCTCCTTCTGGTCGGTTCAAGTTCATCGATAATCTCCATAGCTCTCACTTTCGGAGCACCGGTGATAGAACCACCAGGGAAAGTCGCTTTTAGCAGGTCATAGCGTGTCTTATCGGGACGCAACCTGCCAATCACAGTAGAGGTAAGATGGAACACCGTGGGAAAGGTCTCAAGTATGGCAAGTTCAGTCACCTTAACCGTGCCATAGCGGCAGACTTTCCCTAAATCGTTCCTCTCCAGATCGACAATCATCACATTCTCTGCCCGGTCTTTGATGCTGCTTAATAGCTCCCGTGCCAGCCTTTCGTCCTCTTCAAGACTCTTGCCACGGGGTCTAGTGCCTTTGATTGGTCTCGTCTCCACCCAGTCGCCATCAACCTTAAGGAACCTTTCAGGTGAAGCACTTACAATGGTCACCTCGTCAAAGTTGAGATAGCTGGCGAAGGGTGCCGGGTTTATATCTCTGAGACGACGATAAAGCTCATAAGGTGGCACTGTCAATTCCGCTTCAAACCGCTGGGAAAGATTGACCTGAAAGACATCGCCAGCGGCAATATATTCCCTCACCCTCTGCACTGCTCCCAGATAGGCTTCTCTGGTGAAATTGGATTTAAGCACCAGTTCCTGTTCTCCCGTTGGTTCCCCTTCAGCATCTTCAGACTTGCAGGCGCTATACCCGCAGGACAATTTATATTCCATTCCTTCAAGGCGCACTAGTGCCCGCCTTAACCGACGTGTTCTATCAAGCTCTGGCAGACCGGTAGAGAGAACGTAACTCTTTTTCTCTAAGTTATCAAAGGCTAGTACAGTATCGTAAAATCCAAAATAGCTTTCCGGTAACTTAAGGTCATCTACCGCAGAACTGGGCAAGCGCTCGATGAAGTGGCACAGGTCATAGGCTAAGTAGCCAACGGCACCACCGATAAAAGGCACAGGTGCCGGCGAGGGACCAACCTGGTATCTGGTCAGTAAATCACGGAGGACATCGAAGGGATTGCCTTCTATTCTGCACTCACCATCATCGGAAGAAAGGGTGATACTGCTCCCACGACTCTTCATCACCAGAAATGGCTCGACACCAATGAAGGAAAACCTTCCCAGCCTTTGAGGGTCCATGCCACTATCAAGGAAAAAGGCATTCCGTTGCTGGTAAAACCGCTCAAAGGCTTCAGTCGGCGAAAACCAGCAGGGCAATTCCTCTATTAATATCAGGCGCCCCTTGTCCATGCGAGCCTTAATACCGCACCACAGTCATTCTTAGTCATTTTTGAGCGCTTTCTTCACAGTAACCCCGATATCAGCCGGGCTATGTGCGATAATCGCCCCTGCAGCTTCGAGTGCCGCTATCTTCTCCTGCGCCCGCCCTGAACTACCGCTGATGATAGCACCGGCATGTCCCATCCTCCTACCTGGCGGAGCTGTAGCCCCGGCAACAAAGGCGACCACTGGTTTGGTCATCTGCTCCTTTATGAAGGTAGCAGCTTCCTGTTCTGCAGTCCCGCCGATCTCCCCGATGAGCACCACAGCCTCCGTGCCATCATCTTGCTGAAAAAGCCTCAAAATGTCAACAAAGGTGCTACCCGGTAATGGGTCACCTCCTATTCCCACGCAGGTTGATTGTCCAATGCCAAGAGCAGTCAACTGCGCCACCGCCTCATAAGTGAGCGTCCCGCTCCGCGATACCACGCCCACCGTGCCCGGCATATGGATTTCTCCAACCATAATCCCAACCTTGCATTTCCCCGGTGATATCAAACCAGGACAATTAGGACCGATAAGGCGCGTTGGCTTACTCTTAAGATACTGGTGCACCATCACCATATCCAGAACCGGAATCCCCTCGGTTATGCATACTATCAGAGGAATACCAGCATCTGCCGCCTCAAGGATAGCATCAGCGGCAAAAGGTGCTGGCACGAATATCATGCTGGCATTAGCGCCGGTCTCCCTCACCGCTGCATCCACTGTATTAAAGACCGGTACCCCGAACACCGTGCTACCCCCTTTCCCGGGGGTGACACCGGCTACCACCATGGTACCATATTCGATACACCGCTGAGTATGAAAACTGCCTTCACCGCCAGTTATCCCCTGCACTAGAAGCCTCGTGTTCTGGTCAACCAATATGCTCATCGCTCACCTCTGTCAAATGCGGTAGTTTTAATCAACACGCACGAGCGGCTGCCACTGCCTTGCTAGCAGCATCTTTAAAGTCCAGCGCCTCGATAAATTCCATCCCAGATTCCTTCAGTATACGCTTCCCCTCCTCCACATTAGTTCCCGCCAGCCTTATCACCAGCGGAACTTGAATGCCGACCTGCTTTTTCGCTTCCACGATTCCCTGCGCGATGACATCAGCCCTTGCCATACCTCCAAAAATATTCACCAGAACCGCTTTAACCGCTGGATCGGCAGTAAAGACTTTAAACGCGTTGACAACACGCTCTGTATTGTTCACTGTGCCAATATCTAGAAAGTTAGCCGGTCTACCACCTGCCTGAGTGATCAAGTCCATCACCGCCATCGCCAGACCAGCACCATTTACAATACATGCGATGTTGCCATCCAGCTTGATATAGTTCTTGATTCCCATATCGCTTGCCTTAACCTCCAGGGGGTCTTCCTGTTCCACATCACGAAGTGCCTCGATGTCACCGTGCCGGAAAAGAGCATTATCGTCAAAGTTCAACTTGGCATCAAGCGCAACTAGCTTGCCATCGGCGGTGACCGCTAGCGGGTTTATCTCGGCAAGCGAGCAGTCTTTGGCAACAAACAGGCGGTAGAGGTTAGCCATAAGATCGGTAGCCATCCTTATCTGGGACTGGTCTAGCCCTATGCCGTAAGCCAACCTCCGCCCCTGGAAAGGCTGAAAACCGACAACAGGGTCGATGTAAGCTCTGAGTATCCTCTGCGGGCTAGTCCTGGCAACTTCTTCAATATCAACCCCACCAGCTTCACTAGCCATCATCACAGGCATCCTGCTGGCACTGTCGATAATTATGCTGAGGTACAATTCTTTCCTCACATCGAGAGCTTTCTCCACAAGCACCTTGCTGACCGGCACCCCTTCTGCCGTAGTCTGATAGGTCACCAGCCTTTTGCCCAGCATCTCGCCGGCTAGCCTTTCTGCCTCTACAGGGCTATCAGCTACTTTTATGCCACCAGCCTTCCCCCTACCACCGGCGAAAACCTGTGCTTTAATTGCCACCCTG
>DAOUAI010000127.1:0-2237 GCA_034433775.1 Dehalococcoidia bacterium
TACGAGGAGCTTGCCCACCATTACGATTGCCTTATTGACCCGGCCCGGGCAGGCAAACCCCAGGACAAGCCGCGGGTGGAGAGGATCGTCCCCTACATCCGAGAGAGTTTCTGGAAGGGGAGAGACTTCTCTATGCTGAGTTTGGAGGAGATAAATAAAGCCCTTGAGCAGTGGTGCCTTAAGGTAGCTGGCATGCGGCTACACGGCACTACCCGCCAGAGACCACTTGAGGTCTTTCTCTCGGTGGAGAAGTCAGCCTTAAAGCCTCTGCCCCGAGACCCCTTTGAAATTGCCATATGGTATCAGGCTAAGGTGGGCGATGACTGCCATGTCTACGTTGCCAGCGGCGGTTATTCTGTGCCGTATCAGTACCGGGGCAAGGTTCTGGATGTGAGGGTTACCAATAACCTGGTGCAGTGCTTCCTCGAGCACGAGCTGGTAAAGACGCACCTGCGGGTAGGAAAGGGGAAGCGCTCCACCGACTGGAACGACTATCCCCCGGAGAAGGGTGCCTTCTTCAGCCACACTCCTGACTGGTGCCGTGCCAGGGCTGCTCAAATCGGCGAGGCGGTGAAGGAGGCGGTGGACGATCTCCTTGCTGACCATCTCCTCCACCACCTGCGCCAGGTGCACGGCATCCTCAGGCTGGAGGAGAAATATGGCAGCCAGCGTCTTAATGCTGCCTGCCGCCGCGCCCTCGACTTCGGCGACCCCGGCTACCGCACCATCAAGACCATCCTGGAGAAGGGACTGGAGCAGCAGGCAGTTATCACTATCCCGGAGCCGGTGCTCGCCAGGGCTTTTCTCCGCGGACCGGAGGAGCTATTTGCTCACGTTACCAAAGCAAAGGAGGCATTCCATGGCCAAAGTGCATCACTTGCAGAGTAAACTTAAGACCCTAAAGCTGGGCGGCATGCTTGATAGTCTTGAGCTTCGCCTCAGCCAGGCGGAGAAGGACCACCTAGGCTATATTGAATTCCTCGAGCTGTTACTTGAGGATGAGATACAGAGGCGGGCTAACAGGAGTCTTCAGGCTCGCATTGCCAAAGCCCATTTTGAGGAGGTCAAAACGCTTGAGGAGTTCAACTTCTCCTTCAATCCAAAGATACCCGCCCAGCAGATTAGAGACCTGGGTACCTGTCAGTTCATCGAGCGCAAGGAATCAGTGCTGATATGTGGCCCGGTAGGTGTCGGGAAAACTCACATCGCCCAGGCCCTGGGTCATCAGGCATGTCGTCTGGGCTACAAGGTGTTCTTTACCAAGACCAGCCGGCTTTTGGCTGACCTTGGCGGGGGCAGGGCTGACGGCTCCTGGGAGCTCCGTTTGCGCCGCTATCTGCGGTTTGACCTGCTCATAATGGATGACTTCTGCCTTACTCCGCTTAACCCACAGCAGGCAGAGGACCTCTATCAACTCATTGAGGAGCGCTACCGCCGGGGGTCAATGGTGGTAACCTCTAACCGCGCTCCCCAGGACTGGTATGACCTCTTCCCCAACCCCGTCATTGCTGAGAGCGCTCTGGACAGGCTTATCAACTGTGCCCATCAGGTGGTGCTAACCGGAAGGTCGTACCGACCTATGCTGCGACCTGACCGCAAAAGTCTGGTTGCCGAGGAGGTGGGAACCATGTAGAATACTACCGACAACTCGGGGTGGGTGGAATACCTGATACTGACCCTGGGTGAATAACGTGATACTGACCCGGGTGAAATAGCTGATACTACCCTGGGTGGAATACGTGGCGTTTGACATGGACCTCTTCTCGCGTAAGATAGTGGGCTGGGCACTTGAGAAAAACATGGCGGTGAAGATGGTAAAGTGCGCGCTCCTCATGTCCGTCGGGCGAAGAAAGCCGGCTCCCGGGCTGATTCACCACTCTGACCGGGGCAGCCAGTATGCGTGTAGCGAGTACCGACGGCTACTAGAGAGCCACGGCATGGTCAGCAGTATGTCGCGGTCGGGTAACTGCCTGGACAACGCCGTGGCCGAGCGATTCTTCCGCACGCTCAAATCTGAATGCCTGGTGAACTGGTGCGAGATGCCAGACGAGCAGGTCAAGCATGATATAGTGGACTACATCGAGATGTTCTACAACAGTGAACGGCTGCATTCCTATACGGGATATCTTAGCCCCAACGATTATGAAAAACTGGCGATGACTCTTGTTTGACCGTCCGTTTTCCCTTGACCACTACATTGTTCCTGTACGCATTCGCTAGCCACGCTCTGTTTTCAA
>DAOUAI010000128.1:0-9376 GCA_034433775.1 Dehalococcoidia bacterium
CCAGAATTTAAATTCAAGTATGAGTCCGATGCCGCGCTGCGCCAGCTTCTGGAAAAGCAAGTGCCAGCATATCCACAAACCAGGTTTGTCGTCTTCAGTGACCCGCACCTGTACGACCCATCGCTGGGCACAGAAGGGAAAGCCTTTGAGGACTACCTCGCTGATGACCGCAAGCTTCTTAAAGAGAGCGTGGAAATTCTGGAAACGGCAGTCTCTGCCATCAAGAACGAGGATGCAGAGTTCGTTCTGGTGCCCGGCGACTTGACCAAGGACGGAGAAAAGGTGTCGCACGAACTGTGCGCCAGTTATCTGAGACAACTGGAGACGAGCGGGAAACCTGTCTACGTCGTACCGGGCAACCATGACGTTAAAAATGGTCATTCCTTCAGATACATAGGCGACACGGTTGAGCGGGTGCCCAACGTAACTGCTGAGGAATTTGCCCAGATATACCGCGAGTTTGGATACGATGAGGCGCTGTACCGTGACCCGGACTCGCTGAGCTACGTAGCCTTACTGAAGCCCGGACTCTGGCTTCTGGCACTGGACTCATGTCTCTATCGAGAAAACGTTGAGGGGGAGGAACCGGTTACCGATGGCAGGTTCTCCCCGGCAACACTACAGTGGATTGAGGATATGCTCGAGAAAGCAGCCAGAGAAAACAACGCAGTGATAGCCATGCTGCATCACGGCATTGTGGAACACTATAAGGGACAGGAAAAGAACTACGGTGAGTACCTTGTTGATGATTTTCCGATAGTGTCCAAATTGCTGGCAATGTACAATGTGCGCTTTGTCTTCACCGGGCACTACCACGCCCAGGATATAACTGTGGCTCGCTGGACAAAAGAGGGTAAGTTCCTGTTCGACATCGAGACCGGCTCGCTGGTCACCTACCCCTGCCCGTACCGGATAGTGACGGTAAATGCTTCACAGGAAGCATTGGTGCAGACAAAATATATACAATCAATACCATCCCATCCCACCGGCTTCTCCGAACATGCAAAGAAATATCTACTGGAGGGCATAGCCGGTATCGCCAGCCGGGTTATACAGGAGTACGAAGTACCGACGGACGAAGCTGACAGGCTTGGTAAACAGGTGGCACTGGCTTTCCTTGCCCACTACACTGGTGATGAAAAATTAGCACCGGGTCAAGAGGTTATTCAAAGCAAAGGTCTCAGCCTGCGCGGTTGGCTGGTGGTCACCTACCGTAGGGGACTGCTCCATGGTCTGTGGCATGACCTAGAACCAGCGGACAACAACTTAACCATATACCTGGCCACAGGGAAGTGGCAGTAGCCATCTCGCAAAGTCGACGGCATAGGTGCAGCGCAGGCAGTCTTTCAAGAATTTCTTAGAGTAGCCGGTGCTCACGATATTGGAGTAACGTTCGGCGGCAGATAGATTGCCAGACGGTTACTTTTGTATAATTGAGCCACAGACAACCCGTCGCTGCTTTGTTGGGGTGCTCCATCCAGCAAAGTAGTGGATGGGAGGAATGAAGAAAGGGGGGTAATCACATGATACGCACCGTAGAACAATATCTGGAGAGCTTGAGGGATGGCAGGGTTATCTACTGCCTCGGAGAAAGGGTGAAGGATGTCACCACCCACCCGGTGTTGCGGAGGATAGTCCAGGGTGGCGCTATGGACTGGGTGGTCACCAACCACCCCGAGACCCGCCCCCTGTTCGTCACCAAAAACGAAGAGGGCGAGGAAGTCCACTTCCTCTGGGTACCACCCAAGACCAAAGAGGACCTGTTAAGACGCCGGGAGATATATATTTGGGGCAGCCGCTTCGGCGGCGTATCGCTACACTGTATGGGCGTTGACGGTCTGGCAGCACTTAGCGTGCTGGCAGCAAGGGTGGACAAAGCCATGGGCACCAATTACACCGAACGCGTGGGAGCCTACCGGAAATATATCCAGAAAACGGATATCGGGCTCACCACCGCCCAGACGGACGTCAAAGGAGACCGAGGGCTACATCCTTCAAAACAGGTACAGCATAAAGACTTCTACGTCAGAGTGGTTGATAAAAACAAGGACGGCATAATCGTCCGCGGCTGCAAATACCATATCAGTTCAACACCAAGTGCCAACGAAGCCTTCGTCATCCCCTGCCGTACTCATGGGGAGGAGGACAAGGACTACGCCGTCGCCTTCGCCACACCACTCAACGCCAAAGGGATCACCCTCATCTGCGCCGACCCCGAAATCAGAGGTCCCAGCACCGAGGAGACCTTCTGGGACGCACCGCTGGCCTCCAGACACGGCGTCGGAGATGGCGAATGCATGATCGTCTTCGACGACGTCTTCGTACCCTGGGAGAGGGTATTCCTCTGTGGCGAATGGCAGTTCTCCAGAGACATCGCCTATCTCTTCGCCACCTTCCACAGGTTGTTTGCCTGCTGCCGCATGGTGCCGATGATGGAGCAGTTGACCGGCGCTGCCGCCTTGATGGCTGAATACAACGGGCTGGAAAAATACACCCACGTCCGCGATAAGCTGTCCTGGATGGTGCAGGTTACCGAGGCTTTTAAAGTACTAAGCTGGGCAGCCTGCATGTTCCCCGAAAAAGAACCGGACGCCGACCTGGTGATCCCCAACCAGCTTTACACCAATATCGCCAAATTTATGTACGCCGATAACTTCCACGAGATGTGCAAGATCGCCCAGGACGTCTGCGGTGGAATTGCCGCCGACCCCATCGCTTACCGCGACTGGGCAAATCCCGAAGAACGCAAGTACATCGAAAAGTACCTTGCTGGCAAATCCGGTGTGCCCACCGAACACCGCCTCAAGGCGATAAGACTGGTGCACGACATCACCGGTGGCAGGCACCTCACCCATCAGATACATGCCGAGGGCTCTCTGGCAGCACAGAAGATGATGTTCTATGCCAATGCCGACTGGAACATGTATAAAGCCGCTGCCATGAGACTGGCTAACATACCGGGCTGGGAAGAGAAAGACCCCTCCCAGGCTAAACTGGTCGACCTGAGGAGTACCGCCGCATCTAAGATGCCACCGCTGGACCGCAGCTACAAGGTAGCGGCAACAGCCTAGGCTACGGCAATTCGGACATGAGTTACCAGCCTGCCCGCAGTGCCGGCTAGCGTGGCTTCCGCATGAGCTCGAATATGGCACCGCCGAAGCCGCCGGCATCGAGATAGGCAAAGCGTCCCGGGTCATGGATCAGCACCCTAGCCCCCTGAGAGGACAGGTTACGCACTTCGGCATCTACATCATCCACATAAAAGCCGATGTGGTGCACCCCCTCTCCCCAGGTGTCCAGGAAGCGCGACTGGAATATGCGCCCCTCTGTGCACTGGACGAGTTCGAGCTGCACCGGACCCACATAGGTAAATGCCATCCTCACCCGCCAGGGTCTCCCCTTGGCATCGACACCGCCATTTTCGGCAAAGGTCCATGGCCCAAGCCCGTAAAGTCTCGACCAGGCTTCGATGGTTTTATCGATGTCCTTGACTGCATAGCTGATGTGGTCGATGGATTTGACTTTAAATGGATGCGTTCCATCGCTCAATTGGTTCACCTCCTTATATGTGTTTATACACTGTCCACTTAAAGTGGGGGTAGTCAAGCCAGGTGCAACAATAAACTCCCCCGCAGCGCCATTGCCCTGTTTCGATCGGCTCTATTATAACCCTTTTACGTATAATAAGCCCACCTCCTGCCCGGAGCATAGCGGTTCGCTTAAACCGGCGTCCCAGCTCTCAGGCGATAATTAACTTTTTCTTTAGCTCAACGTTTAATACCTGTGAATGAAGGCTGCTAAAACATAGAAGCCGAAGAGGTGAGAACAAAAAATGACGTGTAATAACAAGTTAGTCGCCCTCCTCAGCTTCCTGATACTTTTTGGAGGGTGCGTGAACAGAGCACCGGTACACCAGGCACCAACTACAGGCGCCGTGGTGGTAAAACAGTCGGGTGGCACCGGTCTGCTAACTGGCGAATGTCAGGATAAACAATACATTATCAGCAAAGCTGACCACATCGTCGAAGGCATAGTAGAGAGGGTTGAAAGTAAGTGGAATGAAGACAGGTCCGCCATTTTTACTCACACTTACCTGCTAATTGAAAGATATGTGAAAGGGAGCCCCTTTGCTGAAAACAGCCTTCATATCGTGACGCCGGGCGGCACAGTCGGTAGCATCACTCAAGCGGTGGAAGACCAGCCTGTCTTCCACGCAGGGAAAAGAGTTCGTATATACTTTCAGGAAGTCGATGGCGAGTTCCGTATCGTCTGTGCCCGCCTTGGCGTGGAAGAACGATAACGGCTAAGCCCCAAAGCTGAAAATTTTTTAGTCTGTGGTATAATTTCCGCCACATGCGTATAGCCGTAACCGGTGCCACCGGACACGTGGGTTGTAACCTGGTACGCGCCCTGCTGGACCAAGGACATAAGGTGCGCGCGTTGGTCCACAACACGACCCTCGGCATCGAGGGGTTGGACGTCGAGACCGTGCACGGCGATGTGCTCGATCTCGATTCCCTGGTCAGAGCATTCGATGGTGCTGAAGTGGTCTACCACCTCGCTGGCTACATCTCGCTTTCTCCTGCTGACCGCCCGCTCCTTGAGGCAGTGAATGTGCAGGGGGTAAGAAACGTAGTCGAGGCTTGCCGGCGTGGTGGCGTACGTCGTCTTGTCCACTTCAGCTCTATCCACGCCATAAAGGATATGCCCGACCAGGTAGTCGATGAATCGTGCGACCTGGTGGACTTCTCACAAGCCCCACCCTACGACCGCTCCAAAGCCGCCGGTGAGCGAGAGGTGCTTAAAGGGATAGAGAAAGGGCTTGATGCCATTATCATCAGCCCCACCGGGGTCATCGGACCCCACGATTATCGCCCCTCCCACTTTGGACAAGCATTGCTCTATATGGCACAGGGGAAACTGCCCGCCTTACTCGAAGGTGGATTCAACTGGGTTGACGTGCGCGACGTGGTCGCAGCAACAATTCAAGCGGAAAAACAGGCAACCAGCGGCACTAAATACCTTTTCTCCGGACACTGGGTATCGGTGGCTGAGATCGGGGCAATGGTAGCTAAGATTACCGGCGTGCCAGCACCGAGCTTTGTCTGCCCGACATGGCTGGCACTGTGTGGTGCACCTTTCCTCGGCATCTTTGACCGCCTCCGTGGCAGACAGCCACTGTATACCGCAATGTCAATCAAATCGCTCCAGTACCACCGCCACATCAGCCACGAGAAAGCCACCCGCGAACTGGGGTACCAGCCACGCCCCTTCAGAGAAACGCTTGCCGATACGTTGCAGTGGTTCAGAGAAGCAGGCGTGCTCAGCTACACCAGAAAGGACGAAACATGACTGAAATAACCGTGTTCAATTACCTGCTGATAGCCTGGTTCCTTATGGCAGCGGTGATATTCGCTACTTTATTTTTCATCGCCGCCCCTTACGGTCGCCATATCCGCCGTGGCTGGGGTCCGACGCTTACCAACCGTACCGGCTGGCTGCTCATGGAAGCACCGGCACCGCTGGTCTTCGCCCTCCTTTATCTCCTTGGAGAGCACCGAGCCAGCCTTACCGCCATAGTCTTCTTGCTCCTGTGGGAGGCACACTATGTGCACCGCGCCTTTATCTACCCCTTCAGCCTGACAAACAGAGAGAAAAAGATGCCGCTTACCGTAGTGCTCTTCGGCTTTATGTTCAATCTGGGAAATGCCTACTTAAACGGACGTTATCTATTCACCTTCGCCAGTTATCCCAGCGACTGGCTTGGCGATTTCCGCTTCCTTACTGGCGCTATGGTCTTCATCGCCGGCTTTGTTATCAACCGCAGTGCCGATGAGATATTGCGCCACCTCCGTGAGCAGAACGCTACCGAATATGGAATACCCTTCGGCGGCATGTACCGCTGGATATCCTGCCCCAATTATTTCGGCGAAATCCTCACCTGGACAGGCTGGGCAATAGCCACCTGGTCACTGCCCGGGCTGGCATTCGCCGTATGGACTTTTGCCAATCTGGCACCAAGAGCACGAACGCACCATCGATGGTACCTGGAACAATTTCCCGACTATCCTAAAGAGCGCAAAGCCCTTATCCCCGGACTGTGGTAAAGTAAAAGCAATACGGCAAAGCAGCCAGTCCCGATGTCATATTTCGCTCTATCTGATATAATTTAACCTCGATGCTGGAGGTGTATTTTGTATAAGGCGCCACGGGGTACTGTCGATATCCTCCCTCAGGAACAGGCATACTGGAGGTATGTCGAGAATAAAGCTGTGGAACTGTGCCAGCTCTATGGCTACCAGCGCCTGGACACGCCAGTTTTTGAAGAGGCTGACCTGTTCACCCGCAGCATCGGCGAGGGGACCGATATCGTGACCAAGGAGATGTATATTTTCAAAGACCGTAGCGGCAAGGAGCTAGCTCTAAGGCCAGAGGGAACAGCCTCGATGTGCCGCGCCTATATCGAGCATGGTATGGACAACCTTCCCCAACCGGTGAAACTCTACTATCTGGCTTCAGTATTCCGCTACGAGCGCCCTCAAGCAGGTCGCTACCGTCAGCACTACCAGTTCGGCTGCGAAGCTATCGGAGATGCCGACCCCGCTCTGGATGTTGAGGTGGTCCACCTGGCGTGTCAATTATTCGCCTCCCTGGGACTTAAGGACTTGACCGTGCAGCTAAACAGCATCGGCTGTAAGGCATGCCGTCCCGACTATATTACAGCGTTGAAAAGCTACTATGCCCCGCAGGCATCTAATATCTGTCCCGACTGTAAAATTCGGCTGGAGAAAAATCCACTGCGCCTGCTGGACTGCAAACAAGAGGCATGCCAGCCCATAGCCAACAGGGCACCTAAAACCATTGATTATCTCTGCCGTGAATGCGGGGCACATTTTAAAGAGGTGACCGAATACCTTAAAAGCCTTGAACTGCCTTTCAGCCTCAACCACAGGCTGGTACGAGGGCTGGACTATTACACCAAAACGGTATTTGAGGTACAGCCTCTTATCGGTGGTGCCCAGAGTGCACTGGGGGGCGGTGGGCGCTATGATGACCTGATAGAACAACTCGGTGGCAAGCCCACGCCAGCCGTCGGTCTCGCCCTCGGCATAGATAGAGTGGTACTTAACCTGAAAAAGCAGGCACTGCCGGTGCCATCTCTGCCTTTTCCCAAAGTATTCATCGCCTACCGGGGCGATGAGGCGAAAATGGAGGCGGTGAAGCTTGCCGCCAGCCTGCGCACCCAGGGCATCGGTGCAATAATGGCAGGCGGGGATCGAAGTCTTAAAGCCCAGCTGCGCCAGGCAGATAGCCTTGGCAGCACCTATGCTATAATCATCGGCGAGGAGGAGATAAAAAGCCGTAAGCTCACGTTACGCAATATGCTTAATGGCTAGCAGCAAAGCGTGACTGCTACCGAGCTAAGGGCAGTGCTGGAGAAAAGAGCCTTGTCCCCATAATTTAGCGACCGCCGAGGACGGAGAATTTCGATGGACGAAGTGACCATTTCCAAAGCAATAGTGGAAAGCTATTTCAAAGAGCTCCTGGCTGCCGCTGAGGTGGATGTGGCCATCGCCGGCGCCGGACCTTCGGGCATGACCGCCGGCTACTACCTGGCAAAAGCAGGGGTGAAGACGGTGATCTTCGAGCGAAGGCTCAGCGTGGGCGGCGGCATGTGGGGAGGCGGTATGATGTTCAACCGCATCGTCGTCCAGAGCGAAGCTAAAGGAATACTTGACGAGTTCGGCATCTCCAACAAGGAATACCAGCCGGGCTACTACGTGGCGGACGCCGTAGAGGCGGTAGCAACCATGTGTTCACAGACGATAAAAGCCGGAGCTAAGATATTCAACCTTATCAGCGTCGAAGATGTAATGATACGAGAAGATGACAGGATAGTAGGACTGGTGTTAAACTGGAGTGCGGTCTTAATGGCTAACCTGCACATCGACCCACTGGGCGTGAAGGCAAAGGTGGTCATCGACGCCACCGGACATGACGCCGAGGTCTGCCGCATCGTATCCAGAAAGACCGGAACTGGTGTGGAATTAAAAGGAGAAAAATCAATGTGGGCTGAGGTCGGCGAGCAGACCATCGTGGAGAACACCAGGGAGGTCTGCCCCGGACTTATCGTCACCGGGATGGCAGCCAACGCTGTCTACGGGGCACCACGCATGGGCGCAATATTCGGCGGCATGCTGCTCTCGGGTAAAAAAGCCGCCGAACTGGCCCTAAAAATATTGAAGAAATGAGGTAACCTTTGGCAAAAACGATAGCCGAGATAAACGAGAAAATCAAAAAGGGACAGGCAGTGGTGGTCACAGCAGAGGAGATCATCGAGATCGCCAAGAAAAAGGGCATCAGCCAGACCGCCAAGGAGGTGGACGTGGTCACCACAGGCACCTTCGGTCCCATGTGCTCCTCCGGGGTTTTCCTCAACCTCGGTCATTCTAAGCCCAGGATCAAGCTCGGGGGAGGCAGGGTCTTCCTCAACGACGTTCCCGCTTATACCGGGCTTGCCGCCGTGGATATCTTCCTTGGCGCCAGCGCCCTGCCGGAGGATGATCCCAAGAACCGGATCTACCCCGGAGAGTTCAGGTATGGTGGCGGTCATGTTATCGAGGAGCTGGTGGCAGGGAAGGATATCAGGTTGGTGGCTACTGCCTACGGCACCGATTGCTACCCCAGACGGAAGCTGGAGACGCTGATTAACATCAAGGATATCAACGAGGCAGTGCTCTTTAATGTCAGGAACGCATATCAGAACTATAATGTGGCGGTCAACCTTGGCGACCGTATCCTCTACACCTATATGGGCGTGCTCAAGCCAAATCTGGGCAACGCCAATTACTCCACATCGGGACAACTCTCGCCACTGCTCAATGACCCGCTTTATAAAACGATCGGTATCGGCACCCGCATCTTCCTCGGCGGCGGCATCGGCTATGTCGCCTGGCAGGGCACACAGCACAATCCCAACGTGCCCCGTACCGAGAAAGGAGTGCCCCGCAGACCTGCAGGCACGCTCACCGTAATCGGCGATTTAAAGCAGATGAGCCCCAGATGGCTTGTGGGCACAAGCTTCCTGGGCTACGGCTGCACCATCACTGTGGGCATCGGCGTCCCTATCCCTATACTGTCTGAGGAAGTCCTGCAATATACTCTGGTGACCGATAACGATATCTTCGCTCCAGTGGTAGACTATAGCGAAGCTTACCCTCAGAGAAAACCCGATGTTCTGGCCGAGGTGAGCTACGCTGAACTCAAAAGCGGCGTGATCAAAATACAGGGCAAGGAGGTGCCCACCGCCTCGCTGTCCAGCTACCCACGGGCAGTGGAGATAGCCAATATACTCAAGGAATGGATTAAGAAAGGT
>DAOUAI010000129.1:0-7073 GCA_034433775.1 Dehalococcoidia bacterium
AATTTCAAGATCGAACCTTTTTCCGTCTGTCATAGCATTCCAGACTCATTTGGACTCATAATCCACACTCCGATAGGCACACTGGTCCACAGCGGAGATTTTAAAATAGATTACACACCGGTCGACGGTAAGCCTACCGAATTAGCCAAGCTGGCACAACTGGGTACCCACGGCGTCTTGGCACTTTTTGCTGACTCTACCTATGCCGAACTAGCTGGATATACACCTTCAGAAACCATTGTTGGCGAAACCTTACAGCGCATCATTGCCGAAGCCCCTGGCCGAGTAATTATCACCACTTTCTCCTCCTTAGTATCCCGAATCCAGCAGGTGATAGATGCTGCAATCAAACACCAGAGGCACGTCTTTATCATCGGGCGAAGCATGCGAGACACTGTGCGCATAGCCAAGGAATTGGGCTATCTTAACATTCCTGACGGGATAGTACGGCGCATCGATGAACTCCATCGCTTCCCCCGCAACCGGGTCATACTTCTGACGACTGGCAGTCAGGGGGAACCTACTTCCGCCCTAGTACGCATCGCCAACAAAGACAACAGTCAGGTCAAAATCGTGCCTGGAGACACAGTGATCATCTCAGCCACGCCAGTACCAGGTAACGAGTCATTAATTAACCGCACCATTGATTCTCTGTTCCGGCAAGGAGCCCAAGTCATCTACGAGAAACTAGCCCAAGTGCATGTACACGGACACGGCAGCCAAGAGGAGCTAAAACTACTTCTTAGTCTAGTTAGACCCAGGTTCTTCATACCGATCCACGGTGAATTTCGTCACCTGAGTCTACACGCCAAGCTTGCAAGAAGTTTAGGTATGCCAGAAAATAACATTTTTGTCATAGAAAACGGTACCGTGCTGGAACTTGACCGCGAAAGAGCCAGAACTCTTGGCAAGACCCCTGTTGGAAACGTGTACGTAAACGGTATAGTTATGGGTGATATTGATAGCGTCGTCCTCCGTGATCGCAAGCTGTTATCTAGAGATGGTATTGTGGTGGTAATAGTCGCTATTGACAAGGAAAAAGGCAAAGTCATAGGTCAACCTGATATTATTTCCCGAGGCTTTATAGACATGAAAGAAGGCGAAGCTATACTTGAGCAAGGACGAGAGCTGGTAAAAGATACGCTAAACCATATCGGTGGGCACCCCATTCAATGGAGTTTCATCAACAATAAAGTCAAGGACACTTTGGCAAGGTTTTTCTATGAACAGACCCGCCGCCGCCCGATGATTCTCACCACAACAGTAGAAGTATAACCAAAAACATGCCTAAAAAGAAAACAACTGGTGCCGGTACCAGAAAAGGCAAAACCTTTTGGAAACAAGCTTCCGCCCCGCTACTCCGAGTATTAGCCTTAGCCACGGTAATAGCTCTTGGTGTCTACTTCTGGTCAGGTATCACAAACTGGGCAATTATTATTTGGGAACTTATAACCGGCTGGTGCATCACTGTTTGGGAATACCTATTAGGACTATTCGGTATCGGATTGCTAGTAGTAGTCGTAGCCACTGGCATCACAATGGGGGTAGTCATCTCAGGCAAATTCTCTATATTTACGAGATACTGGAGATGGTGGTGTGGCGGAATCCTTTTAACTTTGGCTGCCTGGGGAACAGCTGCATTCTTCACTCCAGGCAGTGGCATCATCAGCACTATGACTTTGGGGGGGAGAATAGGCAAAAACATCATCGGCAATTCCAGTACCACAGCCGTTTTGCGCCTCCTTGCACTGGTCTTTTTGGGCATCGTCTTTCTGGCACCACGGTGGATATGGCGCACAATTGTAGCCATGGCTAAAGCCACAGCTAAACTCTTCAAGCTAACGTGGTCAAGACTGCTCAAGCCCATTCAGTCTCGAACTGAGACGGGTTCAGCAGAGAGAAAGATAGATCTCGGCAAGTCAGAAGAAGGCAAAAAAGCCATCACCCCGACAGAAGTACAAGCACCTACAGCCGTCCAACAACCACCACCTGAGACATGGGAACCTGGCAAGTACCGACCGACACTTACTCCAAGTGGCTGGCAATTGCCGCCTATCAGTATACTGGACAAACCAATCGAAGTGGAACTAAGCCAAAGTGAGATCGAAAAACGAGCCAAGCTAATTGAAGAGGCGTTAACCAGTTACGGTGTTGAGGCTAAAGTAGTACAAATAAACGTCGGACCCACCGTTACCCAATTTGGCGTCGAACCCGGATGGGACCGCAAATATAAAGAAATCAAAGAACGAGATAAAGACGGCAATATCAAAATTCGTTTAGAAGAGATATCAAAGACTAGGGTCAAAGTAGACCGAATTTCCTCTCTAGCCAGTGACCTGGCTCTGGCTTTAGCTGCACCCAGCATCAGAATTGAAGCTCCAGTGCCAGGTAAATCGATTGTGGGTGTGGAAGTACCCAACACAACTTTTGGTCTAGTAAACTTACGAAGCGTTATTGAGAGCACTGCGTTCCAAAAAACGTGCGCCAAGTCAAAGCTGGCCCTTGCCCTAGGTAAAGGTCCAGGAGGCGAGACCATAGCTGCTGATCTTACCAAGATGCCCCACCTACTTATCGCCGGAGCCACCGGCAGCGGAAAGACTGCCTGCCTTAATTCGATTATCTGCTGCATACTTATGCACAATACGCCCGAAGACGTCCAATTTATCCTGATTGATCCTAAGAGGGTCGAGCTAGTCAATTTCAATAGCATACCGCACCTTATAGCACCGGTCGTGGTTGACGTCGATAAAGCGATACTAGCGCTGCGCTGGCTAAATCAAGAAATGGACAACCGCTACCAGAAATTTGCCCAAGCAGGGGCACGAAATATCGAAAGCTATAACAAAAACCGCCCGCCCGAAGAGGTAATGCCATATATCGTGCTTATCATTGATGAGTTGGCAGACCTTATGATGGCTGCTTTTGACGAAGTGGAACATACGCTTTGTCGCCTAGCCCAATTAGCTAGAGCCACAGGAATTCATCTGATAGTAGCCACACAACGCCCTTCGGTAGACGTCATAACCGGGCTCATCAAGGCAAATTTCCCGACCCGTATAAGCTTCGCCCTTACTTCCCAAGTAGATTCACGCACCATACTCGACGCCGCCGGAGCAGAAAAACTGCTGGGTAGAGGCGATATGCTCTACATGCCCACTGATGCAAACAAACCGAAACGCCTCCAGGGCACCTTTGTATCAGACCCTGAGATCGAGAGATTAGTACATTTCTGGGGTAATCAGCGAAAACCGGGAACATTCCCCGTTAGATTCGAAGAGATGAAAGAGGTTATTTCAAAGGAAAAAAGTGAAGAGGACTCGCTGTTAGATGCTGCCAGACAACTTGCCTTAGAACACAAAAATATCTCAACCTCGTTCTTACAACGCCGTCTACGCATCGGCTATCCCAGAGCTGCTAGACTCATGGAGAAACTGCAAGAGGAGGGTTATCAGAAAAGCCCTAACCTTGATCCATACACTAAAAACAGAACTGAAAGCAGCTAAAGCACTGGAAAGGGTCTATAGGAGTCTAAAAATATTAATAGTTACCAGCATTTGCCGACATTTTCCCCTTGAAACTTCCGAGTATTTGAGCAAACCTTATACAAAACAGCAGCTATTTGAACCTTACCAAAGGCGAGAGTAACTCCTCGTCTTTCCTGAGTTCAATAATGCGGTCGCGAAGCAACGCTGCTTTTTCAAACTCGAGATTCTTAGCTGCTCTTCTCATCTGGGTCTCCAACTCTTTGATAAGTCTGATCACTTCCTCCCTAGATATAGGAGTAGGGGTATAAGGTGCTTTCGTCTCTGCTACTGCTCTGACTCGCTCGGTAATATCTCTGATAGCTTTTTTAATACTTCTCGGTGTGATACCATGCTCTTTGTTGTAAGCCTCCTGAATGCTCCGCCGCCGATAAGTCTCATCTATAGCTTCTCTCATCGCTGTAGTTGTGGTATCAGCATACATAATTACATGCCCGTCCACATGACGAGCCGCCCGCCCCATTGTCTGGATAAGAGCCTCCTTTGACCGCAGATATCCCTCTTTGTCAGCATCAAGAATAGCCACCAAGCTCACTTCAGGTAGGTCCAGTCCTTCACGAAGCAGATTTATTCCGACTACTACATCATAAACACCGAGTCTCAGATCTCGCAGGATCTCGACTCTCTCCAGAGTATCAATTTCGGAATGTAAATAATGCGTCTTTATATCCATCTCCCTGAGGTAATCAGCTAACTCCTCAGCCATTCTTTTTGTCAGTGTGGTCACTAAGCATCGTTCTCCCTTTTCCACTCTGACCCTAATTTGATGTATAAGGTCATCTATTTGCCCCTTAGTCGGCTTAATCTCAACAGTCGGTTCGAGAAGACCGGTGGGACGAATCAGTTGCTCCACTATCTGCTCACTACACTTGTACTCATATTCACCCGGAGTTGCTGAAACATAGATAACCTGGTTAATGCGCTCTTCAAATTCTTCAAAGCTCAAAGGGCGATTATCCAATGCTGAAGGTAAGCGAAATCCATAGTCCACCAAGGTCTGTTTCCGAGAAATGTCACCATGGTACATACCATGTATCTGGGGTAAAGTCATATGTGACTCGTCAATAAAGATCAGAAAATCGTCGGGGAAATAGTCCAGTAATGTCCATGGTGGACTTCCCGGTGGACGTCTTTGTAGGTGTCTGGAATAGTTCTCCACCGCATGGCAATAGCCCATCTCTAGTAGCATTTCTATGTCATAATTGGTGCGAGCTTCTAGTCTAGTTGCCTCAAGTGTCTTACCCTGAGCCCTAAACTCGCGCAGTCTCTCGGCCAGCTCTGCTTTGATATCTTCAACAGCCGCTAACAATTTGTCCCGCGAGGTCACAAAGTGTTTAGCTGGATAAATATCAATCGTGTCCTTATAAGCCAATATCTCGCCAGTAAGCGGGTCAAGTTCAACTATGCGCTCGACCTCATCTCCCCAGAATTCAATTCGGAGAGCTATTTCTTCGTAAGACGGTTGGATTTCCAAAGTGTCACCTCTGATCCGAAACCTACCGCGTGTGAAATCAAAGTCATTCCTTTCGTACTGCATCTCGACCAAGCGACGAACTAACTTGCTTCGATTATACTTCTCGCCCTTTTTGACTGTAAGCACAAAACTGCGGTATTCTTCGGGTTCACCCAAGCTATATATACATGAAACCGAAGCCACTATTATAACATCACGCCGCTCGAAAAGAGCACGAGTAGCTGCGTGACGCAATTTGTCAATCTCCTCGTTTATGTCTATTTCCTTTTCAATATAAGTATCTGTACTTGGAATATAAGCCTCAGGTTGATAGTAGTCATAATAGCTGACAAAATACTCCACCGCATTCTCTGGGAAAAATTCTTTGAATTCAGTAGCTAGTTGAGCCGCCAGAGTCTTGTTATGGCAAATCACCAGAGTAGGTCTCTGCACCCTTTCCACCACATTCGCCATAGTAAAGGTCTTTCCGCTCCCTGTGACCCCAAGCAGAGTCTGTTTTTTAAGACCCCGCATCAATCCCTCGACCAGCCTTTCCACCGCTTGGGGCTGGTCGCCGGTCATTTTGAAATCGGAAACAACCTTGAACCCTGGCATTATCCCCCTAACAGCGCCAGACAGAAAAGCATAACAATATTATCTCAACCAAAACGGATTGTGTCGGAATAGCCTGCAGCCCAAAAACAGTATAAGTGCCCACTACCATCACACAGATGCCAGCTGCTTCAGGGCGAGCTTAATTTTATCCTCCAAACTAAGTTCTGAGGAGCCAGCAAGAGTAGAAACAGCCTGAGTTGCCTCCCTCGGGGAATAGCCTAGACTAACCAGAGCCGCTACGACATCAGCATCCTCCTGTAGCAAGGCTGGAGACAGCGTCTCGCCCCAGCTCTTCTCAAGCCTCCCCTTTAACTCCAGAACAATCCGCTCAGCCGTTTTCTTGCCCAAACCAGGTGCTTGACAGAGCAGCTTCACATTGCCGCCCACTATAGCCGAAACCAAATGCTCTGGACTAAACACAGAAAGCAACCCTAAAGCTGTTTTAGGCCCAATTCCAGAAACAGTAATAAGACTCTTAAACAATTCCAAAGCTTCGACCGAAGAAAAACCATAAAGAGCAACACCGTCCTCCTTTATATAAAGAAATGTATGCAAAAAAACCGTACTACCTATATCTCCAAATTGAACCAGTGTAGAAGTAGGTACATAGACCTGTACACTGACTGAACCGACCTTCACGACAATAAAACCAGCACCACGACCTTGCAAGATCCCCTCGATGGCAACTATCATAGCTTGTCTTCAACCTCTTTATTTAGCAATCTTGCAAGCTGCCGCTTGTGGACATGACAAATAGCAATAGCTAATGCATCAGCAGCATCACTAGGCTGGGGATACTCGGCCAGACCCAGTAAAATTTTTACCATTTCCTGTACCTGCTCCTTGCCACTACCCCCATAAGCAGTCACCTGCTGCTTTACCTGAGCAGGCAAATAACGAAAAACAGGCAACTTCTGGCTCGTAGCAACGAGCATCGCCACAGTCTGCGCCCTGCCTACTGCCAATGCTGTCCGCGCATTCATTGCCACAAACGGTTCCTCTATAGCTACTTCGTCCGGCTGATAGCAAGCCACAATTTCGCTTAACTTAGTATATAACGAAAACAAGCGCAATTCGACTGAAGTTTTAGGGGAAATACTTAATACCCCGCAAGCAACCATGCTCATGGTACCACCAGCCTCATCGATAACACCATACCCAAGATGCAGAGTTCCAGGGTCAATCCCGAGGATGCGCATAATCAAACTTGTACCCGCAGTTTCTCAAACACAGCTTCGGAGTAATCAAGATTAGCATAAACCTTTTGAACGTCGTCCAGATCTTCCAGCTGGTCAAGAAACTTCAAAGTCTGGATAGCCTCCTTTTCGTCCAGCACCACCGTGCTCTTGGGCACTTTCAAAATCTCGGCTGAAGTAGCAGGTTTAATCTTCTCTACAACTCTACGGACTTGCTCTAGATTTTGCGGCAGTGTGTAGATCTCGAGGTAACCCTTTTCTTCCTTA
>DAOUAI010000130.1:0-6861 GCA_034433775.1 Dehalococcoidia bacterium
AGCGTCGCAACATCCAGTTCCGGATGGTCTCCGATAAATATTTTTAGCTGGTTAGCAGTATACCAAGCTTGTCTCTGTATCAAGCGCCTGCCCAGGTCTTCCAGCGCAAAAACGCTGCGCTTTGTTACCTCGTCAGCCATAGTTAGACTCTGCTCTTTCACCAAGTAGCTCACCTCGTAAATGGTGCGGAACGCCAATGAACTGGTGACCCCCAGAGAAATAAAAGCCAGCGCCAGAAATGGGATAAGAATCTTGGACCTGATACCAAACCTTATTTTTACTTTCTGGCTGCCCTCGTTTAAAAAGCGACCCAACATTTTTCTGCCTCACACCTTCCTAGTCACTTAGCATCATCACCCTCATGCACCCCCGTGTACCCCTTCAATCAACAGCGTCGGCGCGTTTTGTCGTCCACAAGGGCTGAGTAGCAAATGGCTCTCCGGCCAGTTTAGCCTGCAACGTCCTGACCAGTTCCTTAATTGGCAACCTGATCTGCGCGGTACTGTCCCGCTCACGAATAGTGACCTGCTCGTCCTCAAGAGATTGAAAATCGATAGTCACACAAAATGGCGTCCCTATTTCGTCCTGTCTGCGGTAGCGGCGCCCGATACTCTGTGCATCATCATATTGTGTCATGAAATGGCATCGTAGTTCACTGTGAACCTCTTTAGCCAGAGGCACTAGCTTCTCATTGCGGCTCAAAGGCAACACCGCTACCTTTATCGGGGCCAGCCTACTGTGTAACCTCAGCACTACCCTTTTCTCCCCATCAACAACATCCTCATCATAGCTGTCCACCAAAAAAGCCAGCGCCGAGCGATCAACACCCGCGGAAGGCTCAATTACATAAGGTATATAACGCTCCCCAGTATCGTCATCAAAATAGCTTAAGTCCTTCCCGCTATGCTGGGCATGTTGTCGCAGGTCAAAATCACCCCTATTGGCAATACCTTCCAGCTCCGCCCAGCCCATTGGAAACAGGTACTCAATATCATAGCAGTCCTTGGCATAATGAGCTAGTTCATCCCTGCTATGCCGACGCAAACGCAGGTTCTCCCGCTTTATCCCCAGACTCAGATACCAATTGAACCTCTCATTTACCCAGTACTCAAACCACTGCTCGTCCGTCCCCGGCTTGACAAAATACTCAATTTCCATCTGCTCAAATTCTCTTGTCCGGAAGATAAAATTACCGGTCGTAATCTCATTGCGGAATGATTTACCTATCTGCGCAATGCCAAAAGGCAACTTCTTACGCGATGTCGCCATGACATTCTCAAAGTTAACAAAAATACCTTGCGCCGTCTCAGGGCGCAGGTAAACAATATTGGCATCGTCCTCCACCGGACCCATAAATGTTTTGAACATCAGGTTGAACAACTTAGGCTCAGTAAGCTCACCACCACAACTAGGACACTTATCCCCATCCAAGTCGGTAGCCCGCCATCTCAAATGACACAGCTTACACTCGACCAGCGGGTCGGAAAAGCCAGCAACATGCCCGCTAGCAACCCAGACTTTAGAATGCATCATTATGCTGCTATCCAGCCCCACAATGTCATCCCTGCACTGCACTACCGAACACCACCAAGCTTCTTTTATGTTCCGCTTAAACTCAACTCCCAGAGGTCCATAATCCCAGCAGCTACCTAGCCCTCCGTAGATCTCGCTACTCTGAAAAACAAATCCCCGTCGCTTAGACAAAGAGACTATTTTGTCCATATCTACCTTGCACTGCTCAGGCACCTTAACCTCCTTTAACGTCTACCAAAGATTACCAACTTTATGTAATAGTGTCAAAGACTGCTTAAGAAGCTGTTAAGAAATAACCAAATACCACTGAAATTTGGAACTATGTCCCTGAGCCTGCTAGAATTAGCTTGATGAAAGCGAGGCATAAATTCACAGTAAAGGCTGCATTATTAGCCATCGCCCTTTTGATATGGCTGGCAGGCCCAAGCTGCTATCAGATACAGCCACCACCGCCCCCACCATCGCCCCCTACCCCATCCCATCAAGAGGACACTACACCACCAGAAACAACGCTGACCCGGTTACCAGCAGAGAAGATCAACTATAACAACGTCACCTTTGAATGGCTGGGCAATGATAACTCAACACCAACCACAGAGCTGACCTATTCCTGCTTCCTCGAAGGCTACGATCCTGACTACTCACCATTCACTTCAAACACTTCAAAAACATATGCAGACCTTCCCGCCGGCTCCTATACATTTTATGTAAAGGCACGAGATTCTGCCAACAACGTAGACCCTTCTCCAGCGATGGTCAAGTTTGTGATAGAGATTCCTAAACCGGAACCAGAGAAAGAAGGGGCTTTCGTTCCGGTCCCCAGCCATCTCCTGATAGTCCCCGGGGGTGATGTGAACCACATCGCTGTAACCTATAACAATACGGTCTATGCGCTTGACTCAATAAATGCCAGGCTATATAAGTCCGAACCCGGCGGCATCAACTGGAAAGACATATCAGGGACATTAGGAGCTGCACCTCTGTGGTCCGGGCTTGCTGTAGCCCCGGATGACCACCGCATCATTGCAGCAGTGACAGATAGTGGCAAAGAGGTTTACATATCAACAAACGGCGGCAGCAACTTCAGCAGCACAGGACTGGGTAGCAGATTAAGTGTAGGTGAACGAATAACCTGCCTCGCTATTTCACCATCCTATGGAGAGATGCGATGGGAGGTAGCCGCTGGCACTTCGACCGGAGGTGGCGCTGGTAGAGTCTGGACAACCATGGTCAGCGCTTTCCCCGGTGGCTGGCATGATATGAGTAGCGGGGCTGCAGGATGGCTACCAGCACCAATATCAGGCGTCGATGTCTTCGCTCTCAAGTATTCGCCTAATTTTGCTGCTGATCTCACACTATTGGCTATCGTCGCCAGCAAACCCCCGACTGAAGATACTTACCTTTATATCGGCACCAGAGACCTTGGTGGCAATACTACACAATGGAACACGTGGACAGGTTATCCGCTGGAAATTTGCCAGTCAGGTCAGGACACCCCAGGTACTCCCCTCACTTACGCGGACATAGCTTTACCTGCCGACTATTCAGGCGCAATCCCCTGGCACCGCCATGTCTACGCCTGCTGGAGTGATAACCCACCAGGTGTCACCAGCTTTGGCAATCCTAATGACGGCGTATACCGGCTCGATGATACAGTTTGCTATCGCATCTTAACCGCCCCGGATGTAATATGCAGCTTAGCACACTACGGGATTTTCAGCCGTGGTAAATTGCTTGCAGGGGCTGCTACAAGCACACAGACAGGCGTTTTTCGCGGTCCACAGGTGTACTTTGCTCCAGACCCATTCTCTTCGTGCCCCACCTGGCAAAGAAGCCAGAAACCACCCACCGGACCAGGTCAAGCCAGAGTCGCCTGGTCACCGGACGGTAATATAGCTTACTGCGGTACTAGCTCCACAGGTGCAGGCAGCCACGACCAGAGCGCTTTCTCTGTGAGCACCAACAATGGGCTAACCTGGAACCAGACCGGACTGATCGACCTGTAAACTTGACATACCTTTGCAATTGTCCCATAATTCTTCGCTAGCATGGTCACAGCGATATTCTTCGATTTCTATAACACCCTGGCTAGCCATCAACCGCCACGTGAGAAAGTGTATGCTGAAATCTGCAGGGAGATGGGCATTCAAGCCGAACCTAAAAAATTGTTTCTCTCTTTATCTGATGCAGACCTGTACATGCGTCAGGAGAGCAACCGCCTACCTCTAGACAAAAGGTCTGACCAAGAAAGGCTCGACTTCTATATAAAGTACGTTACCAAGATTTTGAAAGGTGCTGGGATTGATGTCAGTCAGGATGTGGCTTTGCAAATAATACCCAGATTGCAAAAACATAAGTGGGAACTTAGAGTATACGATGATACCTTGCCAACACTACAGAAGTTGAAGGAGCAGGGGCTCTTAACAGGACTGATCTCAAACGTAATCCAGGATATGGATGTTACCTTTTCGCGCCTCGGGCTTCAGCCTTACCTCGACCTGAAGACCACTTCTGGTGAGGTCGGCTACGACAAGCCCAACCCCGAAATATTTCTGGCAGCCCTAGATAAAGCAAAACTGCAACCGGAAAAAACAATTTATGTGGGCGACCAGTATGAAATAGATGTAGTTGGCGCACGCAGCGTCGGTATGCAAGCTGTCCTTATCGACCGGAACAACTATTTCCCCGAAATAACCGATTGCCCTAGAATCACCAGCCTCGACCAGATACTACAATACATATCATCTTAAACGACAGACATCCGTTAACGTAATTTGGCCACATAGCTTCCTACAGGTACACCAAGCGACTCAGCTACAGGTTGGCATTTAGCTTTGAGGCAATAAAAAATCCTGCCCTCAGACGGCAGTTCCGAAAGCGATTCCCAATATCCCATCCCCTTAGCCAGCACTAAATCAGCACGTGCAAATTCATCCTTAAACTCGGCTGACGCCCGACTGAGATCAATGCCCGGTGTAGCAGTACCAGTGGTTATTATCCTGCCCAGCTCATTTTCAAGCCCCAACCTTCTTATGCCATCCAAAGTAACATCATTCTGCACAGGCGCAGCCTTGACCACATAGCTGACCCCAACACGCTGTCTCAGCCATCTGACCAATGGTAAATCGAAAAAGACCTCACCAGCATTGTCTGCCAGATAAAGGACGCTCCTGGCACTGCATAACCTGCGCTCGAAACGTTCCCGATCGTCTATCGCAAATCTCACCTCTTGCCTCACCGCCCCCTTCACCTCATCAAGCGGCTTAAAAAAGTCCACACTATTGCCAAGTACAGCAAACTTAAGGCAGCTATATAAATCATCTTCGTCCGGATGCAAATGTCTTGTAATCTCTTTAGCCACAGCTATCTCCATCTCTTTCATCTGCTGATAGGGATCGGGGTTCTGGGTCACAGCCTTCACAACATTATGGATTTCAGTAGCAACCACAATAGTAACTTTGTCTAGCGAAAAGCTTCGCTTTAAAACTTCCAGACCTTCCTTTATAGCTCGGCTACGCAACATCTCGTCAGATGTTGCCAGCATAGCAGCCTGAAAGGCTAACCTTTCCAGGCAAGTATAGCACTCGGGTGAAGCCTTCATATTTAACCCAGACATTGTAAAGTGACTGGAACCTTATTTCAACCAGCCGGTAGGACCCCGTTACTGGTCTGATGCACAGACTAGCTTTTGTCATCATCTGCCGTGTGTGCTAAAATACATAGCGTATCGCCGCAAAAGACGAGGATGGTTCAGCTGAGAAAAGTAGCGAATAAAGTAAGTCTGGTTGCCAGCCTGCTCATCGGGCTGGTTTTTCTCGCTTCAGGAAGTGGCAAACTGCTTGCTCCACATGAAACGCCCGCACAGATCGTTGACTTTGTCAGTTCGGTAACCCCGCAGGTACTCCTCGCACCCTGGATGCTCGATTTTCTATATTACGTGTTTGTGCCCTACGTAATACCGAGCGCAGAACTTTTACTTAGCATCGCGTTGCTTCTGGGCTTTGTGCCCCGCCTCGCCGCTACACTATGTATCCCTCTGCTGGCTGCTTTTGCCTCAACGAACATCTGGGCAATACTGCAAGAACATTATGCTACCTGCGCCAGCTGTTTTGGCATCTGGGAAAACATCTTCGGTCACCTCACTCCGACACAGTCGCTCGCCATCGACAGCATTCTTTTGCTTCTTGCCTTAACTGTCATCGCCTTGTGTCCGGTAAACTTCCTCTCCAGCCAGGCGAGATTTATGACCATTGTCTCCAAAATCAAAGCTAGTCTCACTACCTTAAGACTGGACATCAGCCAATACGGAATCAGGCAACTGAGCCGTAGATATGCAGAGGCACTGGGCAATAAGACCAAAAAGATATGGAGGAACATTACCACTGACTGGCGGTGGGCGATAAGCACAATTGCTATATTTTTTATCATAGCCGGGACCACTTCTTACTTTGCAGCTTTAAACTTGACCCCAAGAGTTTTAAGTGTCACTGTGGCAGAAGTGTCAGATACCACTGCACTCGTCAGCATAACTTTGAACAAACCGGAAACTGTCACCTTAATACTTTACGACGAGCAAAACAACAAAATAGGAACCTGGTCAACTGCTTTTCCAGAGACTCAACATAGAATCTTCCTTGACGAACTTCTGCCAGCCACCGATTATCATTTTCAGGTATTGCTCAGAGATAAGCAACCTGATTCTATAATTTATAACTTCATCACTATGTCACCCAAAGAGCCGCTTTGTATCTCAAATATCGTCATCACCGATGTCAGCGACTCCAACCTCACCATCACCTGGACAACCTGCAGACCGACCACTACCGAAATCGCCTACTGGTCAGCTAATTCCAACGAGCAAAAGTGGATAGTAGACAACGAACTCACCTCCGAACATAAAGTCACCATTACTGACCTTTCCCCAGAAAGCACCTGCTATTTCAGAATACAAGCCACAGATGCCCATGGTCAAAAGACAACCACTGAAAAAGAGGGGGTATTCTCTCTAGCTATAGCACCTGAGCCAACAAAGCGCGCTCCGGACTTCACACTACAATCTTTAGATGGTGAGACTATATCTCTCCATAGCCTTTATGGTAAAACAGTGGTATTGAATTTTTGGAGCATGTGGTGCCCTGCATGCCGAAAAAAGCTACCTATAATCCAAGAGGTCGCCGATAAGCACTTGTCACAACTTGTAATTTTGAACATCCACCTGGGAGGGCGAGAAGATGCCATCAGAAACTACTTGGAAAGCGAGCATTTTGATCTCATCGTTCTCCACGATAAAGACAGTGCTGTTAGCAACACATACAATGTTACCCAAAC
>DAOUAI010000131.1:0-8995 GCA_034433775.1 Dehalococcoidia bacterium
CTGCCATGTGTAAACAGAAAGAAGCTTCTGTCCATGAACGCTTTTATCTGTGCCGAAATGGTCCCGAAATAGGTCGGGCTGGCGATAATTACGCCGTCGGCTGTGGCGAACTTCTCCAGTATCCAGGGGACATCGTCCTTCTGCTGACACTCAGTAAACGAGGCGCAGTTATTGTGCGCCTGACAGAAGCCGATCTTGTACTGGTTCAGCACAATCTTCTCCGTCTCGATTCCCTGTGCAGCCAGCTCCTCCAGCGCTTGGTCTATCAGATAATTTGTCACGCCGCTCGGTCTGGGGCTGCCTCCGATAGCAACGACTTTCATTTTTACCTCCTTACTTAAGAGTTGTCACCGTTTAAGCACCTGGTACAGCCGTGCCACGTTCATGCGCTGGACGAAAGGTGCCATCGCCTCGTTGCCCGGCTGCATGGGATAGCGGTCGAGAAGCGAGACCCTCTCCTGTGCCTCTTCCAGGCTCATCCCCTGCTTGATAGCGGTGCTTACTGCATCGATCCAGTCTTGAATAAAAGCACTCATCTCCTTTATATAGCCTCGGTCGCAGACCTCCCCGTGTCCCGGCACCAGCACGTCCGCTTCAAGCTGCTCAAGTTTCTTCAACGAGTCCAGCCACTCGTAAGGTAGCGCCTCATGCAGCCATGCCTGCACCTTGCAGAAGATATTGTCCGAAGTGAACACCACTTTCTCCTCGGGGATGAAGACGGCTACCTGGTAGGGCGTGTGCCCGGGCAGGTTGATAAGCTGGAAAGTGTGTCTCCCGACGTATAGAGTCATCTGCTGGGTGAAGGTAACGGTCGGTGGTCTATAGCTGAAATTCTCAAGCAGAGGCAGGCTCTCCGGCGAAGCTTGCTTCAGGCGTTCCCTGAGCTGCTCCGCTGAAGCGGCTAGCACCGCCCTCCTGGTGCCCTCGTGGGCTACCACCGTACCCTCGAAGAAGTAGTTGCCCGTGAAGTGGTCACCGTGCGGCTCGGTATTTATCAAATAGCGGACTTTACCATGCTTGCTAACCTCTTCCCGCCATTTTACGGCATCTACCGGCATCATGGGAGTATCGATCATGACCACCCCTTCATCGGTGATGACGAAGCCGACATTGCACCCGCGAAATCCGGTCTCAGCATATACATTTTTGCTTATCTTCTGCATAGGCTCCTCCTTTTCTTTTACTCTTACCCTACCACCGCAGCCACCCAACCCACAAAAGCATACCCGATTCTATAACGGTCTGCCAAGGGGAAGACTGATTCAGGGCGGTGGCAAACCAGATAAGAAAAAGGTACAATCACGTTGTGACTAATGGGTGTATCGCCATCACTTGATGCCAAGGAGGTTAGCTATGTTGGAAGTATTCTTCACACAAGAGCAGAGAAGGCTGAAACAGGAGGTGCAGGAGTTTGTCGAAAGCGTCCCGCGCCAGCTCATTCTCGATATGGACGCCGACAAGGTCAAATTTCCTTACGAGTTTGTCAGAGAAGCGGGGAGGAGAGATCTTCTCGGGTTACGGTTTCCCAAAAAATACGGTGGCAGGGGGCTGGGCTGGGTGGAGGAACTACTCGCTGTTGGGGAGGTAAGCAAGCTGGGTGTGCCCTTCGCCTGCCTCTACTCCATGGTGTCTATCGTCGGCGAGGCTCTCAACGTTTTTGGCACTGAAGCACAGAAAGAAAAGTACTTAAAGCCGCTTATCGCCGGTACTCAGTGGGCGGGGGAAGCTCTTACCGAGCCCCGCGGCGGCTCCGACTTCTTCGGCGCTACCACAGTAGCTAAAAAGAAAGGTGGTTACTACTACCTCACCGGGCAAAAACGTTTCGTGGTCGGCGCTGAAGGTGCCGATTTCTTTCTAGTATTTGCCGTTACCAATCCGGGCGGCGGACGCGATGCCATCAGCGCCTTTATCGTGGAGAGGGATTTTGGCGTTGAGGTCAGACACGTTTACGGGCTTATGGGCTGCCGTGGCACGGGCACGGGGAGGCTGGTCTTTCGTGAAACGCCGGTACCTCAGGAGAACCTCATCGGCGGGGAAAACGAAGGTGCCAGGATCTTCTACAGACTGATGGTGCCGGAGAGATTGGTCTCCGGTGGCATAGACGGTTCGAGGGCTATCCTTGAGATAGCTGCTAGATATGCCAGCAAGCGGCAGGCTTTCGGGCAGCCGATAAGGAACTTCGAAGGCGTCAGCTTCAAAATCGCCGACTGCATAACCAAACTCGATGCCGCAGATGCTCTTGCTTATGCGGTTGCTAAAACTATAGATGAAAAGGTGGGTAGCCCCGGCTATCAGAGAAGGCTGGTCTCCGAGGTCAAAAAGCTGGCAACGCAGACACAGTGGGAGGTGGTGAACGATGCTATGCAAATCTTGGGAGGCATCGGCTACACCAATGTCTATCCCGTGGAAAGAGCACTTCGGGAAGCCAGACTGGCAATGATCTGGACGGGCACCAACGAGATCATGAACTTGATCATCCAGCACGAATACTACAAGGAGATTCTGGAAAGAGGCGTGGTGGGCAGGGACATAGAGGCTGACGTCGCTCTCAGCAAGGAGCAACTGGCAGAGGAACGGGTCTACGAGCCAGAACCCATATCTGAAGACTAGTCCGCCGGGTCCTTACACTCCGCTGCTGATATAACGGGAACCACCTAGACGCGTTCAGACAGGCGGGTGATATACACAGAATATGACGGAGTGAGGAATTTTCACCCTCACCTTAGTCCTCTCCCGTCAAGGGGGAGGAAGACGGGGTGGGCAAATTCTGTTGACAAACTCTCGTGTTCAGGCTATAATATGCAAAAATGTGAAGATTTGCATATAAGAACCATGCGGCAACTGGTTAAAGTTTTTAAGGCGCTATCGGACGAGACTCGGCTGAGGATATTGAACCTGCTGCTGGAGCGGGAGTGCTGCGTCTGCGAGGTGATGGAAGTGCTGGGTATCTCGCAGTCGCGTGCCTCGCGCAATCTGAGCGCCCTCTATGATGCCGGGCTACTTAAGTTGAGGCGGGTGGGCTTGTGGGCGCTGTACTCCGTAGATAAGGATGAGCTTGGAGGATATTATAAGGACGTTGTAGAAGCGGTGAGAAAAGGTCTGGAGCATAATCCGGTAGCAGCCCGGGACAGAGAGAGATTAAGGAACACTCAGCGAGTCATACCGGGCTGTGCCGTTAACTCACAATGCTACTCCTGATACTCCCGCAAGCATAACAAACGGGGCAACGACGAGATAAAGAAAGAGGGACATGATGGAAATAGTTATAAATGCGCTGTTTGGCGGGTTGATGGCTCTCAAGGACTACATAGCCCTGCATGTGCTTACCTGCCTCATACCCGCGTTTTTGCTGGCTGGTGGCATAGTGAACTTTATGGCGAGGGAAAGCATCATCAGCTACCTGGGGTCAGCGGCTAGAAAGGTGACTGCCTTTGGCATTGCCGCCGGTGGCAGTTTCTTTGTCGCTGCCTGCTCCTGTACCGTAATACCGGTGTCGAGCGGTATATACTATGGTGGTGCCGGCATCGGTCCTGCCTTCATCATCCTCTGGGTGGCGCCGGCGGCTAATATCCTCTCCTTGGTATATACTGGCTCGATACTGGGGGCAAAGATGGTCATCGCCAGGCTGATAAGTGCTTTAGTTATGTCCTTTATCGTCGGCTTGGTAATGGCTTACGCCTTCCATCGCGAGGAAAAGGACCGCATCCCGGCCTTTCAGACGAACGGCGGCAGCACAGCGTTGATAAGCCGCAAGCCGCTCATCCTGCTAGTACTGCTGGTGCTGTGGTTGCTGGCACCCAACTACATTGTGACGCAAGGACCTTACTGGCAGAAGGTAGTGGTATGGGCGGTAGGGCTGGCGGTAGTAGCGCTATATACCTGGAAAACCATCGAACTGGAGAAAATTAAGTCCTGGCTCCGGGAAACTTGGTGGTTCGTGCGCCTGATATTTCCGCTACTGCTCTTGGGGGTGTTTATCGTGGGTATTATCGGGGCGGTGCTCCCTCAGCAGTGGATTGAGACCTGGCTTGGCGGTGCTGGCTTGCGCCAGTCATTTCTTGCCACCATGATCGGGGCAATTTCCTATTTTGCCACCATGACCGAAGCACCCTTCGTTGATACTCTGATGAACCTGGGCATGGGGAAAGGTCCGGCTCTGGCATTATTGCTCACCGGACCCGGCATCAGCTTACCCAACTGGCTGGCGATCGCCAAGGTGTTTGGAGTCAAAAAAGCCTTGGTCTATATCCCCACCATTGTAGTCCTGGGCACGCTGGTGGGCTGGATAGCCGGCTTCATTTTGTAAGAAAAATGATAGTTGATAGAATAAATGTTCGATACGCTAGATTTCTTAAAGCAGGAGGTGAAAAGATATGAATATCAAGATCCTGGGACCTGGCTGCGCTAAGTGCCAGCAACTGGAAAAGACGGTAAAGGATGTGGTGAAAGAGCTGGGCATCGATGCCACTGTGGAAGAGGTCAAGGACTTTAAAGAGTTTATGAAGTATAATGTGTTGATGACACCGGGGCTGGTGATAAACGGGCAAGCGGTGAGCAGCGGCAAGGTGCTCTCCAAAGCTGAGGTCACCCAGCTCATCATCAACGCCCTGGACAAGGAAGGGGCGAATAAAGCTTAGGTCATCTGCTGTGCAAAGAAGACCACGCGGTGCAAGGAGATGAGAATGTCCCGTGTAAGGACCAGGTTGATTGCGGCAGCGCTGCTATTATGTGCTGGGGTATTGTTATTTCCCGCCTGCGCCAGGACAGCGCCGTCTGAAGATGGGAGCGTGACTCCACCTATCTCAGGAGGCGATGTCGCCCCGGACGTAGGAAAAATCGCTCCTGATTTCACCCTGCAGACCATGACGGGCGAGACCGTCACCTTAAGCCAATATCGTGGCAAGCCGGTGTTGCTTACCTTCTGGGTGGTGCACTGCGAAGGTTGCATCCAAGAGATACCTTATTTACAGGAGTTTCAAGACAAGCACGGTGATGAGATGGTGCTGTTAGCGGTACATGTCGGTGATGCCAGAGACCAGATACAGAAACTGCTCAGCACCCGCCGCATCACCTATACCATACTCATAGATGCCGATGAGCAGGTGTGCATCAATTACCGCCACGGTGCACCCGCCGCCTTCGCTATAGACAAAGAAGGGGTCATCTGGGCGATTAAGGAAGATGCCTTTGAAAGCGTCGATGAGATTGAAGAAATGGTAAAGCAAATAAGATAGGAGAACATTAATGACCACACAATTGAAATTGGTCTACCCCGTCCTGTTAGTCCTCTTGCTAGCTGCTCTATTTCCAGCCTGTGCTGCCCCTGCCCCGGCACAAACAGTGGACGAAAAACCGTCGACCCCACCGGACAGGCTGGAGATAGTCTACTTCCACCGGGCTAATGCCTGCCACTGCATGGCAGTGATGGAGGGCTATATCAGACAGGTCGTCTACCTTGATTTTGCCAGAGAGGAAGCCAGCGGGAAGATTGTTTACAAATCGGTAATCTCCGACGACCCAGCTAATAAGGAGCTGGTGGCAAAGTACCGCGCCTATTTGTTCCAGCTCTTCTTCACCGAGTATCGTGGGAAGCAAGAGAGGACATACCCCGTAGATCAGATATGGGCCCTTAGAGACGACCCGGAGAGACTCAGGTCTTTCCTCCGTGAACTCATTACTAAAAGCCTCAACGGGGAAATATAGATGTTGCCTTCAGGACTTACCTCCAGCAACATACCGGTCATCTCAGCACTGCTTCTCGGTCTCCTTGCTGCCATCGGTCCCTGTACACTAGCCACCAATATCGCTGCCATGGCTTACATCAGCCGTCGGGTGACCGATGTTAAATATGCTGCCTTGACTGGCACCCTGTACACACTGGGGCGTATGTTTACCTATAGTCTGCTTGGCGTTCTTATCCTTGCCATCGGACTGGAGACGCCGCTGATAGCCAATTCCCTCCAGCTCTTTGGTGAGAGGGCGCTGGGACCTTTTCTCATAGTAGTGGGAATAGTCCTGCTGGTTATCGACAGGTTTGCCTTCAACGTGGGGGGCAACCGGATTTCGTCGATGGGGAGCAGAGTTGCTGACTGGGGCATGGTGGGCGGTTTTCCACTCGGGGCGCTGTTCGCTCTTGCCTTCTGCCCGGTAAGTGCCACTCTGTTTTTCATGGTGTTGATACCGCTGGCTTTGACCACAAAAGGCGGTATTGTCCTGCCGGCTGTATTTGCCATCGGCACCGGGCTACCGGTCCTTGTCTTCGGCGCACTTATCTCCTTTGGTGTTTCGAAGGCAGCTTCCTGGCTTAATACGGTGTCTAGGGGTGAGAGAATCGCCCGCATAGTAATGGCGGTGGTCTTTATCGGCGTGGGTATCTATTATGTGGTGCTCTGGGTACTGTCTTAGCACCATGGTCTTTGAACAAACGATGCTTAAGGTAAGACCGGCGGAGGGCTATCCTCCAGAGGAAGGGCGCTATGTCAGGGGAAACGACTATTCCCCGGTAGCGGTGTGTGTTATCCTCGACACCTTTGACTTTGCCATACCTAAGGAGCTTAACGAGCTGGTGATGGTCGGGGTGGATTCCGGAGCCGCCCTCTCCGGGATGCTACAGACGGAAAACATCGGCATCGAGAAGATAATCTGCAATATCGTTGCCAACCCTAATATCCGCTATATGGTGCTCTGCGGCAGGGAGTCAGCCGGACATCTGCCGGGCGAAGCCCTGCTGGCGTTGAAACAGAATGGCATCGATGAGACTCGGCGCATCATTGGCTCCACTGCTCTCACCCCATACCTTTCCAACGTACCACCGGAGCTGGTGCACCGGTTCAATAACCAGATCGTCACCATAATCAATTTGCTGTGTAAGCCCGGTGAGACCGATCTGCGGGCACCGGGGCTGGACGCGAAAACGGTCGAGCAGGCGGTGCGCGCCTGCTATCAGGAGGAGCCGACGCAGTTTATGGGCTACACGGTTTATGACATCGGTGCCTACCCAGAGCCGCCGATATGCCATAAAATCGTCACCAAACTGGAGCAACCGCAGGCGCACCCTGAAGCCGCTCAACCTGGCAAGTCCAAGCTATCGCTGGGACTCGTGTTGCACAAATTTCTCCCCCAGACCGACTGCCAGAGATGTGGCAAACGGACTTGTCTCGCCTTTGCCATCGACCTGTCAAAGGGCAAGCTGAGGCTTGATGACTGCCCGTATCTCAGCGAGCCTGAATTCGCTGAGAACCGCCGTGCACTGGCTAAACTGCTAGAACCTTAATACAAGAAAGGAGCAGGCAATGAGTGAAGGACGATCCCAAAGTACCAGCGGACTGCTGTCCATACTGGACCGCTTTCTCACGCTATGGATATTTCTAGCCATGGCTTTCGGTGTAGGGCTGGGCTACTTCGTGCCCGAGGTGTCCGGCTTCATCACTTCCCTTCAGGTAGGCGCTACTTCGATACCGATAGCCATCGGACTTATCCTGATGATGTACCCGCCGCTGACACGGGTAAAGTACGAGGAGATGCACAGGGTATTCACCGATGTCAAGTTCCTCGGCTTCTCATTGTTTCAGAACTGGGTACTGGGTCCCATTGTGATGTTTGTGCTCGCCGTCTTGTTGCTCCGGGGCTATCCCGATTACATCATGGGGGTCATCCTGGTGGGGCTAGCCCGCTGCATCGCCATGGTCATCGTGTGGAATGAGCTGGCGCAAGGCGACAGGGAGTTTGCTGTGGGGCTGGTAGCCTTTAACGCTATCTTTCAAGTCCTGCTTTACTCCGTGTACATCTTCATTTTTATCACCCTGCTGCTGGGCAAGCTGGGCATTACTGAGGGGGTCAACGCGAACATCTCCATCGCTGAGGCGGCAAAGACAGTATTTATCTACCTTGGCATCCCGTTTATCGCGGGGATTACTACCAGGTTCAGTCTGTTGCGCTATAAGGGCAGGGAATGGTTTGAAAATGCCTTTATTCCCAGGTTCAGCCTGATAACACCGGCGGCGCTGCTATTCACCATCGTGGTGATGTTCTCGTTAAAGGGAGAATACATCGTGGAGTTGCCGCTGCATGTTGCCAGAATCGCCGTCCCCTTGATCATCTACTTCTTCTTTATGTGGTTCATCACCTTCTTCATCGCTTACAGGATGAAAGCCAACTATCCTAAGTCAACAGCAGTGGCTTTTACCGCTGCCTCGAACGACTTCGAGCTGGCGATAGCGGTAGCGGTCGCTATCTTTGGCATCAATTCAGGGCAGGCTTTTGCCAGGGTGATAGGTCCGTTGCTCGAAGTGCCGATACTCATCACCCTGGTGAATGTTGCCCTGTATTTTAAACGGAAGCTGGCGTGGGCTGGCTGAGTCCGTTCAGATAGACGGGATGGCACCCAGGGGCGAGCTTGCTCTAAAAAATCACGGTATGCGCCGCTTTGTTGGGGATGCAGTAATTTAGTTAGGTGTGATACCTTTCTTTAAGGTAAAATAAATCGGGCAAGGAGTAAACAGATGAAAAAGGACAAGGTCAAGAAAATCGTCAGAGAAGGTTATGGCAGAATAGCCAGGGAAAGGACTTCCTGCTGCGGTCCTGCGACCTTCTGTTGTGGCACGCACACCGCGGCACAGCGGGGCTATGGCGCAGGGGAGGTAGCCGAAGTGCCTGAGGGGGCGGACCTGGGGCTTGGGTGTGGCAACCCTATAGCCTTCGCTTCGCTAAAGCCTGGTGATGCAGTGCTAGACCTCGGCTCCGGTGCCGGCTTTGATTGTTTCATTGCGGCGGCGAAAGTTGGTCCCGGAGGAAAAGTCATCGGCGTTGACATGACCCCTGAGATGATAGAGCGGGCGAGGGAAAACGCCCGCATCAGCCATTTCGACAATGTGGAGTTCAGGCTGGGTGAGATCGAAAACCTGCCTCTGCGCGATGGAGAGGTTGACGTGGTCATCTCCAACTGCGTCATCAACCTGTCCCCGGAGAAGGGAAGGGTCTTTCGCGAGGCTTTCCG
>DAOUAI010000132.1:0-23552 GCA_034433775.1 Dehalococcoidia bacterium
ACTATCCAAGCCCTTGCCAAAGCATCTTCTATAGTCGTATCGGTTGCCCCATCGAAAATAGGATTGAGCACTTTAAAGCCAAGAGCCTCGGCAGCCCAGCCTAAATGCGCCTCAAGGATTTGACCTATGTTCATACGAGATGGCACACCTATAGGATTAAGAATTATGTCAACTGATCTTCCATCGGGTAAGAATGGCATATCTTCCTCTGGTACAATGCAAGATATAACACCCTTATTACCGTGCCTACCTGCCATCTTATCGCCGACAGAAATTTTTCTCCTCTGTGCCACCCACACGCGTACAAGCTTATGCACACCAGCAGGTAAATCACTATGGTTATCTCTGGAAAATACCTTCACATCGATCACCTTACCCCACTCACCATGTGGTACCCTCAAAGAGCTATCCTTGACCTCGCGCGCTTTTTCACCAAATATAGCACGTAATAACCTCTCCTCAGCAGTAAGTTCAGTCTCTCCCTTAGGAGTGATCTTGCCTACCAATATAGAACCAGGCCCGACTTCAGCGCCAACACGGATAATACCGAACTCATCTAAGTCACGTAGACTCTCCTCTCCAACATTAGGTATATCCCTTGTGATTTCTTCCGGACCAAGCTTAGTTTCACGGGCTTCGATCTCATACCTCTCGATATGTATGGAGGTGAACCTGTCATCCTTGACTAACCTGTCACTTATGATAACCGCATCCTCAAAGTTATAACCGTGCCAGCTCATAAATGCGCAAAGTATATTCTGCCCCAAGGCAAGCTCGCCTTGGTCCGTAGCTGAACCATCAGCTATAACCTGCCCTTTCTTAACCGTGTCACCTTTAGAAACCACGGGTCTCTGATTAATACATGTACCCTGATTGGTACGGGAAAATTTAATCAGCGGGTAAACTCGCGTTTCGCCATCATCCTCACGGACAATAATCCTGTCTCCGCTAACAGACACGACCTTTCCATCTCCACGAGCAAAGACCACTTGACCACTATATTTGGCTACTTCTTTTTCCATCCCTGTCCCAATGATCGGAGCTTCAGGGCAAATCAAAGGGACCGCTTGGCGCTGCATATTCGACCCCATCAGAGCTCGGTTAGCGTCATCATGCTCAAGGAATGGTATAAGTGAGGTAGTAACACTAAATATCTGCTTTGGTGAAACATCCATCAAGTCCACTTTCTCGGCTGGCTCCTTAAGATACTTTCCGCCTCTCATTACTCCAACTCTTTCTTCAACAAACTCATTCCGTTCATTGAGCCGTGCATTGGCCTGCGCAATCGTGTAACGTTCTTCGTCTTCAGCGGTCAGGTAAACAATTTCACCAGACACAAAGGGGACTACTTTGATTTTGCGGGGTGGTAATGCTTGAAGCTTTTGAGCGATCCCTTTCGTAACCAAAGTACCTTTTGATGCGATCAACTCCCCACCCGCCCCCAATACATCCTCAGCAAGAGTCCTACCCTTCAATTCTTCCACGGTGTTAAGGACTTCACAAAGCACTTTGCGATAGGGAGTCTGAATAAACCCATAATCGTTAATGGATGCATAAGTCGCAAGGGAGCCGATCAGTCCGATGTTTGGACCTTCCGGTGTTTCTATAGGGCAGATTTTACCATAATGAGAATGATGCACATCTCGCACATCAAAACCAGCACGCTCCCGACTGAGCCCTCCAGGCCCCATCGCTGAAAGACGGCGTCTATGTGTAAGCTCAGCTAGTGGGTTAGTCTGATCCATAAACTGCGACAGCTGTGAGCCACCGAAAAACTCACGCATGGCGGCAACTATAGGGCGGTTGTTGATAAGATTAGCTGGAGTAGCAGCCTCAGGGCCAACAATACTCATCCGCTCCTTAATAGTCCTTTCTAAACGCAGCAAACCGATACGAAACTGGTTTTGCACAAGATGCCCCACCGTGCGTACACGACGATTACGGAGATGGTCAATATCATCCGGTTCCTCAAATCCATTGTTGATCCTCATAATTTGACGGACAATTTCAACAAAGTCCTCTTTTGTTAAGCACCGTTGATTCTCATCTATATTCAGCCCCAATCTGCTATTAAGCTTGTAGCGCCCCACCCTACCGAGATCATAGCGCCGAGGGTTAAAGAAAAGATTATTCAAAAGTGTCTGCGCATTCTCAACAGTAGGTAACTCTCCCGGACGCAAGCGCCTGTAAACATCTAACAGCGCCTCTTCTTGAGTTTTGATTCCAAAGTCCTTTTCTACCCCGGACTGGACATCGTTGTGCCCTGACAGCATCTCAACATCATGGAAAATATCACGCAGTTCACCATCTTCCATACAGCCAATAGCGCGCAGCAGGACAACAACGGGTATCTTTCTTTTGCCGTCCACCTTCACATAAATTATATTTCTACCTAAAGTTTCAAACTCCAGCCAAGCACCATGTTCCGGAATCAATTTAGCTACACAAAGTTCCCGCCCAGTAGCAGGGTCTTCCTGCAAACTGAAATATATCCCAGGGGATCTCACAAGCTGGTTAACGACCACCCGCTCTGCACCACTAATAACAAATGTACCTTTATCTGTCATAAGAGGAATGTCGCCGAAGAAGATATCCTGTTCCTTGATCTCACCAGTTTCCTTCACAATCAGCCTGCTTCTCACATAAAGAGGAGCAGCATATGTCATGTCTCGCTCACGGCACTCATCCACCGAGTATACAGACGGACGAAACTCATAGCTTATAAAATGTAACTCCAGCCTACTTCCGGTAAAGTCGAGAATAGGTGATACCTCGTCCAGAAGTTCTTTCAGCCCCTGCTCTTGGAACCAGCGAAACGAGTCCAGTTGGACCTTAATAAGGTTGGGAATTTGCAAAACTTCAGGCAGCTTAGCAAAAGATTTTCGTTGTATCAAGACAGTACTCCTTTTTGACCACCTTATCTCTTCTTAAAAGTGATTATCTCGGTAAAACAATGCAATAAAACCGTCTTATAGCACCTGGGTTCAGAAAACAGTACGGAGCTAGCAACAACGGATTGCGGGGAAGATTACGTAAATAACTCAGACGTCATATTCTACAGGCAAAAAATCAGTATAACACCAAAATCATGTTTTGTCAAGATAGCACGAACAGGCACAATGGCTTAAATTAGAAATTTGCACATTTTTTCTCTCAATTTTGGCTTTTCTATCTTCCCAGTAGGATTTCTTGGTACCTTATCAAATATAATCCGCCTTGGTCGGAGATGCTTAGCCAGATTCTGCTCGCAAAATTCCTGTACCTCGGCTTCAGTGAGTTCTTGACCTGGTTTAGGCTCAATAACTGCCACTGCTATCTCTCCCAGTCTTTCATCCGGAACTCCAATAATTGCCACATCATAAATCTTGGGATGCCCATGAAGAATTTCCTCCACCTCAGCCGGATATATATTTTCCCCGCCTGTTATGATGACATCCCTTTTTCTATCGACGAGGTAAATAAACCCCTCCTCATCTATTCTGGCTAAGTCACCAGTATATAACCAGCCGTTCCTTACAGTTTCCGCCGTCTTCTCGGAATTTTTGTAATAACCTTTCATAACGCCGCCGCCCTTCACTATAAGCTCACCAACCTGCCCTGGAGCCACGTCCTGACCTTTGTCATCTACAATCCTGACCTGCCAATTATATCCAGCCTTACCGATAGCGCCTATCTTCCTTTCATTTTCTATACCTAGATGGACACAACCCGGACCTGTAGCTTCGCTCAAACCGTAATTGGTATCATACTGCATATTGGGGAAATACTCCTTCCACCGCTGGACTAACTTTGGAGGCACTGGTTGAGCTCCTATATGCATCAAACGCCAGCAACTCAAGTCATAATCCTCCTTTTTCAGTTCACCACTGTCCAGTGCTACCAGTATATCGTGAACCCACGGTACTAGAAGCCATACGATGGTCCCCCTTTCTCTATCCACAGCCTCAAATATATTTCTAGGATTAATTTCGGTCAGGATAGTAGCCTTACCGCCTACCATCAGACTACCAAACCAATGCATTTTTGCCCCGGTGTGATAAAGAGGCGGGAGGAGAACAAAATTGTCCTCGCGCGTCTGATAATGGTGCGCTTGTTCAGTTATAGCTGCACAGACCATATTGCCGTGAGTCAAAAGGATCGGCTTGGGCTGTCCTGTAGTTCCCGACGTGAAATAAAGCCCGCACTCGTCCTCACTATTTAACTTGATACTAACCGGACCATCGGACGATTCAGCAACAACCTCATCTAAGGATTCCATTCCCTCCACCCTAGGAGAATCGCTGCCAGCTACTATATAGTCCTGCACTGTGCTTAACTGTGCCCGCACCTGTTGAACTCTGTCAACAAATTCACCTCCCAGGACTATCATTCTGGCTTCCGATATTTCTGCACAGTACCTGAAATCACGGGGAGTAAACCGGAAATTGAGAGGAACCACCCATGCGCCGGTTTTGATTATACCGAAGTAAACTACGAGCCACTCGATAGAGTTCATCATCCAATGTACCACCTTGTCACCTTTTCGAATTCCACGCCCCAAAAGTGCATTTGCTATTTTGTTCGATCTTCTATCAAATTCCTGCCATGAAATCTCCCTCCTGAACCCCTTGCTAGGCTTCAACTCCACCAAAGCAACCTCGTCAGGATAAAGCCTGGCATTTTCAGCTAACATATCACAAATATTGCTCGCTTCCGTCTCTTTCACAGCCTGACTCCATTTCAGTATGCTACCAGACCGGGCAAAAAAGTGGCAATCGCAGGAAATGCCATCAACATGACCACCACAGCAAGTTGCGCACCAAGAAAAGGCAAGGCTCCTTTAAAAACAGTCTCCAATGCCACATCGGGCACTATACCTTTTACAACGTATACATTCACCCCCACCGGCGGTGTGACAACACCCATGCCTGTAGCCAGTACAACCATCACACCAAACCAGATAGGGTCAAAGCCTAGAGCAATTACTACAGGATAGAAAATAGGAATGGTCAGAACAACCAGGGCTAGAGCATCCATGAAACATCCACCTATCAAATAGATGGCCATTATAACCCCTACAACAGCCAAAGGTGACAGTGATAAATGCACCGCCTGCTGGGATAAAAGAAGCGGTATCTTAGTAACTGCTAGGAAATGCCCGAAGACGGTTGCCCCAGCAACTATGACCAGCACCATGCATGTTATCCTCAACGAATCTTTGACTGCTTCCAAAAACCCTTTCCATGTAAGCTGTCGGGTGAGCAAGCTGATGACCATTACACCTGCAGCTCCCATACCGCCAGCTTGTGTGGGACTAAACCAGCCCAGAAAAAGCCCTGTGATCACAAAAGTAAACAGAACTAACGTTTCGATAACCCCAGCAAAAGCACCAGATTTCCACCCCCCAGTTTTTGGCTCCGTAGCTAGCGGAGCTAACCCAGGGTTAAACTTGCATAACAAAGCGACTACAATTATGAATAAAGCCGCCAAGATTAAACCTGGAATGATACCGGCAACAAAAAGCTTCCCAATCGATTGTTCGGTCATCACACCGTAGACAATAAATACTGTACTTGGGGGAATGAGTATACCTAATGTCCCAGCAGCAGCCACACAGCCTGCAGCTAAAGAATCATCATACCCATATCTTCGCATCTCAGGTACAGACACTTTTCCCATAGCTGCAGCCGTGGCTGTGGTGGAACCGCATATTGCCGCAAAACCGGCACAAGCAGCCACGGCTGCCATAGCCAGCCCCCCACGCAATCTCCCCAATAGTAAATAACTAGCATCATATAACCGTCTCCCCATACCTGAAGTGAAAGCAACGCATCCCATTAGCACGAACATTGGAATAACAGTGAAAGAATAGGATGAAAATGTGTAAAAAATATCGCGGGCTAGAACACTGAGTCCTGCTTCGGCAGACACCAGATAACTGAAGCCTGCAACACCGACCAGTGCCATGGCAAAGCCAACCGGTAGGCGAAAAAGAAAAACAACAACAAGCACAATTATGCCGATAATCCCGATAACTGGCGGACTCATCTTTCAGAATTCAAAGCCTTTATATACTGCACCACCAACACCAGACAAACTACAATAGCAGAAGAAGCTATGCCGTAAAGAAGAGGATAAAATGGCAACCGTTGTGTCATGGATACCTCACCACTTGACTGAAGGCTATACCCAAAATCAAAACTCTTCCAAGCTATCAGGGCGAATAACAATATCGCCAGCGGATAGATAATGCAAGCAACAGCCCTCTGGGCGACCTTGGGCAATCGTGACACCAGAAATTCCACCTCAATGTGCCCACGCATAACCTGCGTTTCTGCTACGGCAAAACTAATGACCACTACGCTCAAGAAAGCAGTAAGCTCAATGCTGCCGGGAATAGGACTGTGAAATACTTTTGCTCCAACCACATCAACGACAATAAGTAGCAACATCGAGACCATCGCCACCCCAGCAAACCAATTGAGCCATTTACTTAGGATAATGACAACCTTTTCGAATTTGTCCACGCCAACACTCCAAGAACACTTATGGGGGTGCCCAACTTACACCCATCGAGCACCCCCTAGAATCCTTTAACTGCGGACTTGTTATTTAGCCACTAATTCCTTTTCCACCCAGTCAACACAAAATTCCTCACTGGGTGCTTTCTCTGACCAATATCTAACGCGCTGGATGAGATATTCCTCATAGCTTGCTGCTGGCAATCCCATCGCTGTCTTTTGTTGAACATATTCATCTATCAAGGGCTTGGCTGCCGCTACCCATCGCCCCATTTCATCAGCAGGTAACTCGATCAGTTCCCTATCCGGGAAAGTAAGAAAATATTGTATCGCCACTCTGTCGTAATAATTCCAGACAATACCATGCTTATCTATCCACTCCTTGCTAACATCCAGGAAAACCTTTTGCACGTCGCTGGGAAGACTCTCCCATTTGTTTTTGTTCATGACCACAAACATATCAGTAGTATTGCCAACGTCGTAGCAAAGGGTAACATATCTAACAACCTCAGCCTGTTTCCAACCTTTGAGCACTTCACGAGGTGTGAAGCTGCCATCGATTGTCCCTTTGGACATCAACTCGTAAGCTTCAGCCTGTGAGGCACCATATCCTTTAGCCCCCAAAGCTTCTATTATCTTGGCCCCTATCCCTGTAGACCTAATCACCATACCCTTAAGGTCCTCCAGTTTACGCACAGGCTTCTTGGTGGTAAACAGAACCCCCGGACCGTGAGCATGGAAATAGAGAACCTGCACATCTTCAAATTCTTTAGGCTTAAATTTGTGATAAAAATCATTTGCCACCTTAGTTGCTACCCAACCATTGGGATAAGCATGGGGTAAATCCACAATCTCAGACGCAGGAAATCTGCCCACAGTGTAAGCCAAGCAGGACATGCCTATATCAGAGATCCCCTTAACTACCCCATCGTAGACCCCAGCAGCAGGTGTCAGTGAGCCACCTGGGTAATGTGTAATTCGCACTTTGCCATTAGTGCGCTTTTCTACTTCCTGACAAAACTTTTCCGCTAATAGCGAATTCAAATGTGTCGGAGGAAAAAAATTGCTATAAGTTAATTCTATCACCTCCACCGGCTTTGCCTTAGCGCATGAAGCCAGTCCTAAAGTGATAGCACAAATAAACGCTACCAGCAAAAGAGAAATGCATGCCCTCACTTTTTACCTCCTTAAAAATCTAAACTGCCTACAATCGAGCCCAAAAGCGATAAACGCCAATCTCTAAAAGATTAGCACATTCGACCTGGACAGGCAATAGTTGGGTCACAAATCGACTTAAATAGGAATTTCCAATAAGCAAAAATATAGTACAGTCTTAAAAGCAGGCAAAACGAGGCTGAGCAAGACATTTTACTGCATTCTGAGTAATGCCCTAGACTGGCAAACACCTGCAGGACAACCAGCATTACAGACCTTTACTGTTCGGTTGTCCTTTGAGGACGCCTGTGAGTCAACCACCAAGCCAATCCACTACCCACTAGAACCACCACTACAATACTTATCACTGCGATAAGCCAGCTACTAACAGGCCCATAAAGATGTTCGCTCGGACCCAAGACCTTAAATATAGCTTGCTTCGAATCAATGCTGACTTCATAAGTTCCGGGCTGAGTTTTAGTCACCGCAAACTCATACCACAAAGAACTCCCGCCATCTACTTTTACCGTCTGCTTATGTTCTTCCTGTCCATCTATTTTCACCACTAAATTATAAGCGTCCGCTACACTACTTTTGTTAACCAACTTCACTCGCACGCTCACACTCTGACCAGCGTATACCCTCTCAGGCTTAACTTCTAGCGCTTTTACCTGCAAATACACAGGCAACTGGGTTGACACAGCAGGTCCACCTGCCACGACGATAAGCCCGTTAGCAATTCCATCGAGATCACCCATCCCACCGTCTGCAAGGCTTATAGTTATCACATTGTCACCATCATCGCTACCTATTGGTATTTGATACCAGCCGCTGCCGGGCTTACACTGCCAGAACTGCGTACCTTTCGGCGTCGGTGCCGGCAAAGTAATGCTTACAGTAGCTATGGAACCTGGAGCGATATCAACAACATTAAAGGAAAATAAACCGTGTAAAAAGGTAATGTTCGGTGGTCTACTGGCACAACTCACAGCACTTTCAGAAAGAGGTGAAAGCCTGGCAATATTACCAATACTGGAAGCGAAAACGGCCTTCCCTGTACCAGTAGGTGTAGCCACAGACTGGGCAGCACCGATGACAAAGTTGACAAGCACACACTGCCTATACTGTTCACTCGGAACTACAGAATGGTGAGGTGCTTCAGCGCATACTGCAACAGCACCACTTACATTCCCAGAAGTTAAAACAGCTAACCCTTTCCCACCCTCAGTCGTTTTGACTACTCTGCTATCTTTGTTGTCGAAAACGCCTTTTTCTGTAGTAAAGACGATTTCCGTACCATCAAAAATATGCCCCTGCGTCGCTGTACGCTCACCTCTCGAATTTTGGGTTATATCGGCAACTATATCAAGTGTAGCCCCTCCTCCGATAACCACGTTTTTAGGCTCCGCAATTACCTTTAGCATTAGCCAAGGCTCATACTCAACACCGGGAGAAACACCGTCCCCAGAACCCTTGCCAGTATTACTCGGACCATCGCTTGCTCCCCACCAGTTGTTAGTAGCATCTAACTGCCCACCACTCAGATTCTGAACACCATAACCGGTATTTCCATAAATGCTATTAAAGTTGACATGAATATTCGATGCCACAGGTTCACTGCCAGACACCACACAGCCACTCGCGTTGCCGATTAAAGCATTTCCTTTGATGTAAACACTAGTTACGTATGAGACAATTTGTATCCCGTCAGGTGTCTCTATCTGTCCCCTGCTTGGTTGTGCAGTACCATTGATCAGATTACTTGAAACAAACAGCCTCGAGCCCCAACGAGGAGAAATGGTCTCAGGGACCAGAATACCAGCGACCAAAAAATTGCTAATCCGGTTGTTCGAGATGGTCACATTTTCGACATGCCGAAGTACAATCGCAGGACCATTAATGCGCTCAATAGTGTTGCCCGTGACCTCGCTATCAGCAAGTGTGCCCAGCCACAGCCCCGCTTTGCCAGTACCAATTATCCCATCGACTCGATTGTTAGCTATAAGCCACCCCCTGTAACTGTTACGATCGCCCGTGTCATATAAAAAAATCGCCGAACCGGCGCAATCTACAAAACTATTCGACTTCACAGCGATGTCGTGAGCACCAACATCACCAAAAATCACAGCCTCACTCGAAGTAACCTTCTCAAACCTAAAACCTTGAATCACACTGCCACTAGCAGCATTTTCCACAGTTACGAGAGCCCACCCTGAACCACCACCAGTAAGCACAACACTGCTTGTCAAATAATCCCCTGTGGGCGAAGTTAGAATTATACTCTTGCTGATATTTAGCTGTTCATTATATGTTCCGGGACCCACAACAATAGTGTCACCACGGCCAGCTCTGTCTATGGCATACTGGATAGTACGCCACGGCTTGGTATGGCTACCATCACCCTCAACATCACTTCCACTGACAGAAACATGCCACGTATTCTGCGCAGATACAGAGTCTGGAGACAGCGACAGTTTTATTGCCACCACCAGCACTAAAGCCACCAATGTTAACGCTATCTTTCCAATCTTCATTTTGTTAGACGCTCCTTAAACCAACAACTTTTTTATAAAATAACCCCTAATATAATCTTTGTCAACACTCACAGGCATTGACAGCAGGGAAAAATTGTGTTACGGTATCATCAAAAGCACTAAATATAGTCATACGAATTTAGAAAGGAGAGAAATAAGTGGCAAGACACACGGTTGGTATAAAAGACGAGCAAGAGGAGCCTCCTGGCTTTACCACCACTACTAGCAATGAGGCGGTGGTAGAGGATGAAGAACCTCCAAGTTCAGGAGTTAGAGCCCCACATGACAGCACAAGAAACAAACTTTTTGGCAATGTCTCGGAGAAAGATTGGTCTGATTGGAAATGGCAATTCCGGCACAGAATCACCGGTGTTACAGAACTGGCAAATCTGATACCGTTATCACAGGACGAGCAAACTCAGCTTAAGTTAGTTAGCTCCAGATATCCCTTTTCCATAACCCCCCATTATCTATCCCTCATCGATATTAGTGACCCCAATGACCCGATAAGAAAACAGGTAATACCATCATTTCAGGAAATAGCCCTGTCCGATAGGGGATTCGAAGACCCCCTCGCAGAAATAAGGGACTCTGTTGTTCCAGGACTGGTTCACCGCTACCCGGATAGAGTGCTCATGGTACTTACCAATATATGCCCTGTTCTCTGCCGCCATTGCACACGTAAACGGGAATGGCACGACGGCAATTGGATACGCACACCAGCCGAAATCAAAACCATGCTGGAATACATCCGAAAGCACAGGGAAATCAGGGATGTCATAATATCCGGTGGCGACCCCTTGTCGCTTTCCACGCCACGTCTTGAAAATGTGATCGCTGGACTCAGACAGATTAGACACGTGGAAATAATCCGCCTTGGCACCAGGTTCCCTGTGGTACTACCCCAACGCATTGACGATGAACTGTGCAACATGCTATCGAAATACGGTCCTATATGGCTCAACACTCAATTCAACCATCCCAACGAAATAACATCAGAATCTGCAACTGCGTGTGACAAGCTACTACGCGCCGGAGTACCAGTAAGCAACCAATCAGTGCTACTTAAAGGCATAAATGACACTGTGGAAACACAGATGAAGCTTTGCCATAATCTCCTCAAAATAAAGGTGCGTCCCTATTATCTCTTCCAGTGCGATGAGGTCAAAGGGGTGGAGCATCTGCGTACACCCGTTGAGACCGGACTTATGATAATAGAAAAAATGCGAGGACATACCTCTGGGCTAGCTATACCCACTTTTGTTATAGACCTGCCTGATGGTGGTGGCAAAGTCCCCCTCCAACCTAGTTATTTGCTCACACAAACAGAAGGCGAATTGATACTTAGAAACTATCAAGGACGTTTCTTCTGGTACCGAAACCCTGAAGCAAACCCTAGACCAATCACTGAGGCGAATTTCCTTGAATACCACCGGATTGGCACTCAAGCTCAAAACGATAAGGAGAAACGCTGACTCCGAGCATAAAAATGAGAGTAGGATTGACTTACGATCTTAAAGAAGAGGTTGAAAAGGCATTGTACTCGTCTTCCTATCTTGATGACGCCTTGGAAGAATACGATTCTCCTCAGACCATAGATGCTATTGCTGCAATTATTGAAAGCATTGGTCATTCGGTCATTAAACTGGGTGGCGGCAAGGATTTCCTGAATAATATTCTGCACCACAACGTGGACTTCGTGTTTAATATCGCCGAAGGAATAGGGAACTACAAAAGTAGAGAGGCACAGGTGCCATCTGTCCTCGAAATGCTTAGCATTCCTTATTCAGGTTCAGACCCACAATGTCTATCGATATGCCTGGACAAGCCGTTGACAAAAAAATTGGTAGCTATGGCGGGAATTTACACCCCCAGATGGAAACTGGTCACCGATGCTACACAGCTAACGAATATAGACTGGACAGATTTTCCATTTCCAGTCTTTGTTAAACCAGCTTATGAAGGTTCAAGCAAAGGTATCCGTACCAACTCTGTGGCCAAGACAGCAACACAATTAGCAGAAATGACGGCTTTTCTCCTCGAACATTACCAACAGCCTGCAGTGGTAGAAGAGTTCATCGCTGGTGAAGACATCACCGTAGGTATAGTGGGTAATTCGCCAGCCGAAGTCTTGGGTATCATGCGCATAGCCCCCAAAAACGGCAGTCACCACTTCGTGTATTCCCTCGAAATGAAACGAGACTGGGAACGTTTGCTAGAATATGAGTGCCCGGCTAATCTGGCACCAGAAATTGCACAACACATCACGTCTACTAGCCTCAAGGTGTTCAAACTCCTTGGCTGCCGCGACTTCGCTAGGCTTGACTTCCGTCTCGACCATGAGGGAAACCCATATTTCCTAGAAATAAACCCGCTGCCTGGATTAAACCCCAAAAGTAGTGACCTGCCCATCATGGCAATCAAGTCAGGCTGGACATACCAGAAGCTAATTCTGGAAATACTGAACTCAGCATTGAAAAGGTATCCTCAATGCGTGGTGAAATAACTATAATCTACAACACACCAGACCTGAACCGCTGCCATACTCAGGTAGAAAAAAATGCTGCCCTTCGCATTTTTTCCGACACCCGTGCTGTGTGCCAAACACTCGAGAAAATTGGGTACCAAGCAACATGTTTGCCCCTTAGGCCACCACTCCAATCAGCGTTAAGACGACTCAGGTCGATAAAAGCTGACATAATCTTTAACCTCTTCGAGGGCTTTGATTCCCAGCCAGAAACTGAAGCTATCGTGGCTGACTTTCTATCATGTCTAGGCATCCCGTATACCGGATGTCACAGTGCAGCACTATCCTTGGCTCTGGATAAAGCAGCAATGAAAACACATCTCCAATTAGCAGGTATTGACACGCCAAATTACCAGGTACTGACCCCAGACACCCTGCACCTATTTGCAATGGACTTCCCCTGTATTGTGAAACCATGCTCAGAAGACGGAAGTGCAGGCATTTGTGAAGAGAGTGTTGTCTATGATCTAACTTCGCTGGAAAAGCAGGTCAAGGTAACAAGCGAACGTTTCAGAGGCAAAGTACTGGTAGAAGAGCTGCTGGATGGACGGGAATTTAACGTGATGGTTCTGGGGACAAACCCACCAACAACATTGCCCATCTCAGAGATAGTATATTCTTTGCCAGAGACAAAGCCTGCCATCCTTACCTTCGCAGCCAAGTGGGATCCGGACAGTATGTACTTTAAACACACCACCGCACATTGTCCAGCCAACATCGATTACAAGCTTCAGCAAAACATAATCGCAACATCTCTCGCAGCTTTTGAGATCCTAGGCAACCGAGGCTACGCCAGGATCGACCTTCGTCTAGACTCAAAAGGCAGCCTTAAAGTCCTGGAACTAAACCCAAATCCAGATATATCACCTGACTCAGGAGCCGCGCTACAAGCCAGAACTGCAGGAATAGAATATGAGCAATTCATCCAAAAACTAGTCCAGTTAGCCCTTGATAATCATGACAGTCAAACCAACAAACAGACCTATGAAACAGAGGGACAAGCCAGCGATAATGCAGATACTGCGCAATACTCCAGAGTTTAATCTCAGTGAGATAGTTGTAGCGGAAGAGGTCCTGGATGAGTATCTGCATAACGGAACACGCTCAGGCTATAATGTGATAGTCGCAGAAGTTGGCCCTTCAATCGCAGGCTACATCTGCTTTGGGCACACACCACTAACCGAAGCAACCTGGGATATCTACTGGCTTGTAATATCGCCCGACTTTCAGCAAAAAGGCATCGGCAAAACTTTGCTGAATTCCGCTGAAGAAGAAATCGAGAAGGCAAGAGGAAAGACAATCATCATTGAAACATCTTCCAGGCCTGAATATAGCAGAGCAAAACGTCTCTATGCCTCTCAAGGCTACCAATTGATATGCCAGATTCCTGATTTTTACGCCCCTGGCGATGATAAGCTCATCTTCTTAAAACGGCTAGGATAACCATCACACTTTGCAACATCGGTTAAACGCCTTTCGTTAATTCAGGTCGATAGAAAACACGCTAGGCTCACTTGAAAACACACTTAAAAATCCCTAAACTTAAAGGTGTAGCAGGCATAGCATAGAATAGTCATGGCAAACGGCATATCTCTTGGTAAGGCATTTGGCATTCCTTTAAGATTGCACTACACCTGGTTTATAGTTTTCGCCCTCGTCACCTGGGCGCTAACGGTCGGTTACTTTCCCCAAGCATACCCTGAATGGAATATTATGACCTCGGTAATTGCCGGACTGGTAACAAGCCTGCTTTTCTTTGGTTCAGTCCTTGCCCATGAGCTAGCACACAGTTTAGTAGCACAGGCAGCAGGTATCAGGATACATTCGATTACACTGTTCATCTTTGGCGGCGTCTCGCAGATGACCGAAGAGCCCAGACAACCTCAAGTTGAATTCCGGATGGCGCTTGCCGGTCCGCTCACGAGCCTGGTCATCGGCGGCGTGTTTCTAGCTATCTGGTTTTATCTCAAAGACATTCCTGACTTCGTTAAAGCAGTCTCCTTCTGGCTTGGCTGGATTAATCTCGTTCTTGCCGCTTTCAACCTCATACCCGGCTTCCCCCTCGACGGAGGACGAGTTCTCCGCTCACTAATATGGTGGCGTACTGGAACTTTACTTAATGCCACAAAAATCGCCTCCAATATCGGGCGTGGTGTGGGCTATTTGTTCATTCTTATTGGCATAGGACTAATATTTTACGGTAGCTGGATAAACGGGTTGTGGCTAGCTTTTATAGGGTGGTTCCTTGAAAATGCCGCTACCACAAGTTACCGCCAGATAGCACTCCTCGACATGCTTAAAGGACACACTGTTAGCGAAATCATGACCCAGGAATGCCCCGCTGTCCCACCAGAACTCGACGTCCAGAGACTGGTACATGAGCAAATACTCACTTCAGGACGACGGTGCTTCCCAGTGGTAGAAAACGATAAAATGGTGGGGCTGGTCACAATCCACGATATAAAATCCACACCTAAAGACCAGTGGTCCATTAAAACTGTTGCCGATATCATGACCCCTGTTCACAAATTGAAATCAGTGGGACCCCACGACGACTTAGCTACAGTACTGCGAATATTGACTGAATATAACATTAACCAGCTCCCAGTCATCAGAAACGGGAACCTTCTTGGAATGATTGCCCGAGACAGCCTTCTCACCTTCATCAGTATTCGTAGCGAACTTGGTACTTAGAATACAACCGTCGCAACCGACCATCAGGGGGGATTGCCCAAAAGACACCAATGCTATAAAATTCTACAGGATTAGACAATTCTGCTACTGCAAGCCTGTAGTTTCGCATAATGTAGAGTAACAAATAGGGGCAGGACATGAAAAAGGCGAAAATTCTGGTCGTGGACGATGAATTGCAAGTAAGAGAAATCATCTCTAGGTATTTAATTAGTCAAGATTATGAATGCACCACAGCCTGCGATGGTAACGATGCTTTAAGCAAAATAGATGCTGAGCAGTTCGATCTTGTTCTTCTGGATATCAAGATGCCCGGCAAGTCTGGCATAGAAATATTAAGGGAATTACAGGTCAAATACCCGGATACTGCTACCATAATGGTAACCGCCATAGCCGATATTGACATGGGCATCGAATCAATGAGAAACGGCGCTTATGATTACCTGATTAAACCGATAGATTTCAACATGCTTTCGCTCAGCATCGAAAGAGCGCTAGGAAGAAGAAGACTCATCCTGGAAAATAAAGAATACCGCTCTCATCTCGAAAAGAAAATCAAAGAACAAACCGATAAAATACAGCAATCATTTATTGGTGCTATCCACGCTCTAGTCCAGGCCCTAGAAGCCAAGGATGCCTCTTCTAAGGGGCACTCAGAACTGGTAGCAGAGATAGCCGTTGCTACTGCTAAAGAATTGGGTATGCCGGAAGAAAAGATCGAAAAAATTCGACTAGCTGCCCTTCTCCACGATATTGGTCAAATAGGCGTCAGTGAGTCCGTCCTGAACAAGCGAAACAACCTTACAGCCGAAGAATACGAGCATGTGAAATCGCATTGCACACTAGGGAAACAGATCCTGCAGCCCATTATTAAAGATGACGAGATACTAGACATAATCGTACACCACCATGAAAGATATGATGGCACTGGCTACCCTGAAGGGCTACCAGCGGCCCAACTCTCCAGAGAAGCCATGGTTCTAGCTATAGCTGAAGCCTATGCGACCAAGCTTTCACAAGACGCCATGGTCTTGAACGCTGCTGACACTGGTGCTGCAATGCATTCAGAGCACCCACACCGCCAGACACTTTCACTGCAAGCCATCAAAGCTGAGCTCGAAAACGAGAAGGGGAAGCAATTTGACCCCCTAATAGTGGATGCCCTGCTTAAAGCGCTCAAAAGGCGTAACAAGACACTGCGCAAATGATCGGTCTCCCGCGAAAGAAATACTGCTTATTCAGCTGGTGCATTAGGTGAACGAACACACCATTCAATACACAGATTAGCAGTCTCGCCAGGAGACAAAAATAAAGGTAGACACAAAACGAAACAGCTTTCCTGGTACAGCTTTTCTACACCACCTTCAGAATTGGAGATACTCTCTACAGGAAACTGCCATAGTCTCACACTTGGTGACACCTTCAGTTCCAATTCTATGCCAAGATAATGGTTCCCCATGACCACTTTTTGGATATCTTCCAGTTCATTCCAAGAATCAAGCCAATCACTAAAAGCTACTGCCGGAACCTTGTAATAAGCCTGTTGATTACGTCCTCCAGCAAGTAAGTTAATGTTCCATTCATTACCAAAAACAACTTCAACAGGCGCCCTGCCGACATTCCTTAGTTGATAGGACACCTGAAGTGTCTTTTCGCCATATTTGTACAGGACCTGCTTCCATACATTAAAGGCTACAGCCTCGTTTCCAAGCAGCAACTTCCCATCCCTGCACAGTTCAAGTTTTATATTGCCGCCATTGGCCGTCGCCACAGAATCATATTGCTGATTGATGAAATCACCCAATTCCTCAAAGCGACCGTTAGCAAATTCCTCCATACCGACACCGAGAGAAAAGAAGTGATCTTGCATACTGGAACGGGGGTACCTATCATATACGATGTGCTTAATCACAGCTTTGTCCTTCATTCTTACCGAGTCATGTATGCTGCGCACGCTCATTTCCGGTTCACTCGCCTCATCGTCACCCGCTTTAGACAAAACAATGTGATAAGCTTCTGGTCTCCGCGCCAACGTGCTTAAGATATTGAAATTGTGAGAACGGATATCCCACTCAAAAATAGAGCCTCCTTCCGCCGGGCTCAAATAAAAAGAAAACTCATCGCTCTCAACCAGCAACTCATCTGCACCATCGCCGTCGAAGTCAATTTGACGCCATCCTAGCCATCTGCATCTTCGTCGCCGTACTTTGTTCAACCAGTGGTGGCATCCCCGAATAACTCGGTCAGCCTTATTCTCAGCCTGTATTAGATGCTGATAAGTGGTAGCTCTTATATCAGCCAGGTAAATACCACCAAAAATGCCATGCCAGTAAGGACAATTACATTGTGATTTCCACAACTCTTCCAGGCCACAATCGCCGGAACTAAGAGCAAAAGCTCGATACACCTTTTGATGGACGAAAAGCATCTTCCTGTACATTCGGTTAATCTCCGGATACTTGACCAGGAAATTACGCCAAAAGCCACAGTACATGTATCTCTTTACAGCTTCTTGGCCATCAGCCTCCAGCTGGCGTTTTAAGTTAGCGTATTCCCAGGAATCATAAGCAGGTAGCGACCATTCCATCATCTCATCATAAGAGGCACAAGGTAAGTAAGCTCTACCGAGTGGCGAGAATTTACTTATATATTCACTTAAAGGTATGGTGGAGAGCCAATCGCGATTGGCTTCCAGTTGACCGAAGAAATCCTCGACCCAGCCATCCTGCCAGCAAAGCTTATAAGTTCCTGGCCATACACCGAACTTCTCGCCATCGTCGCCAAAGACAGCTATCTTGCCATCGCTGACTGAAGCTTCTGCTTTCAAGAAACCTATGACCTCTTCTACAGGTCGCCACGGAATGGAGTATCGGAGTAACTTACTTATAGGAAATAATTTTATGTGCTTCCCCTGTTCCTCTGTAATATAATAGCCCAACAAATCACGCTCTTTTAACCCCAGCGACTTAAAAGCACCATCATCCAAAAGAGTCCACTCCACCCCGGCATCAGCTAGCACTTTGACTAAATGGGGCTCCCAGACCCTTTCTGCTAACCAGAAACCACGAGGCGTCACACCAAACTTATGTTTAAGAAACCTTTCCATCTTAGCAATCTGCCCGATTTTGTCAGCATCAGGAATCGCTGGTAAAATCGGTTCATAATACGCTCCCCCCACGAGTTCCACTTGATGGCGCTCGACCAGCCCAGCAAGATAAGACAAGAATTCTGGGTGAGATTCTTCCAGCCAGTCAAAAAGACAACCGCTATAATGAAGAGACAAACGTATAGTAGGGTGTCTTCCCAAAGCCTCTATCATCGGCAGATAGGTCTGCCGGTAAGCCTGCTCGAATACCCAAGGGAAATTACCAACAGGCTGATGATTATGTATAACCAGTCCTAGATAAATACACCCCAAATGTTCAACCCACAGCTTACAAATGCTATACGCTGCTTCCCCCAGCAGCAAAACAAGCTTTTCGGCACTCAGTCAGTGTACAGCTTGTCTGTAATCTGGTCAAAAATATGCCTTGCTGCCACCACCTTATAATAATACTCTTTCTTAATAGACGGGTTGCAATTACTGGTAGATATTGCCTTATATGCATTAAGCAACACCCCTCGCTGCAGGTTCAGTCCACGATATACCATGTTGACATCCCACATCGGTTTCTTGCTCGCCCACCAGAACTGACAGCTATGAAGAGCTGCATCAAGAGAAGACCTGGCGATCCTGGCGAAATTGCGACTGGTATCATTATCTGCCAGTTCTACAGCTTTGCGAGCAACATTAATTGTTATATCCAGATGTTCCCATTGCAACTGATGAATCAAATTATTTCTGTCATTCCAGAGAGGGTAATAATTCTGTGCCTTTATATCATCAGCAGAAGTGCTCCAAGACGAAGGTCTTGGTTCGATTAAGTCACCACGAGGGAAAAGCTCCAAAAGCTGGCTAATAGTGACCATTCTTACCTGCTTATCTTCCTTCCCACTCTCAAACTCGAACAACTTACGATGGTGGTCAGCAAGTAATTTTTGCTCATGAAGAGTCTTATCACCATTCTGCATTGGTTCCAATGTCTCGAGAACAGGCGATAAGAAAAGTTTGTCCCAGTGCTGTATATGGTGCCCAAATGTCTCCGCGTCCATAGCGGTGATCACGTATACATCGCCCTCGGATCTCCGTAAGCGTCGGAGATGCTCAATAAAGCTTTCACCATCTACAGCCCTAAAACTGATCTTGTTGCTTAAAATATCGTCACGAAAGAAAACCACCAATTTACTTTCCTCATGTCCAGCTTGGTATATAACATCCAATGGCCAAGCAACAGGACAAGCAATACCGCTTAAAACAATCCATTCATGTCGAGATTCAATGACGGGGTCAATTATCGCCTTCGAATAGCAGAGTTCCGGTGGGAAAAACCCGCGTGGAGCATAAACATCGCCCAAAAGGCCACGATTGGTAATGTAATTTAGCTTAATCTGTCGCTCTATCTCCTCACTGGGGATCAGAGGTAATACAGGATGATACATTGCCGAGCCAGTAAACTCTATCTGACCATTTTCAGCCAGTTGTCTGAGTTTAGCCAGCACATCAGAATAACCACATTGGGACAGCATCTCACTAAGCACACCACAGATATTGATTGTGGCTTTGGCATGAGGAAACTCACCGATCACTTCAAGCAAAGGGCGGTAAGCTTCGTTACTTACTTTCATCAAGACATCAGGGGTCTGAGTAGGTGGCTGATAGAAATGGAACAATGGTGCCCAATAGATCATCCTTACAATCTCCTTCGTTCTTGACTGAAGATATAGGCAGCAGCACCTAAAATCCCGGCATGGGTAATAAAGCGCGCTCTCAGAATACGAACAGTACGACCGGGTAATGTAAAAGCTAGCTGCTCAGCCACCTTGCGTGCTGGCTCGAGCAACATGTTACCCATTTTTGACAATCCTCCTCCGATAATGATCAATTCAGGGTTAAAAATGTTAATCAAGTTTGCCAGCCCAACTCCGAGATAACTGGCAGCACCAAATATAACTTCCCGAGCCACTAAATCGCCCTGCTTTGCTGCTAGTGATATCGTTGCTGCAGTTATGTTGTCAATTTTGCCACTAGCCAGTCTAATAATAGAGCTTTCCTCCCCTCGTTTCAAATGCTCAATCGCTTCTCTGGTCACTGCCCACCCAGAAACCAAAGCCTCGAGGCACCCGTGTCTCCCACATTTACACTGAGGACCATCTTTTTTTATTATCATGTGACCGATTTCACCGGCACAGCCATCGGCGCCCAAGTAAAGTTGCCCGTTCATTATTATGCCACCACCTATGCCGGTACTAACCGTGAGGTATACCAGGTTCTTAACCCCCTTCCCAATCCCAAAGCAATATTCGCCCCAAGCTGCTGCACTAGCATCATTTAGAACACAAGTTCTCACACCGAATTCACGCTCCACGATATCTCTTATTCTGATACCAGAAAAACCAGGAATATTGGGTGACATGGTAACTATCCCTTTCTTCATGTCAACAATACCAGCACAAGCAATAGCAATCCCCTCCAGCTCGGACACCACAAGTCTTGCCTGCACAACTGTGTCTTTCACTAGAGACAAAAGTTGCTTTAACACTGCCTTTGCCCCCTTGTCACTGCGAGTGAGGCAACGACGCTGCGATATTATCCTACCCGCCGGACTTACCACTGCAGCTATGGTCTTAGTGCCTCCTAGATCGACCACCAAAGCTAAACGGTGTGCGTCATCCCTCATAGGTGATCCTCCAAGGCTCGACGGTAGAGGGACTCATACTTCCGCGCAGATGTCTGCCACGAAAAGTCCTGAGACATTGCCCGACTCATCACTTTTCGCCAAGCCTGCTTATTTTTATAAGCATTAACCGCCGTCCCAATTACCTCCAGTAAAGCCTTGGCACTATACTCATAGAATACGAAGCCGGTGCCAACGCTGAGGTCATCCGCCAAATTCTCTACAGTCTCAGCCAGACCTCCTGTATGACGAACAACTGGCACTGCACCATAACGCATGGCAATCAGTTGCCCCAGACCACAAGGCTCAAAGCGGGACGGCATGAGGAACATATCGCACCCACCATATATCAAACGGGCAAGAGGTTCATCAAAAGCTACCACTGCTGCCAGCCATTGTGGATAGCTCGCCGCTGCCTGTCTAAGGAGGGAGTGGTAACGCTCTTTCCCTTTGCCCAGGATAACCATCTGGACACCAGTTCGCTGGAAAAGTGTGGCAAAACTTTCAACCACAATGTCAAGCCCTTTCTGCTCATCAAGACGCGACACCATGCCGATCAAAGGCATCTCGCTATCCTGCGGGAGCCCAACCCTTTTCTGGAGTGCCAGTTTATTTGCCAACCTTCTCTCTAGGGTAGAATGCTCATAATTGTTAGCTAAGAAAGGGTCGGTCAACGGGTTATACACCTCGTAGTCTAGTCCATTGACTATACCAAACAGTCTGTTTTGCCTGTACCGTAACAGGTCATCAAGTCCCTGTCCATATTCCGGTGTCAGTATTTCACGAGCATAGTTCTCGCTGACCGTGGTCACCACATCAGCCCACAATATTCCTTGTCCCATGAAATTGAGCGGTGGTTTAGGATCGTCTAAAGATGGTGAATGCCACAATTTTTCAAGTCCGTAGCCGATTAAAAAGCTGGCATCAAATGCACCCTGGTAAGCTAGATTGTGGATGCTAAAGAAGGACACATAACGGGCGCCCGCTGCTTTAAGCCACAAAGGCACCAGCGCGGTGTGCCAATCGTGGCAATGAACAATTTCAGGTTGCCATTCCATCCGGGGCAACGCTTCTACAACTGCCCGGCAGAAAAGTAAAAACCGTAACAATTCACCTTCACCATATGGCTCCTTAGCTCTTCTAAAATCCTCGCTATCAATCAGATAGACCTTTAACTCTTCTTCCAACGTGGCCATCTCTACAGAAACCTGCTTGACCGTCTCGGCGATCTTGACCTCGAGACCGCCGAACACGCTGCTCCCGCCAGGAGCAGGTTCAATTGCTCCATATTTTGGTATCATCACTCGTACATCATGTCCCAATCGATTCAACGCCTTGGGCAAAGAGCCAACGACGTCAGCCAGACCACCGACTTTCACAAACGGTGAAAATTCTGCAGCTACGAAGAGAACCTTCACGATCCTGCTTTACCTTCTCTCTCAGCAAAACAACGATAGTCTATATCAGGAAAGACTTTGTCAGCTTCCCACAAACTACGACAAAGTCCCAGAGCTGACTCACCAACTGAATTTGATTCAGCAAAGCTACACAAACGCTGAAACCTCTCCAGATGTTGCAAGAAGCGGCTTTCGGCATATAAACGGGCTTGCCCTGTGGTCACCAGAAACTGCCAATCGCTGGACTGTAGCAAAAGCAGTTCCCTAGCTGCTTGGTTAAGCACTTCCTTCATCAAGCCCTCGGCTTGTGGGTACATAGCCACAAGCCGCTCTATTCTCAGCTCGGCATCATGGATAAGTCTCCACATCCATTCCGTATCCACATTTGACCAGGTAAAGTGACCACCGCCTAACCCCCAGGATCCCTCAGGCAAGGTTAACACGTCTCGCGGGGGATGTTGCTTCAAATAATCGCTCACTTTTGTCAACTCGACTACCTCACTTTGACCTAACTTGTATAATACTTGTTTTAGCCAGTCGACACCCTCGAACCACCAGTGCCCGAACAGCTCTGAATCGTAAGCAGCAGCTATTATGCCAAACTCACCGGTCTCCTGATAGAAATCGACAAGCAACTGTTCAACAAGCCTGACAAAGTGGGCACTATGCTCATCTACCCGCTGCTGTGCCCAGTAAGGGTCATAGTACTCCTTGTAAGCCAGGCCTAACCTTGCGCCTGTGACCTTCCAATAATGGAGTCCGGAGATACCATCCCTTTTGTGAAACTCGCGATAATTGAAATCTCCTGGATATCCCCAATCCGCAGACCATACCTGCATACTGGTCCGGTTATTTCTGCCGATAGCAGCTACCTCAGCAGACTGCACCCAGTAGGGTAAGTAAGTAGTCCTGCACACCGGCTCGCTATAACCGACCAGCGGCACCACATAGCGCTTAGGTATGCTGGCATAGGG
>DAOUAI010000133.1:0-2024 GCA_034433775.1 Dehalococcoidia bacterium
TCCTTCGCTACCTGTTCGGTGATATCACTCATCAAGGAGACCGTCGCCGGGTTCCCCTCCCAGACTATCCGGGCAAGACCGACGACCACCCATCTGACGCTGCCATCTTTAGAAAGTACCCTCAATGGGAACCATCTGGATAATCTCTCGCCCTGCCGCCACCTTCGAAACCTCTCCTGAGCCTTCTCCCTGTCCTCAGGGTGATAGATATCGAAAGGACCCATCGTCCTTAATTCTTCCAAGGTGTAACCGGTCATAGCCAGAGCCCGGCGGTTGGCGAATACTATTTTGCCACCCTGAGAAACGGTGATGCTTTCGGCGGCAGTTTCAACTACAGCGCGGTACCTTTCTTCAGACCTGCGCAGTTCCTCTTCAGTCTTGCGCTTTACCTCTTCCAGCTCCAGGTCATGCAATGCGAAAGCGATGTCCGCTGCCACCTCCTCCAGCAACCCCTGCTCTTCTTTATCACCAGCCACGCCGGGTGGGGTTGCCACCGTCATCACACCGTAAGTCCTGGCACCATATGCCAGTCGAACGCTCATCTTACTGGAGTCACCATACATGCCCTCCAGCGGACAACCGGCGCAAAGCTCCCTGGTAACCCCGATTACAACGGCACGCGGTGTCTCCAGCACCTTCCGTGCGCATGGCGGCAACTCACCGAGTTCCAGTCTTTCCTGCAGGTTAGCAAACTCGCTACCCAGCCCCGCTTGTGCTGATGCAACGTACCCCCCCGCCTCGTCCAGCAGAACGACCCAGGCGCTATGATAGCCGCACCCTTCCATCAGGTTCCGACAGACACCCTCGATAAGCTGGCTGCGCTCGGCACCACGGGCGATGAGCTGGTTGATGTTGCGGATGGCACGGAGCACCATATTCAGGTGGCGTAGCTTCGCCTCTATCAACTGGTGTTCTGCTGCCTCCGCCTCCAGCATCGACACCCTCTCCCGCAGCGCTGCTAGTTCAGCAATAAGCTCCTCTCCGGTCTTCTCCACATCTTCCATCGCCGTCTCTTTCCTTTCGAGTACTCAGTCGACTAATCGCCTCAATTTTGTACTCCTTCCAGTCGCATATGTCAAGTGGGGCTGAGAGCCTTCAGGGTGAGCCTTTTGTCCCAATTTTCAAAGTTTGAAATGCCACTTTGCCCGCTATATAATTGGGCTGCCCGGGTCTGCCATCTCAAAAGGCAGCTCAAGGTTATTAGTTGTTAAGGGGGTGAGTATGAAGGTCACAGCCAACGGCATATCTATTTATTATGAGATCAAAGGTAAAGGCGCCAACCTGGTCCTCATCCACGGAGCGGGGGACAATTTAAATATGTGGTACCATCAGGTGCCTGTCTTCGCCAAAAAGTACCGGGTCATCACCTACGATGTGCGGGGTTCGGGCAGGACGGAAAGCCCTGAGGGGCAATACTCAACACGCCTGTTTGCCGAAGATGCCTACGAACTGATGAAGGCGCTAAGGGTCTCGGAGGCTTATTTCCTGGGCTATTCCATGGGCGGGCGCATCGCTCTGAACCTGGCATTGGAGCACCCGGAACTGGTGAAGGCACTCGTGCTCGCCAACAGCTCTGTAGGGCTGACGCCACCGACCCCGGAAGCTATAGAACGGCGTAAAACGATAATCGGACTGCTGGAAAAGAAAGACATGAAGGCTTTCGCCGAAATGATGACCACACAGGCTTTCTCTCCTAATTTTAAATCACGAAATCCTGCCGAATTCAGAAGGTACATGAAGGTTAAAATGCAGAACAAGCCCGAAGGACTCGCCAGGCTCATGGGCTCTTTAGGCGCTCCTGCCCCACCACCTGACCTCAGCAGGCTGAAGTGCCCTGTGCTGATCATCGTGGGTGAGCACGATTTCTACATGGGAGTAGAACAGGGCAAACAGGCGCAACAGGCAATAGCTGGCTCCGAGCTGGTCATCATGCCCACCGGACATGCTGCCGCCATCGAAGCGCCAGATAGATTTAACGCTGCAGTGCTGGACTTTCTCTCGAGAGCAGGCGGTACTTCTAGGAG
>DAOUAI010000134.1:0-6609 GCA_034433775.1 Dehalococcoidia bacterium
ATAAATCGTTCGTCCTGCATAACTTTCGGGTCGCTACCATAACCATCAATGATTAGGTGCATGGCTCCTCCTCAAGTAAAACTCTGCGCAACTCAAACAGAGCCGATATAACCGCTCTTTGTCTCGCCTGAAAACGATTCCCGATCGATCTCCTCTGAAAACTTTGCCTATTTCGCCCGTTATCAAACCCGATAAAAATAACACCAGCGGTTCTCCCTTGTGTTTCCTCTGCCCCTGTGACCCCGACAAGGCTAAAGCCGATAGATGTCCCCATCATATTCCTGGCTGAAGCTGCCATCGCCTCAGCTACCTCCGGACTGGCAGCACCATATCGGGCAACAAGCTTAGGGGCAATCCCAAAAGCCCTCATCGTCTCCTCAGTACAGGCAACAACTCCTCCCTTAAAATAGCTTGAACAGTCTGGAGCATTTGCCATTACATTAGCAAGCGAACCACCAGTGTACAATTCCATAGTGGCAATAGTCAACCCCTTAGCAATTAATAATGAACCTACAACGTTCTCAAGGGTATCCGAATCGATTCCCCAGATATAGTTTTCCAGCAGGCCTCTGATATCGGCTTCCCTCTGGTCGATAAGCTGCCGTGCCTCACTCTCAGTTGCCGCCTTTGCCGTGATGCGCAAATAAATGCCATCCCTTTTAGCATAAGTCGCTAGCGTAGGGTTCGTCGCCGGAAGAAACTTGCTCACCTTCTCATCCACTTCCGCCTCCGTCAAACCAAAGGTTTTAATCGTTCTGGAAACTATAACATGACCACCAACTATTTGTTGTAGTCTGGGGAATACCTCTCTCGTCCACATGAGTTGCATCTCGCCAGGCGGTCCCGGCATGGTGATTACTACTCGATTGTCCTTTTCTATCCACCAGCCAGGGGCTGTGCCTCGTGGGTTCGAAATGACTTTAGCCGACGGGATTACCGCTGCCTGCTTAATATTACTTTGTGGCATTTCCATCCCATAGCGCCTGAATAGTTCCTCAAAACGCTTCACCAGGCTAATGTCAATAGTAAGTTCTTCACCAAGAAACTCTGCAATAGCCTCACGAGTGATATCATCCTGGGTGGGTCCCAGACCACCGGTAATTATGATAATATCAGAGCGCTGCCAAGCTAATCTCAAGGTGTCTATGATTCTCTTCTGGTTGTCTCCAACTGTAGATATAAAATGTAGATCAAGTCCGAGCAATGGCAACTCACTTGCCAGATAGGCGGAGTTTGTATCGGTTATCTCCCCCAGGAGTAATTCAGTACCAACAGTGATTATCTCAGCTTTCATCTCTTGTGCTTAACCAAGCTTATCAACATCTTACCGCAGAGATGCCGAGATATTTCTCTACAAGCGCCATAGCACAATATTTACCGCACATGCTACAGGCTGGTCCGCTACTCTGGTACTTCCCGTGGACTAATCCGACCCTCTCAGGGTCGAGAGCAAGTTTTGCCTGTGACGCCCAGTCAAGGTTCTTCCTTGCACTGGACATCTTCCTATCCCACTCGGCAGCACCTTTGACTCCACGGACAATATCAGCAGCATGAGCAGCAATCCTCGAGGCTATCACCCCAACCCTCACATCCTCACTATCAGGCAATGAAAGGTGCTCCGCTGGAGTAACATAGCAAAGAAAATCAGCACCCGCGGCTGCAGCTATGGCACCGCCGATAGCAGCAGCAATATGGTCATATCCAGCAGCAATATCTGTCACCAGGGGACCTAAAACATAGAATGGAGCATCTCGACAAAGGTTCTTCTGCAGCTGCACATTGGTGATAATCTGGTTTAGTGGCAAGTGACCAGGACCTTCCACCATTACCTGGACTCCAGCTTCTCTAGCGCGCTCCACCAGCTCTCCCAGAACAATAAGTTCCTCGATCTGAGGTCGGTCAGTGGCATCGGCTATACTGCCAGGACGCATACCATCACCAAGACTCAAGGTCACATCATACTCCTCAGCTATGCCGAGCAAGCGGTCAAAGTATTCATATAGCGGATTCTCGCGGTCATTATGCAACATCCACCCGATGAGAAATGCCCCCCCTCGAGAAACCACGTCAGTTAACCTCTTCTGGCGCTTCAATCGTTCAATAGTAGCCAGGGTAACACCACAGTGGACGGTCATGAAATCCACACCGTCCTTCGCCTGTTGCTCGATAACAGCAAAGATATCATCAGCAGCCATATTCACTATAGCACCACGCTTCTCGATAGCTTCAATGCCAGCCTGGTATATAGGCACAGTACCCACCGGTAAATGACTAGCCTGGATAATAGCCCTGCGGATAGCCTGTATATTACCCCCTGTGCTCAAGTCCATAATTGTATCGGCTCCGAACCGTATAGCTACACGTAATTTCTCCAGCTCACTCTCTATTGTTCCAAAATCGGAAGAGGTACCAATATTAGCATTGACTTTAACGCGTAATCCCCGCCCTATCCCGCAAGGAACAATGTTGTGATGATTTATACCTGCCGGAATAACGATTTTACCTTCAGCCACCTCTTTGAGAACAAACTCCCCCTCCACACCCTCAACATCTGCCACGTGCTTTTGCTGAGGGGATAATATACCCTGCCTTGCTAACTCTAACTGGGTCACTTTTCTCCTAACTTACAAAACTATGTCTAAATATACCATACAACTACACTCATAAACAAGGACATGTGTCCGCCAATAGACATAGCACCTCTTGCAGCAACTAAAACAAAGCAGTGCCGAATTAGATCAAACCCCATCCGGAGATAGAATAGAAGCTTTTTTTAGAGGTGCTTAAGAGTAAGGTCGCGCTGTACAAAGCGGGAGACGGGACTCGAACCCGCGACAACCTGCTTGGAAGGCAGGGACTCTACCACCTGAGTTACTCCCGCAGACTGCACCCATTTTAACTATAGCCGGCGACCTTTGTCAAAGTATTTTTTAACACTCATGCCAGTTGGCAAGGGGGATTACCCGAGGGTTGTTGCCCATAAGAAAAGCTTGCTACAATAATTAGGCAATTTGTCCCACAAATAGTATCTGATGATTGCTATCGAGACCAGAGACCTCACCAAAACATTTGGAGATATAACTGCCGTAAACGATGTCAACCTTCAAATCTACGATAATGAGTGCTTTGGACTCCTTGGACCCAATGGCGCGGGGAAAACCTCGCTTGTAAGAATGATAACCGCTGTCTCACCACCGACCGGCGGTGACATATACATACTGGGCAAAGACCTGAAATCACACTCTCGAGAGATCAAAGCCCTATTCGGAGTAATCCCGCAGGTGGACAATCTTGATCCGGACCTCACAGTAATCCAGAATCTGCTAACCTTTGCACGCTATTTTGATATTCCGAAGAAAGAGGCTTTAAAACGCAGCAGTGAAGTCCTGAGCCTGCTTCAACTTGACGACAGAAGCAACAGCCCTATACGGGAACTCTCAGGGGGGATGCGCCGCAGGCTCCTTATAGCCCGAGGACTGATTAACTACCCCAGAATTCTAATCCTCGATGAGCCCACAATAGGTCTGGACCCTCAGGCAAAACGATTGGTCTGGGACAAGTTAAATGAACTAAAGGCACAGGGGGTCACACAGCTACTTTGCACACAGAACATGGCGGAGGCAGATTTTCTTTGCGACCGCGTAGCCATAATGCACCAGGGAAAGATTATAGAGAATGACGCTCCCCAGAACCTCGTCTATAAATATATAGGCAACAATGTCTGGGAGGTGAAACTTGACCCTGAAGAGAAAAATAGGGTCATTCAAATATTCGAGGAGAAAAGACTGGACTTTGAGATAGCCGGTAACAGCGTCCACTTCTTCCAGGAGGAAGGTATCAAACTAATAGGCGGGCTAATAGCGCCACACAAAATTAGAAGCAGACCACCGACACTCGAAGATGTTTTCTTCAAACTTACAGGGAGGTCTTTAACTGAATGAGATTTTGCTCACGCCGTTTTATCAGAGTATGGCAACGCAACAGGGACGTATTTCTCCGCCTGTGGCATGCCGAGACCCCGGCGTTTGTAGCAGAACCAGTGATAATCCTGCTCGCTATGGGGTTGGGGTTAGGTGCTTATGTTGGACTGGTTGACGGGCAAAAGTACATCGAGTTCATCGCTCCGGGGCTCATAGCGGGATATGCTATGTTTAGCGCCAATTTCGAATGCACATATGGCAGCTTTGTACGCTTGGAGCACCAAAGGACATTCGATGCTATCATAGCCACACCTCTGGATATAGAAGATGTCGCCGCCGGCGAGATCTTCTGGGGAGCGACTAGGGCTGTGCTCACCGGCGTTGCCATGCTGGTTATAGCTGCGGTCTTCGGTCTGGTACACTCGCCCTATGCGCTTCTGATACCGCTCGTCTGTTTTCTCGAGGGGCTCATGTTTGCCTCCATCGCCCTGTTCTTCACCTCCATCGTTCCCTCCATCTACAGCTTCAATTACTACTTCAGTCTGTTCATAACCCCCATGTTCTTTTTCAGCGGAGTGTTCTTCCCTCTGTCCTCCTTCCCCGACTTGGTGCAAAAACTGAGCTGGGTGGTGCCGCTTACCCCCGTAGTCCACCTTACCAGAGCGCTGGTCGACGGAAACCTTCACCCCAGCCTAATAATATCGCTAATCATCATCCTTGCCTTCACCATCCCATTCCTCCTCGCCTCCATGATCACGATGCGGCGAAGGCTTGTAGTCTGACTCCAATTTGGAAACGGGACAACTGGTTGACTTTCTGAATTTAGTAGGTGATCTAAGTGAGGAAGTACACAGTACAAGTAACTGCACTAAATCACCAGAGCATATGTGCCCCCTGCCTCATACCCCCATCCCCGATCTCACAATTTGCGGGCTATCTCTGCTCCCTGTTCCACTGCTGCCAGTATCTTGCCCGGCTTGCCCGCATCTCCAATAACATATACCTCAGGGACGATGTCCTTTGCTGCCTGCGCAAGCTGGTTGACGGGTACCGCCCCGGTAGCCAGTACCACGGTGTCCACCGGCGAAAGAGCCCACTCCCCCTGCTCTGACCTGACCTTGACGCACTCATCAGTTATCTCTTCCACCGTCGTGGAGGTGAGAATCTTTATCCCCTTTGCCGCCATCCGCCGACGCAGAAAATAGCGGGCTGCAGGCCCGATGTCACGAGCAGTATGGCGCAGCATCTCCACAATCGTTACCTCTTTGCCCTGCTGAGCAAGGTAGTCTGCAGTCTCACAGCCCACCAGCCCACCACCCACCACCACTACCTTCTGTCCCACCTTGGCACCTTTGAGGAAATCAGAGGCAGTGATGACATTCTTGCGGTCAACGCCAGCGATGTTAGGAATGAGCGGCTTCGAGCCAGTAGCCACTACGAGGACATCCGGCGATATATTTTTTACTTTGCCTGGGGTGAGCTCCTCATCCAAGTGTATTTCAACCCCAAGCTCCTCTATAGCTTTAACTCGCGACCGAACTACCTCTTTGTATATCTCTTTCGTTGGTGGTATCACAGCGATATTCACCTGCCCACCCAGCACCTTCTCTTTTTCATAAAGAGTCACCTTATGCCCCCACAGTGCTGCCGTCCTCGCTGCCTCAAGCCCGGCGGGTCCGCCGCCGGCAATAACCACCTTCTTTCGCCTCGGGGCACGCGGTGCAGCATATTCAGCCTCCCTGCCCAGCGCTGGGTTCTGGACACAGGTGATTGATGGTCTGCCCCAGTAGGCAATACCTTCAATACAGCCCTCATTACAGGAAAGACATCTGACGATGTCTTCAACCCGTCCCACAGCCACCTTGTTGGGCCACTCAGGGTCCGCCAGCGACTGCCTGCCGATGGCTACCATGTCAGCCTTGCCAAAGCGTATTATGTCCGCAGCGACATCTGGGTCATGGATACGCCCAACTGCTATGACAGGTACCGGTAAAGCCTTCTTGAATGCCGCTGCCGCTTCAGCATTGAACCCCAGCTCCATATCCGGAGGAGCGCTGGTAAAGGCGCTCGATTCCATCACGCCGATGGAAACATGGAGGACATTAACCCCCTCCTGTACCAACCTCTTAGCCATTTCGATGCTTTCAGGTAACGTCCTGCCATCAAGTACTCGCTCCTCGCTGCTTATGCGGAAAGAGATGGGGAAATCAGGACCCAACAGTTGCCTGATCCTGCGGACTATTTCCACAGGGAAGCGGACAAACCCCTCAAATCCTCCCCCATACTTGTCTGTCCGCTTATTGGCATAGGCCGACATGAATTGCGAGATGAGATAGCCATGGGCGCCATGCAGTTCCACCATGTCAAAGCCGACTTCCTTGGCACGTCTGGCACCCTGAGCAAATGCCTCCACCACTTTTTCAATTTCTTCGACCGTAAGGCCCCTGGTCGACTGTCGCCATACGGGGTCAGGTATGGGCGAAGGTCCTACAGGTTGTCGCCCACCGATAACAGCGGGTGATGTCACCCTGCCAGGGTGGTATAGCTGTAAGCCCACTTTAGCGCCGGCATTATGCACATGCTCCACCAGCCGCCTGAGACCGGGGATGAAACGGTCGTCGTATATACTCAACTGATGGGTGCTCCCCCTTCCCTCCACACCATCCACCGCAGTCACTTCAAGAATAAT
>DAOUAI010000135.1:0-2307 GCA_034433775.1 Dehalococcoidia bacterium
CTCGGACCAAACGATAAGTTCTCCTTACAAGTTAAGCCAGCCCTCGGTTCCACCATCATCGTGCAGCGGACATTGCCCGCTGAGCTGGACGCCGTTATGGATCTCTACTAAACGGCAGCCACTTGGTGAGGCACTGTCCCAGACCTAATGTCACTCGGGCATCCTCACTTACGTGGGGATGCCCGAGGAACAAAAAGAGGACTCCAAAATGGGACTGGAACAGAGAATAACAGCTCTAGAAGATGAAATCAAAGTCTTGAAGAACGAAATAAAGGCAGTTCTTCTCGATATAAGAGAACACTATCTAAATTTAAGCAATCCCTTCACTTCTTTCAACACCATTAGAGTCCCAGCTATAGAAGAGTCCAACGAATTAACAAACGCGCAAGACCAGTCCCTTGCGCAAAAAGCTGAAAGTCCTGCCAAGGATATTAAGTCCTCTGCACAGCCGAGGTCCACTGAAATAAAAGAGGAGACCTCCCCAAAACAAGAGTGCCACTTTATGACTTCTGAACCGTCAACCACGGATATCGAACTGCTGAATTCCATCAGCAACCAGCACACACAGACAAGACCGATAAATCAACCGTCTAGGACGGCTCATAACGGCAACTTCGACCTTGTAGTGATCGCAGGGCTTGCCCAGTGGGTAGAACAGGCAACAGCTTCACTGGGCAAAGAACGAGTCGAAGCCCTTGTCGAAATAGCCTACACTATGCGCCATTTCCCAACCGAAATCAGGGATGCTCTGGTCAGGCTGATAAGGCTTTCCCCTCATGAAACGCCTACTGGCAGAGTAGTAAGTGCTAAAGACTATCTATCAATGCTGGCTCAATTGGACAACCTGCTGGCAAGCGGGCATCACGAGACTGCACTGCTCTCCATCCTGGCTATGACAAAGGAGGCTCCTGATGGATAAAGCGCTGGTAACCATTCTGCTCATCATAGCCGGAGTGGTCTGCACCATGGTCGTAGTCAACGCTGTGTACCCGCTAATCTCCAGCACCAGCGGGGCACTGACAGACGCAACACAAAGGATAGACGACCGCATCAGAAGCAACATCGAGATTATCGAAATCGCCTCTAACGGCACAAACATCTACATTTGGGTAAAAAATATAGGAGCATCAAATATCAGAGCAATTGAAAAAAGCGATGTATTTTTTGGTCCCGAAGGTAATTTTACTCGTATACCCTTCGGAGACGTCAGCTCACCGCTCCCGTATTGGGACTACTCCCTGGAAGGTGATAGTGATTCTTGGGGACCATCATCAACTTTGAAAATTACCATCCACTTGCAACAAACTCAATCGGGCACACAGTTTGTGAAAGTGGTCACACATAACGGAGTATCAGATTGGCAGCTTTTTAGCTTGTAGAGATAACTATGGAGAACCTGATAATAACATTAGCTTGCATTAGCCTGATACTCTTTGGAGCAGCAAATATGGTGACAGTTTCAATGAACTCCGTAGACGAATTCTATCAATCTTGGTCTAGTGGTCAAAAACTAGCAACTGAAAGAGCCCTTACCAAAATAACAGCAGTAAGCGCTCAGACCAACACACAAGGAGACCAGGTGACAATAAGATTACGAAACGAAGGAAATTTTCCTTTGTGTAAATTTGCCAGTTGGGATGTGATTCTGAAATATGGAGACGGGGACACAATCTGGTTACCATACAGACAAACGGCACCAGGCTGGAATATCTCCGGTATCTACTTCCAAGGGTTACCAGAGTCCCTTCAGCCTGGCATCCTAGACCCCGGCGAAGAAATGGACATCGTCCTGCAGACCACTACACCAGTAAGCGAAAACGTTACCAACCTAGCAATGGTCTCAACACACAATGGCATAACCACAAGAATATTATTCAGGAGATAGAGTTGTCAGGCGCAGATAGTGAGGTCAAAAAAGAATTAACCGTATGTACTGGGCAAGGTGAAATAGATAAAAGACTGGGTGGCGGCATACCTATGGGCTCGCTCGTCCTGCTCGAAGGGCAGTCAGATTCAGGTAAGTCTGTCCTGGTACAACAGATGACCTGGGCTTCCCTTCAGGAAAACCTCAGGATACTGTTCTACACCACTGAAAACACGGTTAGAAGTCTGGACAAACAGATGGACAGCCTTGGGCTAAACATCACAGACTATATTTTGCTCGGATGGGTGAAAATATTCAATATAAAGTCTACCGTCAGCACACACAACAACGCCTTTAGCACCATCGTCAAGGGGATTGAGGCGCACCCGGAGTACAAAATCGCAGTTGTGGACGCCGTCACACCATTTATCGCCCATAGCTCT
>DAOUAI010000136.1:0-2109 GCA_034433775.1 Dehalococcoidia bacterium
ACAGGAAGGCTGAAGCTGAACGTAGAACCCTTGCCCTCTTCACTTTCGGCCCAAATACTACCGCCGTGAGCCTGAACTATGTGTTTGGCAATGGCCAGTCCCAGCCCAGTGCCACCACCAGTCCGAGCTTTATCCGCCTTGTAGAAACGCTCAAAAACGTGAGGTAAGTCCTCGCGGGCGATCCCAATTCCGGTGTCAGACACGGTGACGACAACTGCGTCACTAGTCGCGCTGGTAGAAAGTGTCACCTTGCCATCCGGGTAATTGAACTTAATGGCATTGTGTACCAGGTTAACTATCGTCTGCCGTATTCTTTCTCTGTCAGCCCAGATTACAGGAAGTCCACTGTCAAGATGCAGGCTTATGGTTACCTGCTGCCTTTCTGCTAAAGGTTTCATCTGGGCGATGACTTCCTGCACCAGCACGTTGAGACCTGTGGGTACCATTCTAAGTTCAGCACGGCCCGTCTCGATGCGGGACAGCTCTGTGAGCTCAGAGACCATCTGGGTAATACGCTCGACCTCATCATCAATTCTCTTCAGAAAATCAGTAGCTGTATCTCTATCATTAATCGCACCGCCCTGCAGTGTCTCGACCATGGCTTTGATTCCAGTAATAGGAGTCCGCAGTTCATGCGATATGTTACCTATAAGCTCTCTACGCATGGTCTGCAGGCTCCTCAGTTCAGTCAGGTCTTGAAAGAGGAGGAGCACCCCGTCCAGATTGCCGTTTGTGAGAGGGACCGCAATAGCCCTAAGGAATCGCTTCGAGACGACCGACTCAAACTGGACGGTCTGCATCCGGAATGTTTGCAGACAAAGTTTAACAACCTCATCTGCCTCGTGGTCACGGATGACCTCTATCAACGATCTACCCAGCACATCCTGTGCCTTGAAACTGAAGAGCCGCTCAGCCGTCGGGTTTGCCAATACCACCCTGCCCCCGCCATCCCCCATGACCAAGCCGTCCGCCATGTTTGCAAGAACGGTCTGCAGCTTTGTTTTTTCGGCGGAAATTTCTGTTATCAGCCTGGCTAGGTTCGATGACATCTCGTTGAAGACACGCCCAAGCCTGCCTATCTCATCGTTGGTTCCCACCGTAATCTGCTGCCCAAGCTTTCCCACGTTAATGTCCTCAGCCACCTTAGTAATTTGCTTGAGGGGTAGCGTGATCATCCTGGTAATGAAAGCAGCAACCAGAATGACCAACGCGGTAACTATGGTCATCGCCAGAACTACGCTCATAACAGCACTGTTGATGGCGCTTTGCACCACTGCTAACGGAAGAGCGACCCGACAGACGCCCAGAATCTGCCCGTCGGCGAGTACAGGCACAGCGACGTACATCATGTCCATGCGGAGCGTAGCGCTATAGCGAATTGCTTGACCCACACCGGATGAGAGCGCCTCTATGACCTCGGGACGGTTACCATGGTTATCCATCGTCAGAGGGTCATGGTCACTATCGCCGAGAACGGTGCCATCTTTAGCGATAAGCGTGACTCTGGCTTCAATTTCCTCTCCAATTTCCTTGGCAACAGCATCCAGTTCATTCTGCCTGCCAACATCAGCAAAAAGAGGCAGGCCTATTTCGGCAACAAGTCTGGCTTCGTTGATCAGGCGGACTTCTAGATGGCTCATCTGTGTTTGCCTGGTAAGCCCGACTATATGGAACCCCAGGACAGCCATGCTGACCAAGATAATCAATATGAATGGGATTGTGATCTTCCAATAAACACTGCGCAACAGTATCACCCCTCCAGCTTATAGCCTACGCCCCGGACTGTAATCAGCAACTTGGGTTCGTCCGGGTTATCCTCTATTTTTTCCCGAAGCCATCGAATATGCACATCAACCGTCCGGGTGTCGCCAGCATAGTCATAGCCCCAGACCTTTTCCAGCAGTTGTTCCCGGCTGAATACGAAGCCCTTGTTCCTGGCTAAGAATGCCAGCAATTCGAATTCCTTAGGAGTCAGCGACAGTATCTCGCCACGCAACGAAGCTCGGTGCCGACGGACGTCAATTTCAACATCGCCAACTCTTATTAATGGTTCAGACACCTGCTGCGTTTCAGCTATTTTGGCGCGCCGCAACATAGCCCTCACACGGG
>DAOUAI010000137.1:0-2022 GCA_034433775.1 Dehalococcoidia bacterium
AAAGCAACATTGCCACCCCCTAGCACCACTACTTTTCCCTTCACCTTAGCCTTCTTGCCCAGGTTCACATCCTTGAGAAAATCTAAACCCGTTAGTACACGGGCAAGATCGGCACCGGGAATAGGCAACTTCTGACTCTGGTGTGCGCCAGTGGCAACCAGAATGGCGTTATATCCCTGTGTGAACAGATCATCAAGGCAAGTCACCTTGGTATTTGTCCTTATATCTACACCTACACTTTCTATCTGCCTAATCTCAGCGTCGAGCACGTCCTTGGGCAGCCGGTATTCCGGTATGCCAACTCGGAGCATACCGCCAGCTAAGGGTAATGCTTCGAATACGGTTACTTGGTGTCCCAGCTTCGCCAGATAATATGCTGCGGTCAGTCCGGCCGGTCCTGAGCCAACTATTGCCACCCGTCTGCCCGTTGAAGCGGCTTTCTGCAAATTCTTGCGCCACAGCCCGTTATCCCTCTCACTGACAAAACGCTTGAGCTCTCTTATGGAAACAGCCTCATTCAATTGACCACGGCGACAAACATTCTCACAGGGGTGGTCGCAAACATACCCCAGGACTAAAGGGAAAGGGACCTTTTCCCTGATAACCGCTACTGCAGCTGAATACTTTCTTTCGCGGATGAAGCGGATATAGCGCGGCACATCTATTTCCGCGGGACAAGTATATTTGCAGGGAATGAGTGCGGCTCTGCGACTCCCTTTTCCTTCTAATAGCTCCGGATGATCCCTGATGGCGCCGGTGGGACAAACCTCCACGCAAGCACCACAAAATCTACAGCCTGCATCAGCCAAAGAACGGTCGAAAGCAGTACCAATGTAGGTTTCACTGCCTCTCTTTATGAAAGAGAGTACTCCAACTCCGCGCAAGTCATAACAGGCTCTAACACAGCGACCGCAAAGTATACACCTAGAGAGGTCATGCACAAAAAGGGGATTACTGCTGTTAACTGGAAGGGCTCTTGGGTGCCTTCTTATACGCAGGCTCTCACTGATCCCAAAGTACTGCTTAAGTGACTGTAGTTCACAATTGAGGTACTTGGGGCATGTAGTGCAGTCGGAAGGGTGCCCCGCGAGCATCATTTCCATAGCCAGGCGACGTATCCGGTCAATCTGAGGCGTCCTAGTCCTTACCACCATCCCCTCCATCGCTGGAGTAGCACACGCCGCGGGTAGCGCTCGCATACCCTCGATCTCAACGACGCACAGTCGGCAAGCACCCAGGGGTGATAGGTCTGGGTGGTAACAAAGGTGGGGGATGTAGATTCCTGCATCCAGCGCTGCTTCCAGCACGGTTTTCCCCTTCTCAGTCTCGACCTCTCGTCCGTCAATGTGAAGCTTAATTGTTTCCAAGACGTTCCCCTCTAGTTATGGTTTCCGGTTTTCGATAGAGGTCGGGCCATTACGAGCTGGGAGATAGATTCTTGCATACTCTGGCTGCACACCGCTTGTCATTGATATGTGCTATATACTCCTCGCGGAAGTTCTCAATTGTCGTTAGCACCGGGTTAGGGGCTGTCCTGCCTAACGCACACAGTGACCCCAGCTTGATAGCTTCACTCAGTTCTAACAGCACGTCTATGTCCTCCGGCTTACCTCCACCCTCAGTGATATCGGTCAGGAAGTCTTGCATTTGCCTGGTCCCTTCACGGCACAACACGCACTTGCCACATGACTCTCCCTGAACAAAGGAGATGCATTGCTTAGCCAGCTCAACCATGCAAGTATCACTGCCGACGGCTACTATGCTTGCGGATCCCATGATGGCGCCCCGCTCAGTCAAACTCTCGTAATCAACAGGTAGGTCTAAAACACTGTCCGGTAAGCAGCCTCCTGTTGGACCACCGATTAACACTGCCTTGAGACCATTACCATCTACAATGCCTCCACCAATGTCATATACGATCTGTCGCATGCTGATGCCCATTGGCACTTCAATAACGCCAGTGCGCTTTGCTTTACCACCTAGGGTGAAGACTTTAGTCCCCTTGCTTTGCTGCGTGCCATA
>DAOUAI010000138.1:0-10440 GCA_034433775.1 Dehalococcoidia bacterium
ACCTTAGTCCTCTCCCCGTCAAGGGAGAGGAGAGAAGGAGGGGTTCCCCATCAACGGAGAAAAGTTCCTCCCTGTCTGTGGGAGAGAGCTACTCCCACCCCCCTATAGGAGAGGTTAGGTAAGGGGCTAATTAGCCGTTCCCTGTCTTGAAAGCGATAAGAATATGTGTCAATAATTTATTGGACAAGTACAAATCCTTGACTTTAGGATAGCTTCCTAGCTAAACTTATATTGTAGACGGAGGGAAGAAATGCCCATCTATGAATACCTTTGTGCTGAGTGTAACCATAGATTCGAGATGATGAGACCCATTAGTAAAGCCAGCATAGAAACACCTTGTCCTAAATGCGGGCATCCAGCAAGGCGACTATTCTCACGTTTTGCCTCTTTTTCCAAAGATAGCAACGGCGTCTCCTCGCCTATCGCAGGTACAGGCTCCTCCTGTGCGAGTTGCACTGCCTCTAGCTGCGCTGACTGCGGTTTATGAGGTCTATGCCAAGCGCCAGAAACAAAAAGTGCTCTCAGCTCCTGTCTTCTGTCTACTAAATAATCCTAGGGCAAACAGGCTCACGCCCATAATTAACAAAGTAAGTATCAAGACAGCACCAAAAACGAACAGTGCTGCATCATAGAAAAAACCTTCGGGAAACAGCCTGATTAGATAATCTTTAGCCGGATCAAGCATCCAGTATTCGTTAGAGAAACTCACAACATGGAATAAATAAAAAAAATATCTGAAGCCAAGCCAGCACCAGAGAATGATAACTGTTGCCACACCCAGCGTCAGTACACTACCAGCAAACAGCCCTCTAGCCAGATTGACCCACCTGTGCCTAGACAGAGACGACAACACAGATATACAGACCAGCATCACCACTAAAGCCGATAACTGAACAATCGTATTCAACTGAATCAGGCCCCTTACATCCTGCAAATGAATCAGCTCCTTTGCACTAAATAGCCCGATCTCACCATCTCCACCGTTTATGATAACCTGGGCCTCGTCTCTTCTAAAATTGAAATAGTCAATCAAATCAAGAGCTACTTTCCGCAATTCTGGGCTGGATATACCGGTATCCTGACTTACCCGGTGTTTTTCAAATCCGTACTCATAGAGCCGCACTTCGTTAACTGCCCAACGAATAGCTGTGGTCACGAACAGGACCGGCAAGCAACAAACAAATAGCCAGAATGCAACATATCGTACCGTCTGCAACTTCACTTCTCCTCGCCGTCCAAAAACACCTTGTGTGCTGAGTAGAAGGGTTAACTATAGCTAGATTATATTCTAAACAGGATGCAAGAACCAAAACTGGATAATACCAGCAGACACCCTGCAAAACAAGTAAAAACTTCACACGCTAAAAACCTTAACCAAGGCACCAAAAAGCACCCTGTGCTATAATTTTTTAGTAAACTGCACTTTCCGGACAAGTCTATGTTTACCCATTTGCATGTCCACACCGAGTATAGCCTTCTTGACGGACTCTGTCGCATTCCGCAACTTATCGCCAGAGCGAAAGAGCTGGAGATGGACAGCATTGCTATCACAGACCACGGGAATATGTACGGTGTGATCGACTTTTACGTTACTGCCAAAGAAGCAGGGATAAAACCGATAATCGGCTGTGAAATCTATGTAGCTGAGACACATTACCAAAGCCGAACCAGCAACGAAAAGGCCCCCTACCACCTAACCCTCCTGGTTAAAAACCACGAAGGCTACCGCAATCTAATTCAACTAGTAACTAAAGCCCATTTAGAAGGTTTCTATTACAAGCCTAGGGTGGACAAGAAACTACTCGCCCAGCATAGCACTGGATTGGTCGCCCTGTCAGGCTGCATGCAGGGTGAATTACCCCGTCTGATTCTGGAGGGGCGCTACGACGAAGCAATCGCTCAGGCGAAATGGTACAAGGATACTTTCTGTGATTATTACTTAGAGATACAGCGCCACCCCATACCTGAACTCGATCACGTCAATAAAGGACTGCTGTCTATTGCCGCCAAACTGGATATCCCCACCGCAGCTACCAATGACGTCCATTACGTAAATAAAGAGGATGCCGTCTTACAAGACCTGTTGCTCTGTATTCAAACCAACACCTCGATCTACGATGAGAAAAGGCTAAAAATGCACGGGGACTTCTTCTACTTGAAGAGCCAGCAAGAGATGGCAGAACTTTTTGCTGATTTGCCCCAGGCTATAGAAAACACCGAGAAAATCGCCGGGATGTGCACATTTGAATTAGAATTCGGACGCTCGCACCTTCCGCAAATAGATATACCCCCTGGCAAAACTTCTGACGAATATCTTGCTGAACTCTGCTGGAAAGGACTGAAACAACGGTACAAACAGCCAACACCGGAAATCGAACAGCGTCTCCAATACGAGTTAGATGTTATCCGACAGACAAAATTCGCCGATTATTTCCTTGTCGTCTGGGATCTCGTCTCATTTGCCAGAAAGCAGAACATTCTTTTCGGCGTCCGTGGCAGTGCTGCTGCAAGCCTAGCGCTCTACTGTCTTGGCATAACCACCATAGACCCTGTAGCATATAAACTGGTCTTCGAACGCTTTCTAAACATCGAGCGCCGTGAGCCTCCAGATATAGACCTAGATTTCCAAGATGACCGCCGAGACGAGATGATAGCTTATGTTACCCAGAAATATGGCGCCGACCATGTGGCACAGATCATAACCTTCGGCACCTTGGGAGCAAGAGCAGCCTTGAGAGATGTCGGCAGGGCACTGGGAATGCCATATGGGCAAGTGGACAGAGTAGCCCGCCTCGTTCCCGCCAGACCAAATATTACCCTAGAACAGGCGCTTGCTGAAAGCCAGGAACTCCAAGATATATACCATGATGACAGCACTATAAGGAATCTGATAGACACTGCCAAAAAGCTGGAAGGCATATCCCGCCACGCCAGTACACATGCTGCCGGCGTAGTAATATCTAAAGAACCGCTAACCAACTATGTGCCACTACAACGAGTTACAAAGGACAGTGAACATGTCATCACCATGACCCAATTCTCCATGGATAGCATAGCGCGCCTCGGGTTACTTAAGCTGGACTTTCTAGGTCTGGCCAACCTGACTATATTATCAAAGACTATAGACACAATTAATAAAACGCATGGCACCACAATCGACCTGCAGCATATTCCTCTCGATGACCCGCTGACTTTCAGACTACTTGCCTCTGGAGAGACCAGCGGTATCTTCCAGCTGGAAAGTGCTGGCATGCGTCGCTACATCAAGGAGCTCGGCCCAACTAACTTCAGCGACATTGCAGCTATGGTAGCTTTATACCGTCCCGGTCCTATGGAGCACATACCCACCTTTATTAAAGCCAAACGCGGCATACAGGATATTCGATATCCTCATCCATCCGTTAAAAAAATATTGGAGGAAACTTACGGTGTTATAGTCTACCAAGATCAGGTTCTCCACATCGTACGGGCTCTAGCCGGCTATAGCCTAGGGCAAGCCGATATCTTCAGAAAGGCGATGGGCAAGAAAATACCTGAGGTAATGAAAAAGGAAAAACAGAACTTCATAGCCGGTGCCGAGAAAAATGGTATCCCACCGAGCATCGCTACAGAGATCTTCTCGCTTATCGAACCGTTTGCCGGATACGCTTTTAACAAAGCTCATAGCGTGAGTTACGCTCTAATCGCTTATCAGACCGCCTATCTGAAAGCTAATTACCCACTCGAGTATATGACTGCCTTCTTGAACACATACATTGCACACCATGACAAGCTGGCTTCAGCAATAGCCGAATGCCGGCGGCTAGGCATCGCTGTGTTACCGCCCTGCGTTAACAAAAGCGGAATCGATTTTAGTATTGAACATGTTGACGAAAACAGCAGAGCTATTCGTTATAGTCTAACCGCAATAAAAAACCTCGGGCACAATGCCATTGAGCCCATAATTCAAGCTCGGAGCACAAGTGGACCTTTCAAATCTATCGAGGATTTCTGCCGCCGTGTTGATCTGCGAAACATCAACAAAAAGGCTTTGGAAAGCTTGATCAAGGCTGGTGCTCTAGACTGCTTAGCCCCAAGAGGAAGCCTACTCCATGCTATCGACCGCATTATGGCACTTGCCCAACAGGAACAAAAACTCCGGGAATCAGGACAAACAAGCATGTTTGACCTATGGGGGAGCGCAACTCCGACACCGCTCCCGAGTTTCAATCTGGATCATTTCGACGTCAGCCTTAAAGAGAGACTAGAATGGGAAAAAGAACTTCTAGGTGTATATTTCTCAGAACATCCCCTTGCAGCAATAGCACCCAAACTAGCCACAACAGTCACTGCACTCTGTGGTGAAATAGGCGCTGAAATGGCAGGGGAAAAGGTGATAGTCGCCGGTATGGTCACATCTATACGGCAGCTACACACTAGGGACATGAAACCATTCGTGATTGCCACGCTAGAAGATCTTGTTGGCAACGTAGAGGTTACAGTTTGGTCGGACATCTACAGTCAGACCAAAGAGCTATGGCAAGAAGGAAATATCCTGCTTCTCGAAGGTACCATAAGATTAAAAGACGACCGCGTGAGCATCAGCTGTCAGAAAGTACGCCGGTATCAAGAAACCAGCACAGCTGAGAAAAACACTGAGCAAAAGCCACCTGTTCAACCCAATGCAACACAACGGAAGATAGTTATTAATGTTACTCAAAGCGACGATGCCGATAAAGACATCAAAAGCTTTGAACAAGTGCTGGCTACTCTTAATCGTTACCCTGGCAAAGACCCGGTCTTTCTCAGTATAAACACGTTTAAGGAAACAATAAATATGAGACTTCCTAATAAAATCAATTTCTGCCCAGAACTAGCTTTGGAGATAAGCAGATTACTTGGAGAAAATAGCATTAAAGTAGAAGAATAAACACCGAGCCCTTACAAATTCAATCCGTGCTCGAGGAACTCTAGCCCCGGTAATTAAAGTCTCTTTCTTCCCACCACGGATAAAAGCTCGGCATGTCAGTACTAGGCTTCATAGTAAAATGGGGAGGTCTTTTCTCAAGAAACGATAATGCGCCTTCTCTTGAATCAGGTTGCTGCAGCATCCAGGCAAATGCTTTTGATTCTATCCTGTTAGCTTCTAGAGGATGACCTGCACCCGCCATTTTCCAGAGAAGTTGCCTCGAAAGTGCTACTGACACCGGTGAGGTATTGCTGATAATATCCATAGCAATCTCTCGAGCCCTTGGAATTAATCTTTCTGTTGGTAGTACTTCACTGATTAAACCACAAGCTACAGCTTCCTGGGCTCCGACTACTCTCCCGGTGAGCAGCAACTCAGCAGCCTTACTAAATCCTACAATGCGTGGTAGAAACCACGTGCTAGCACCCTCCGGAACAAGCCCTCGTCTCGTGAAAACAAACCCAATTCGAGCATCTTGAGCCGCCAAACGAATGTCCATTGCCAGCGTCATTGTAATCCCAACACCAACAGCCGGACCATTGATTGCAGCAATCACCGGTTTCTTCAAATTATAAAGTAGCAAGGTGATTCTGCCAGCAGGATCCCTGTACACCTCAGGATCCATAATTGTTGGCATTGTAGAAAATGGTGACGAACTCGCCCCAAGATCAGCCCCGGCACAAAAGGCACGCCCCGCACCAGTGACAATCACTACCCGTACACTGTCATCTGCGTCTGCTTTACTGAAAATATCGACGAGCTCATCACACATAACTGGAGTAAAGGCATTTAACCTTTCAGGTCTGTTAAGCGTTACCACCAGAACCCCGTCTGCTAGGTCACATTTTATCTGATTATATTCCATTGTGTCCTCCATTTGACGCTGCTCCTGGATACTATCACCTAGGTCTCTTGAAGCAACTTTATAGATGGCGAGTCGCTCCCGAGCTTTCTATCTGAAGCAACCGCCATTTCAATTCTATCCCACCACTAAAACCGCCTAAACTGCCATCGCTGTTTATCACCCTGTGGCAAGGTACTATTATCGGCAATGGATTTCTAGCTAGTGCCTGTCCCACAGCCCTAGCCCCACCAGGTAACCCTAAAACCCCTGCCACCCACAAATAGCTCCGAGTCTGACCATAGGGAATTCTTTTTACCACACACCACACCCTCTTCTGAAACTCAGTTGCTGTCATCAAATCCAACCTATAATGGAACGCAACCTCTTTGCCTTCAAGATAACGCCTTATATCCTTAGCCAGTCCACTAAGTTCAGGATACTTATTATCACCCAGAGACCAACTATTCTGAGATATCTGCTCGAGTATAGCAGACTTAGAACAGTGAGGTAAAATGACCCTTTGTAACCCGAATGGCGACCCTACAACTGCCATCCATCCTAGGCAGGTCTCAAAAACCATAACACAACACACTGTCTATCAGCGCCACCCGTTGGATAAATACACCTATCGCCGGAACCCGGGCTAATCTAGCCCTGGCATTCAACTAACTTGCTGACATATGTATGATAAGTCCGAGCATCATAAAGGACGAAGCGTATTTCTTCTAAAGAAGTTTCATGATTTCGCAGAAAATCAGCTACTGCCTTCAAGGCAATTTTTGCCGCCTCAGCGACAGGATAGCCATAAGCGCCGGTGCTTATAGAAGGAAAGGCCACGCTTTTCAAACCATGCTCAGAGGCAAGTTTTAAACTCTCTATATAGGCACTGGCTAAAAGATCAGCCTCACTCTTACCCCCACCACGCCAAACTGGTCCTACAGTATGAATTACATGTCGTGCTCTCAACCTGCCTCCCGTAGTCACCACAGCCTTGCCAGTATCTAATCGTCCTATCTGCGCAATAATTCGGCGACACTCCTCCATAATGGCAGGACCGCCAGCCCTGTGTATAGCACCATCCACACCACCACCACCCATTAAGGCAGAATTAGCCGCATTAACAATGGCATCCGTATCTTGCTCCGTGATGTCTCCCTGAAGCAACCTAATTTTTGTCTTGCCTATGACTAGCTCGCCTCTGTCTGTCATGGTTATCACCCCATCCACCTAAGATAACCTTGGCTCAATAAGGCCATAATTACCATCATTCCGCCGATAGAGTAGATTAATAGAGTTGCTCTCGGAGTCAACAAACAGGAAAAAAGAGTGACCCAAAAGCTCCATCTGTTCTACAGCTTCACTTAAAGACATCGGCTTTATTGCAAAGCGTTTGACCTTCACTACCTTAGGTAATTTCTCGTCGTATCGGCTTTCCAGTACCCCTTCAGTCGATTCTCCGTAAACAGGAGAATGCCGCGCCAAAGACAATCCACGTCCTTTCTCATACAATCTACCCTTGTAACGCTCTATCTGACGATCCAGTATTTTGACCGCACCATCAACCGCTGCACGAACATTCCCTGCCCGCTCCTCACTTCGCAACAGCATCCCGCTACTACTACTCAAGGTTATTTGGACGCTAAAGCGATGCTCAGGGGATTTCGCTTTTTCTTCAATAATTTCTATCTTTCCACCGGTGATGCTGGGTAAATGGCGTGCTAGTTTTTCAACCTTCCTACGTACGTAACCTTCAAGCAAAGGCGATAGTTCTGCATTTTTACTAAAAATATGTAACTCCATGTCTATAAATCCCTCCTTAGACTTCACGAGCAAAAGTTAGCCCCCACACCGAAATAGCGCCAGCAATCTTGAGAGCAGCAGCACATGCTTCCAGGGTAGCCCCAGACGTGCACACATCATCAATAACCAGCACGGATTTACCTTCAATCCTGCCATCAGATTGACAAATAAACGCCCCCTTTACATTTTGGTGACGAGCATCTACAGACGCAGCTTTCACCTGTGGTAAGCTATCTTTTACCCGACACAACACATTTTCGACAATAGGCAACCCCACTATGTTGGCTAGCTCACGAGCTAAAAGGCTTGACTGATTGTACCCACGTTCTCTTAAACGCCGATGATGAAGAGGCACCGGAACCAGAACTTCACCTGGTATATGATTATGACAGAGGTAATCAGCCATTAACCCAGCCAGATATTGAGAAAGCACCCTCTGGTTACGATATTTCAACGCGTGGACAGCTTCCCGTACCACCCCTTCAAAACGGAACGGAGACCGTATGCCATCTATGTAAGACCGCCATCCCCAGCAGTTAGAGCACAGCGTCCCGGTAGACTCGGCTCTGCCACACTTCTGACACAAAGGCGGTAATAAGCGGGGCAGTTTCTGGCAACATGCTCGACACAAAAAATCGCCGATTTTTCCGCAAGCGATACAGCGGCGTGGGAAGAAAAAATCAACCCCAACCCTTGCTATCTGCTTCGCTACAACGACGAAAGCAACCACCGATAGCCAGTTTTTAAGTCAAGATACAGCTCAGGCAAACTACAACCGAGAACGAGGACTAGGTCCCGTCCCACTAAAGATAGGCTCGTTTAAATATACGTCACCATTCCTGATCTTAATATTGTAGCCACAATCAGGGTTGGTACAAACCCAAGCCTTGTAGTGAATAGCTGCCCCTTGACTGCCAAAATCAGACAGCGGCACTAAATCACCGACCTTACACTTTAGACATTTGGGGAAGGAACTATTTTCCACTTTTCCACCTCCTCCAGAAGTCAATAGTATACAACAACCCTGTAATTTCAGGCAAGTCTTTCTCTCTTTACAAAGTAGACTGCGCTCTGCTAAACTCTATTATGCCTCGAAAAGAAAATAACTGCAAGGGAAAAGCCAAAGATGGGCAGCAGAGATTACAGGTGGAGAGAGCCAAAGAAGCCAAAAAAGGGGGCTAGAAAACCAATTACCCCTATTATTAACACACCACAGGTGGAAGTAGAAGTCATCAAAAAAGGTAAGAAAACGCCCCCTGCAGAGGAATGAACTCAGCTCCAACCTACTTGCAACTCCATCAGGACGGAAGGCTGACCAAGCGGGCAAAAGAAGCCTTAGACCTTTTACAAAATTGTCATGTATGTCCTCACTACTGCGGAGTTAACCGGATAGCCGGCGAAACGGGGAAATGCCGCACCGGAAGACTAGCTATCGTATCGAGCTATGGTCCTCACTTCGGAGAAGAGTCACCATTAGTAGGCACTCATGGCTCAGGAACAATATTCTTCGCCAACTGCAATCTGAAGTGCATTTTTTGTCAGAATTACACCATCAGCCAGCTTGGTGAAGGGGCTACAATAACCAAAGAGGTGCTGTCAAAGATGATGCTATCACTCCAAGAGAGAGGCTGTCACAACATAAACTTAGTATCTCCAACCCATGTGGTACCCCAGATCTTGGAAGCACTGGAAATCGCTGTGAATCTAGGACTCAGGATACCTTTGGTCTACAACTCAGGAGGTTACGATTCCATTGAAACGCTTAAGCTCCTAGAAGGCATCATCGATATTTACATGCCTGACATGAAATATTTCGATGACAAAGCTGCCGAGAAGCTTTCAAGCGTTAAAAGTTACCCATCCATAAACCAGGCTGCAGTGAAAGAAATGCATCGACAGGTTGGTGACCTCTACATTGACGAAAAAGGAATAGCAACCCATGGGCTTCTAATACGTCATCTTGTGCTACCCAACGAGCTGGCAGGTACAGAAGGAATAGTCAAATTCATTGCAAGAGAAGTCTCACCAAATAGCTATGTTAACATTATGTCTCAATACCACCCTTGCTATAAAGCTTTCCAGGTACCGGAATTATCAAGACGCATATCTCGAGAAGAATTTTTGCAAGCCCTCGAGTATGCCCAAAAGGCCGGCCTAACCAGGCTGGATAGATTTTGCACCCACTCCTCACTGAGGCTATTTGAAACCATGCAAAGTGTCTGAGAAACAGTATTACTTAAGAGATTATTACGGAGGTTATGGAAATGCCTGAGTTGGCTTATCTCACCGCTACTGTATATGGTCATGTTCAAGGGGTCTACTACCGGGCTTTTACCTCGAGAGTCGCTAAATCCTTGGGTTTAAGGGGCTATGTGCGTAACTTACCTAAAGAGAACGCCGTGGAGGTCCATGCTGAAGGTGATAAAGAAAAATTGGAAGAGTTGTTAAGGCAACTTGAAATCGGTCCCCCAGAATCTCTGGTAGAGAAAATAGACGTTACTTGGTCATCTTTTACAGGCCAGTTCTCGAACTTTGAGGTAAGGTTCTAGGCTAACTGAACAACCAGTAAAAAACCCGACAAATTTCACCCATCGGCGTCGAGCTTATTCTTCCAGTTCAGTTTTTCCGGCTCTGATGAGTTCTAAATAGGTGATGTGAATACCAGCAGCACGCGCAGCTTCAAGGTCAACCTCGTAGGGCTCACCAATAAAAATCTTCCCGTAGTCCTCAACTTTACCCTGTGCCGTGTCATCACCCCCGCTGACAAATTTTTGGCGAGCATCAACAATGCCTAAATCGAATGGTAATGTAAAATAAAGGTCAGCGATCACCTGGTCTATACCCAACT
>DAOUAI010000139.1:0-5891 GCA_034433775.1 Dehalococcoidia bacterium
GGTTAACGCCGCAGAGAATGATGGTGGTGGAGGCACTTCACAATGCTGATAAACATGTGAGTGCCGAGGAGATCTTCTCTCAAGTTCAAGCTAAGTACCCATATGCTAATATCTCTACAGTCTACAGAACCCTTGATTTACTGAAAGAACTGGGGCTGGTTGCTGAGGTTGCCTTAGGCGACGGGTGTGTCCGTTTTCATCCGGTGGACAAAGGACACCATCATCATCTGGTATGTCAGAAATGCAAAAAAATCATCGATGTACCGGAGTCGGCGTTAGCACCACTTGCTGAAAGTCTGCAAAGGGAATATGGGTTCGAAGCAGAGTTACGGCATACGGCTATTTTTGGACTGTGTGCCCAGTGCCGGCAAAAGGAATCTTGAGGTTGACACGCGCCGATTTTATTTTTTTGTGGCTTATTGCAAAGATTTGCAGTTGCTTTTGATGACTTAAAAGGAGGTTAACATGCATATTCCAGATGGTTTTGTAAGTACTCCGGTGGCGGTGGGAGGGATTGTAGTGGCTGCTGGTGCAGTGGGTTATGCTGTCAGAGCGACCAGTAAAAAGCTAGGTGAAAAACAAATCCCTCTGATGGGGGTGTTGGCAGCGTTTATTTTCGCTGCGCAGATGTTGAATTTTCCTGTAGCTGGTGGCACATCAGGGCATTTTCTTGGGGCGGCGTTGGCAGCGATATTGTTAGGACCATGGGCTGGGGTCCTGATCATGACTTGTGTGCTAATGGTGCAGTGTCTGGTGTTTCAGGATGGCGGTCTCCTTGCGCTCGGTGCCAATGTTTTTAATATGGGTATTGTCGGTTGTTTTTTGGGCTACTATGCATACCGTGGCATGACTGTACTTGCTGGAAGTGGGAGGACAGGAATACTGATCGGGAGTGGTCTTGCTGGCTGGGTATCAACTGTTAGTGCGGCTATCTTCTGCGCGCTGGAGCTAGGGATATCGGGTACGGTGCCTTTGCATGTGGCTTTGCCGGCAATGGGAGGTGTTCATGCGCTCATTGGTATCGGGGAGGGACTGATAACGGCGGCAGTGATGGCATTGGTGATGGCTACCAGACCGGACCTTTTAGGATTGCGACCTCAAAAAGCTTAGAAAGGAGGCCATAAGCAAATGAAGTTCAAATGGTGGCATGGTGCTTTAATAGTAGCTTTTGTGTTAGCTCTTTTGTCGCCTTTGGCGTCTTCATCTCCCGATGGCTTGGAGAGAGTCGCTGAGGATAAAGGCTTTATGGAGGCGGCTCGTGAAGCCTGGTACGAGTTAATCCCTGATTACACTATGCCTGGGATCGGTAATGAAGCGCTAGCTACCATTATTTCCGGTATAATTGGCACGGCACTTCTATTTGGCATAGGTTATGGAATTGCCAGGCTATTGAAGGCAAAAAGTGAAACATAGCTTTATCGATCAGTACTGCGATCTAGATAGCTTTATTCACAAACTTGACCCCAGAACCAAGCTGGTTGCGAGCCTAGCTTTTATTCTGGCGGTACTATTGACTCCAGTCGGGCGATGGCATATTTTTGCCGTATATTTCGGCATTATCGTTACACTTCTGGGCTTTTCAAGGTTGCCACCCGTTTACGTCCTAAAGCGGTCATTGGTTATCATTCCTTTTGTTCTATTAGTCGCCGTGTTTATCCCGTTTTTTAAAGAAGGAGAGATAGCCGGTAGCTATAATATCTGGCTCTGGAAGGTATCTCTAACTTATGATGGACTTTTTGTTCTGGCTAATGTGCTGGTGAAAGCCTGGCTGTGTATTTTAAGTCTTATACTGCTGTCATCCACTACGAAGCTTTCTGACTTACTTAAGGGCTTGCGCCAGCTTGGTGTCCCCCAGATTCTGGTAGTCATACTTTCTTTTATGTACCGTTATATTTTCGTTCTAATCGATGAAGCGATGAGAATGCAACAGGCATACCAGAGCCGGGATATTGGAGGCAACTTATTGCGTCGGCTGAAGGCCTTTGGTAACATGATCGGCGTTCTTTTTATCCGGAGCTACGAGCGGGGAGAGAGGATTTATATGGCAATGTTATCCCGAGGATTTGATGGGCAAGTTCGAACATTGCGGGAGTTGACTTTGAAAAGGGCTGACATCTGCTTTAGTATAGTTTTCGGATTCATGCTTGTTTTGCCTCACGTTGTGCATTGGTGATCAAGGTGTTGACCAAGGTTATTGATATTAGAGGCCTCACTTTCACCTATCCAGATGGCACCGTTGGGCTGCGGGAAGTAAGCCTTAGTGTATATTCGGGGGAGAGTGTAGCTATAATTGGACCCAACGGAGCGGGGAAATCGACTTTGTTACTCCATCTTAACGGTGTGCTTCGTGGGAATAGTTCTGTGGAAATTTGTGGCATGTCTGTGAAGGACGAGAATCTGAAAGAAATAAGGAAAAAGGTAGGATTAGTATTTCAAGACCCGGATGACCAGTTGTTTTCCTTGACAGTTTTTGATGATGTAGCCTTCGGACCTGTGAATATGGGTTATCCCGAATCGGAGGTGGTAGAGCGTGTGACTAGGGCGCTGGAGTGGGTGAATATGAAGGGATATGAGAAAAGGTCACCGCACCACTTGAGCATCGGTGAAAAGAAACGGGTCGCTATTGCAACTGTGTTGTCGCTTGACCCTGAGATTCTGGCACTTGACGAACCAACAAGCAATCTAGATCCTAGAAGTAAATGGTCTCTTGTTGCACTGCTAAGGCGCCTGCCGGTGACCAAAGTAATCGCTACTCATGATCTTGAACTCGTGCGGGCTTTGTGCCAACGTGTTTTGGTACTAGACGATGGTGTGGTGGTAGCTGATGATACAGTCGATTCTGTGCTCGGTGACGTTTCGTTACTGAGGGCACATGGGCTGGTGGCTGAGGTTTAGTGCAACTCCAGGCTGATATCCAGGGCTTTTGCTGAGTGAGTGAGGGCTCCGACGGATATCATATCCACACCAGTTTCGGCGATTGCCCTAACTCTATCCAGTGTGACTCCTCCAGATGCCTCGACAAGGGCGCGACCTCGTATAAGCTGTACACTCTGTCGCATATCTTCTAGGCTCATGTTATCTAGCATTATAATGTCGGCGCCGGCTTCAGCGGCTTTAGCAGCTTCTTCAGGTGTTCTGACCTCTATTTCGATCTTCATTCCTGAAGGAGCTTTTTTGCGGGCTTCAGCTATGATCTGGGGGATTTCCTGGCCTTTGCGACGGAGCATTGTGAGGTGATTATCTTTTATCAAAATCCCATCGCCCAGATGCATACGATGATTTTTGCCACCACCGACTCTTACAGCATATTTCTCCAGTGAGCGCAGACAGGGTGCAGTCTTTCTGGTATCGGTGATGTGAACAGATATCCCTTCGACCGCCTGGATATAACGGGCTGTTTCTGAAGCGATGCCGCTGAGGTGCTGCAAGAAATTCAAAGCGACACGCTCTGCCTTTAAAATGCTGGTTACCTTTCCCTCGACTATCGCTATCGTATCCCCAGGCTTAACCTTTGTACCATCTTCAGCAATGATTTCGACTTTAAGTTCTGGGTCAACTTTGGTGAAGACTCGTTTTGCTATCTCCGTTCCGGCGACGATGCCATTAGCCTTGGCTAAAATCGATGCAACACCGTGTTCGGTTTCGGGTATTAGAATGTCAGTGGTTAGGTCTCCGTGACCGAGGTCTTCGCTAAGAGCTTGCTCGATGAGCTGGTCAATATGTTTGGGGTGCAGTGCTGTTTCTCTCACGTGTGTCACTATCTTCTAATTGTTGCAAAATCATGTTAACACAGATTGATATTGCCTTTCTAACTGGAGCGGTGCAATTCTCGCCGAAAGTGGTGACGTCTGCGGCTTCGATGGCATAGATAAAGATTTCTTTAGGCAGGGGGAGTCCCAGTCTGGCACCAAGTTCGATGGCTGTTCTAAAATCGATGCCATGCGGGGAGGAAATGTGCTTAGCAGTGTCGAAGGCTTCTGGCGTCAGCTTGTATATTTGCCCTGGTTTGCCTCCTACTGTCTGAATGGCATCAACGATAATAGCCTTTTCATAGCCGGTGAGCAGATCAAGAAGGGCTAGCCCTGCGGTGGCTGTCTCAGTTACAGTAATGTCAGGGCGGTTGAGTTTTTCCTTTAGTTTTGAGGCGACATAGATCCCCACCCCATCATCGGTGAGGAGGGGGTTGCCTATCCCTAATATCAGTGTTTTCGCCCTGTTGACCAAATATATAAGTTACAGCCTTGACTTGGGAGCTGGCCAGCTAACGACTTATCTTTTCGACTACCTCGCCTTTGCTATTATATATGATTATTTCCATAGGCGCTTGGCCCGGAATAGTGTGGGTAGCGCAAGCGAGGCAGAGGTCGTAAGGACGCCATGCCATCTCTACGCGGTTGAGCAGTCCTTCAGTTATTTTCTTGCCTGGCTGGATCAGTGCCATGGCTGCCTTTTTAACAGACATATTGACAGCAGCCGAGTTACCCACGGTAGCTACTATCAAGTTCACCTTTTTTATCACCCCTTTGTCGTCGGTGATGTAATGATGAATAAGCGTGCCTCGTGGTGCTTCGACAATACCGACTCCTTCATCGGGGGTGGCTGTGGGTATGGTGCGGATATTAGGGCTGGTGATTTCTGGGTCTCTGCTGAGCTCGAGCAATCTTTCAGCGGCGTAGAGAAGCTCGACGAGCCGTGCCCAGTGCATGGCTAAAGTATGATGGACTGGCTTGCCACCGAGAGTAGAGTACATTTTTTCATAAGCTTCTTGGGCTAGAGGAGTTGCCATGCCATCAGCGGCGTTAAGTCGAGCGAGAGGTGCCACGCGGTAGACACCGCTGTCTTTTCCATCAACAAACCCCTTCCAGCCGACTTTTTTAAGGAAGGGGAACTTGATATAACTCCAGGGCTCGACATGTTCAGCGATATGATCGAGGTATTCTCGTGGGGAGAATTTGGCGAATTCCTTTCCATCCGGGTCAACTACTCTAACTTTCCCGTCATAGAAATTCACCTTGTTCTTCTCGTCTACTAGACCCATATAATAAGTGCGGTGCGTATAGGCGTCGCTCAGGATCATATCGACGTATTCTTTGTTTTTCAGCACAATGTCGTCGAATACCTTGAGAGACAGCTTGGCAAATTCGACGGAATCTTTGGCGATTTGCTCGACTTCTTTTCGTTCCTCTTCCTTAAGACCTTTGCTAATGCCCCCAGGCAGGCCGAAGACCGGGTGGACAGCCCTGCCACCGAGCATGTGAATGATGTGGTGGTTCTGCATTCTCGTTTTAATGACCGCCCCACCCAGTTCCAGTCCTACTTTATTGATGACCCCGATGATGTTGCGTTCAGCTACTGGGGCTTCAGGTCCCATGACGAAGTCTGGACCACCGAGGATATAGAAATGGGTGGTGTGGTCGGTGACGTAAAATGCGCTGTAGAACAGTTCACGCAGCTTTTTAGCTGGGCTGGGTGGGTCGACATGAAAGAGGTCATCCAAGCATTTCGTGGATGCCATGTGGTGGGCTTCGGGGCAGACGCCGCAGATACGCTGGGTTATCTGGGGAAGGTCTTCAACTAAACGCCCTTCGCAGAACTTTTCAAAGCCCCTGAGTTCTGGAACCTGAAAGTAAACATTTTCCACTCCACCGGCGTCATTGAGAAAAATCTCTATCTTTCCGTGTCCTTCTAGTCTGGTTATCGGGTCTATGGTGATTTTCTTCATTTTATCCTAGCCCTCCTTAACAGCGAATCAGGCAGACTGTAACGATAGAAAGTGCCCGCTGGATCGCGGATATCGTCGATAATTTTCTGTATTTCTTCAGGATCATTGGAGTCGATAACTGAAGCTACCGCACTAAGGAAGTGCGCACCTTGATCAATTACACCCTCTA
>DAOUAI010000140.1:0-10421 GCA_034433775.1 Dehalococcoidia bacterium
CCATCTCAGCGAGCATGAAAGCAATAGCTTGTCTTGAAGCAATCGGCTCGCCGAAGGCAACGCGCGTTTTAGCATAGTCACGGGAATACTCAAAAGCCGCTTTGGCTACCCCTACTGCCATCGCTGCCAGGGCTACCCTGGAGCAATTGAGCAGACGATCGAAATCACACCCCTTCTCGCCACCGAGCCGATTCTCCGTCGGAATGCGACAGTCTTTTAAGGCTACTTCGTAGGTAGCCAGGGCTTTGATGCCCATGTTCTTTTCCCGTTCTTTTATCTCCAGCCCTGACGTTCCCTTTTCCACGATGAACCCCTGAGTCTGCCCGTTTTCAGCGGCATATACCAAGACCGCTTCTGCTTCTGCAGCCAGAGGTACATAACACTTTTCACCATTAAGGACGTAACTATTACCATCCCTCCTGGCAGTGGTGCGCAACTCATTGGGGTCAAAGTTGAACCTGGATTCGATTAATGCTGCGGTGGCTGCGGTGAACTTATCGCCGCAGAACAGAGGCAGGTACTTTTTCTTCTGCTCTTCTGTGCCCATTTCGAGAATGGGGAGGACGAACAAAGAAGGACACAAAATGTGCATTGCTATAGCCAGGTCGCCCCAGGCTAGTTCCTCAGCGATGAGCGTACCGGTGAGCACCGAGCGCTCACCGCCGGCGCCACTGTATGCCTCGGGGATGCAACTGGAGACCAGCCCCAGCCCCCAGGCGGTATCGATGACTCGCTGAGGTATCTCGCCGCTCTCATCACACTCGCGATAGACCTTGCGCATCTCATCGGTGGCGAACTGCTTCACCATGTTGACTATCATCTGTTGCTCTTCGGTCGGGCTGAACGAGATCATATTCTGCTCCTTTCTATCCACTAAGGTTAGCTGCGTGCCCGAGGCTTGTTAGCACAGGAGGGCACGAAGGAATGATATCATACGAATATCCAGCCGTCAAATCTCTGTACTCGTCCAGTACATCGGTGACAAATATTCTCGTTGTTTTCCAGATAGAAAACTGTTGCTTAGCCATTTTCTGTCCTGAAACAAAAAGTATGCGTCGCCAGTCTAGTTGGCGAGCCACCATCTTGACAGAACGGCACACATCTGTTAGAGTAATTTAAAGTTGCCGGTTTTCAGGGGGTGGGATGTCAGTATAAGTGTACACAGTAGCACAGAGAGTGTGTTTCTTCGTATTTCCCCTATTGCCCTGTTGGCTTCTGACCCCTTAGAAGTGGCGGCAAAATTTGTGTGGTAGTTTATGGCGACCGAGATGGGGCAACAACTTCGCTATTCAAGCCAGGTAATTTATTGTTGCCGGCCATAGTCGTTTATGAACTTCTGGTTGATCATACTTGTTCTAAAGAAATAGTAAGGGGGTAACAGCTATGGGACCATCAGGGTAAGGGACACAAAGCAATGGTCAAGCGCATCAGGATGAATGGGAAATTAACGATTGAAAGGAGGACATGGGAATGGTAAAAAGGATAGCGATAGTTTGTGTTCTGGCTGTGTGCTTGATTGCAGGACTGGTGGCCAGCAGTTGTGCCAGAGGAATCAAAGAGGGAGCGACGGAGGCGGAAAGACCTGCGTATGGCGGCATTCTCACCATGAGGGTTGCTGCTGACCCTCCCGCCTTTGACGACGCGGTGCGGGGGCACGCCTATACTTGGACCTTAAAGCTTACCAACGAAGAACTGTGGACGGGGGACTGGACGAAGGGAATTGCTGCCGGCTATGGCACCAAAGAATGTGATTGGTTTCAAGGCGGGCTTAACCGTCTGGAGCACAAAGCCGGGGCTTTAGCCGAGAGCTGGGAGATACAGGGCAAGGACACCATAATCTTCCACCTGCGCAAAGGTGTAAAGTGGCATAACAAGCCGCCGACGAATGGCAGGGAGCTTACTGCTGAAGACGTCGTTTTCTCCCTGAAGCGCCAGTGCACTGCTCCCACAGCTTACTTCAAACAGACATACCCCAAGGCGGCTGAGACCCTGGAGATAACCGCACCTGACCCCTATACCGTGGTGGTCAAGACCAAGCCGGAGTACTTTGGTGATGTAATCACCCTGATACCCGATTATATGTGCATATTCCCCAAGGATGCAGTGGAACAGTTCGGCAATTTGAATGACTGGAAAAACAGCATCGGCACCGGTCCCTTCATGTTGACCGAGTTTGTGCCCGGTAGTGTTGTCTCCTTTACACGAAATCCCAGCTACTGGGACAAGAGCCCTCTCGGTCCGGGGAAAGGTGACCAGTTGCCGTACCTTGATGGCGTCAAGATGATGGTCATCCCTGACGAGTCCACATTCCATGCCGCTTTCCGCACCGGGCAGCTTGATATTGCAACTGTTGAGTGGGAGATAGCACAGGAGTTCCTGCGTATGCCACAATTGAAGCACATCAGGTATAGCGAAGACGCCACCTACTGTATATTTATGAGGACGGACAAGAAGGACTCGCCCTTCGCTGACAAGAGGGTACGGCAGGCTCTGTCGCTGGCTATCGATTACAAGGGGATAGTGGATAGATATTTTAGCGGAGATGGTATTGCTGTCAAGTGGCCTATCATCCATGTCAAGGAATATGCCGGTGCCTATATGTCGGTGTACGAGATGCCGCAAGCAGTGCGGGAGCTTTACAGCTACAACCCTGAGAAGGCGAAGCAGCTTCTGGCTGATGCTGGCTACCCCAACGGCTTTAAGACGAAGGTGATAGCCTATAATACCCGTTTAGCCATGGACGTTTTACAGATGATTAAGGACATGTGGGCTAAGGTGGGGGTGGAAATGGAGATCGAGCCCAAGGACTATGGCACCTGGCTGTCCCTTTGTGTGACGAAACGATACGATGAAATGCTCCAGGGTAGCAACTCGGGCATCGGCACCTACTTTAAGGCTATCAACTACACCGGCCCCGGGATGTACAACGGTAGCTACCTGAATGACCCGGTGCTGAATAAAGCACGCGAGGACATGCTGGCAGCATATCCCGATGAGGTTACGGTGGACAAGATACACCGTGAGATGCTCCCTTACCTCATGGAGCAGGTCTATGTGATACCGATGCCGGGACCGTATTATTACCGGTTCTGGTGGCCATGGGTGAAGAACTATAGTGGCGAGTACGGGATGGGCTACTATAACCTGTATAACTTTGCCAAGTATGTCTGGATAGACCAGGAGCTGAAACAGTCGATGTTGGCTAAGTAGCAAGACGGTGTAGCCTGTATCTGGAGGAAACGGGGAAGCCCGCCAGAAGGCGGGCTTCCTCTATTTTTATGCTGTGGTCGGTAGTGCCGATTGACGCTGCAAGGAAAAGCTACTACAATTAGCCCGAAATTTCTTGGAGGGGGAAAGCCATGACTGAGACTGAAAAGACAATTGTTGAGACCACGTCTGGAAAAATCGAAGGTGTTTTTAGAAAGGGACTATACGTTTTTCGGGGTGTGCCGTTTGCAGCGCCGCCGGTGGGCAGGAAGCGCTGGCTACCACCTGAGCCACCCCAGCCATGGAGCGGGGTAAGACCGGCGAGCGAATTTGGACCGACTTGTCCCCAGGTGCCTATGGAGATTGCGTTGTTGAACCCGCCGGAAGAACAGCCACAGAGTGAGGACTGCCTTTATCTCAATATCTGGACGCCGGGTCTGGACAATGCCAAACGCACGGTGATGGTCTGGATCCACGGTGGTGGTTTCACCACCGGCGCTGGTTCCTGGTTGATATATAATGGGCGCCGTCTGGCAACCCGTGGCGATGTGGTGGTGGTCACCATTAACTACCGGCTTAACGTTTTCGGCTTTATTAACCTGAAGGAGGTGACCAGAGGCACAATCCCGGCAACGGGCAACGAAGGGCTGCTCGACCAGGTGTTTGCTTTACAGTGGGTACGGGACAACATCTCACGCTTCGGAGGCGATCCTGACAATGTGACCATCTTCGGTGAGTCAGCAGGTGCCATGAGCGTGGGGACGTTGCTGGCGATGCCGAAGGCGAAGGGGCTTTTTCACCGGGCTATTTTGCAAAGCGGTGCGGCGCACCATGTGAACTCGATGGAGCGTGCTGTGAAAGTAGCTAATATGTTTCTGGACATCCTGAGTGTGAAACCTGACGAGGCGGAAAAACTATGGTCGCTCACTACAGAGCAACTGTTGCAGGCTTATAAAGAGCTTGGTATTAGAGCGCGTGACCCGAAGTTGGGGCTGGGGGACCTGCCGCTAAGGCCGGTGGTCGATGGCTCAGTACTCCCACAAATGCCGCTGCGGGCTGTCGCCAATGGTTCGGTAGACGGTGTGCCGATTATGGTGGGCACTAACCTTGATGAATGGAAACTATTTGCTCTTATGGACCGAGACTTAGCCCAATTGGACGAGGCCAGGTTGTTGCGGCGATGCCAGCGGCTAATTCCGGGAGCAGATGTGCCTGGAATGATAGAGGTCTACCGCCAGGCTCGCAGCAGACGCGGTCAGCCAGCTACACCAGCCGATTTGTTCATCGCTATTCAATCAGACAGGCTTTTCCGCATCCCGGCAATACGGCTTACAGAAGCTCATCGGGACCGTAAGCAGCCCAGCTATATGTACCTGTTTGATTGGGTGTCGCCGCTGAGAGAGGGAGCTTTGGGCTCATGCCACGCTTTAGAGCTGGGGTTTGTCTTCGGCACTCTGGATGATAATTTCACCGGTTCTGGCGAGGAGGCTCGAAACCTATCGAATACCATGCAGGACGCATGGGCAGCATTCGCCCGCAACGGTGACCCCAGTTGCCAGAGTCTGGGGACCTGGGCAGTGTATGGTGAGCAGAGGGAGACCATGACCCTGGGCAAACGGTGCGAGATAGTGCATGCACCCTATGATGAGGAACGACGAGCATGGGAAAAGATCCCTGATACTGTGCTTAGTTCATTTTGATGAGCTACCGAAGGAGAGGTATGAAAGTGATGGCGAGGTCTAGTGCTGAAGTGGCGTGATTTGGTTGACAGCGACTCCCTGTCCTGTTGTTGACAATTGTTAAATAGTCTGCTATAGTTTTTAGCTTAGCGTCTACTAGCCATTAGTTTGGGTGTAAAAACCTGAGTAAGCCGGCTAGTTGAACCGGGACGCAGACCTTTTGGGAAGTAGACCGGTAGACAACTAGGTGGCTTTTTACTTGTTTAGAATATTGTTATTGTGGTAATGTTTATCCGAGGAGACTGGTATGCCGACTATTAATCAGTTAGTGCGGAAAGGGCGGCGGAAGGTGACTAAACGCACCAAGGCGCCAGCACTGAATATTGCCTATAACGCCTTGAAAAATAAGGTGGTCTATGGTGTCGGCTCGCCTCAGAAGCGTGGCGTGTGTGTACAGGTGAAGACCATGACACCTAAAAAGCCGAACTCGGCTTTACGTAAGATAGCCCGCGTCCGTCTAACTAACGGAGTTGAAGTTACGGCATATATCCCGGGCGAGGGGCACAACCTTCAGGAACACTCTGTTGTCCTTGTTCGAGGCGGCAGAGTAAAGGACCTGCCAGGAGTCCGTTATCATATCATCCGTGGTGCTCTGGATGCTGCTGGAGTGGAGGGACGGCGGCAGGGACGGAGCAGGTACGGGACCAAACAACCTAAAGCAACGAAAATCGCTGAGGAGTGACGTCTGAATGCCAAGACGAGGTGATGTAATAAAGCGGGAACTCTTTCCTGATGCTAAGTACGGCAGTGTACTCGTAGCCAAGCTTATTAACAAGGTGATAAAAGACGGGAAAAAGGCTACTGCTGAAAGAATCGTATATACTGCTCTTGACCTTGTGCGTGAGCGGTTACATACAGAGCCGCTGCCAATTTTGGAGCAGGCAATTAAGAACGCTACACCTCTGCTCCATGTCAAGTCTCGCCGTGTTGGCGGCGCTACTTATCAAGTGCCAGTGGAGGTGAGACCGGACCAGGGGCTGTCTATTGCCATGCGGTGGCTGATAGGCTTTGCTCGTGAGCGTAGTGGCAAGTCAATGGCTGAGAAATTAGCTGCCGAGATAGTAGACGCCTCTCAAGGTCAGGGAGCAACTATAAAGAAGCGACAAGATACTCACAAGATGGCTGAGGCGAACAAAGCTTTTGCTCACTACAGATGGTAACATTATCACAAACTAAGGTGGTTCAACAGACTAAAAAGGCGGTTGTTGGCAGTGTTATGAACCGGACTTTTCCTCTGGACAAGGTGCGGAATATAGGCATCATTGCACATATCGATGCCGGGAAGACTACAGTCACCGAAAGAATCCTGTTCTATACAGGGCGGACTTATAAGATCGGAGAGGTGGATGAGGGGACTGCAGTCATGGACTGGATGGAGCAGGAACGAGAGCGAGGTATCACTATCACTGCAGCAGCTACCACCTGTTACTGGCAAGAACACCGTATAAATATTATCGATACCCCGGGGCATGTGGATTTCACTGCCGAGGTAGAGCGGAGCCTTCGGGTGCTAGATGGTGGTGTGGTGGTCTTCGATGCTGTTGCCGGGGTGGAAGCCCAGTCAGAGACGGTATGGAGACAGGCTGACAGGTATCAGGTGCCGCGTATATGCTTTATTAACAAGATGGACAGGACGGGTGCCGATTTCAATCATACTGTAAGCATGATAGGCGAGAGACTCAGGGCCAAAGCTCTGCCTGTACAGCTGCCTTGGGGTAAGGAAGACCAGTTTCGTGGTATCATCGATTTGATCGAGCAGAAAGCCTGGCTGTTTCCCGAAGATGCTGAAGCCTCTCCTGTGGAGATGCCGGTCCCTGAGGATATCATGGAAGAGTTCACCGAGCACCGTCATTTGATGATTGAAAAACTGGCTGAGAATGACGACCAGTTGATGTTGCTTTATCTTGAAGAGAAGGAGATCCTGCCGGCCCAGATAAAAGCTGCTATAAGAAGGCTCACCCTGGCCAACAGGATTGTGCCAGTGCTTTGTGGCAGCGCCTTGAAGAACAAAGGTATCCAGCCGCTGCTGGATGCTATAGTAAGTTACCTGCCATCGCCTCTGGACATACCGCCGGTCAAGGTCACTGACTTACGGACTGGTGAAGAGGATGTCAGGGAGGTAAGCGATGAGGCACCGTTTTCGGCTCTAGCTTTCAAGGTAGTGACAGACCCCTTCATGGGGAGGCTGGTCTATTTCAGGGTCTATTCAGGAATGGTGACGACGGGGATGCAAGTACTCAATGCTACGAGGGGACAGAAGGAGCGCATTGGCAGGCTGATACGCATGCATGCCAACCACCGGGAGGAGATCGAAGTAGCTGATACCGGTAGCATTGCTGCTACCGTGGGACTCAAAAACACTTTCACCGGCGATACACTGTGTGACCCGACGAGTCCGGTGTTGCTTGGGGCTATTCGTTTCCCCGAGCCAGTGCTTTCTATGGTTGTAGAACCGAAAAGCAAGGCTGACCAGAACAGGCTAAGCGAAGCCCTGAATAAACTTGCTGAAGAGGACCCTACTTTTAAAGTTCGGGCTGACCAGGAGACGGGGCAAACGATTATCTCTGGCATGGGGGAGTTGCACCTTGAAGTGTTGATGGACCGGATGCGCCGTGAATTTAATGTTATGGCAAGAGTGGGCAAGCCTCAGGTGGCTTATAAGGAGACGATAACAGTTCCTGTGGAGGTTGAAGGCAGGTTTATTAAGCAGTTTGGTGGTCGGGGTCAGTACGGGCATGTATGGTTGAAATTGGAACCTGGCGAGAGGGGTAGCGGCTTCAGATTTGTCGACCGACTCAGAGGCGGTGCAATACCCAAAGAGTATGTCCCGGCTGTAGAAGACGGTGTTAGAGAGGCGCTGGAGAGCGGTGTGATAGCTGGTTATCCGATAATAGACATAAAAGTCACTCTGTTTGACGGGAGTTTCCACGAGGTGGACTCGTCCGACCTGGCTTTTAAGATGGCCGGTTCTATAGCTGTGAAGGATGGTGTCAGAAAGGCTAAGCCAGTGTTGCTGGAGCCGATTATGAAGCTTGAAGTGGTTATGCCGGCGCAATTTCTGGGTGACGTTATTGGTGACCTCAATGCCAGACGGGGGAACATCGAGGGCATTGAGACTCATGGCGAAACATGCACGGTAAGGGTGCTCATTCCTCTAGCCGAGACCTTCGGCTATGCTACCGTGTTGCGGTCGCTGACCCAGGGCAGGGCGAGTTATTCTCTGCAGTTCCATTGCTATAAAGAAGTCCCACCTAGTTTAAATGAGCAGGCGATGATTAAGGTGCGAGGCGTATAAATATGCCCAAGCAGAGGATACGGATTAAGGTTAAAGGGTATGACCATAGACTGGTAGACCAGTCCGTAGTGCAGATTGTAGAGACTGTAGAGCGGACAGGTGCTATTGTAGCTGGACCTGTACCTTTGCCCACGCAGATCCGTAAGTTCTGTGTGATAAGGTCTCCTCACATCGATAAGGACTCGAGAGAGCAATTTGAAATCCGTACCCATAAACGTCTTATCGATATTTTAGAGCCTACGTCGAAGACCATAGACGCATTAACTCAGCTCCAGCTGCCCTCTGGAGTGGAGATCGACATCAGATTGTAGGGTCCTTCAGGAAATGATTCCAGGGATGATCGGCAAAAAAATAGGCATGACCCAGTTGTTTCGGGATAACGGCGAAACAGTGGTGACGGTTATCGAAGCCGGTCCTTGTTTTGTGACTCAGATAAAGACTGAGGAGAAGGACGGCTATAATGCTGTCCAGTTGGGCTTTGGTGAAGCAAAGCGGCTCAACTCCCCGCAAAAAGGACACCTTAAAGGGGTAGGGCTGTTCAAATATCTTCGTGAATTCCGCGTCGAAGATGTCAGCAGCTTTAAATTGGGGCAGAAAGTCGATGTTGAGATATTTAAGCCCGGTGATTTGGTCGATGTCATTGGTACATCAAAGGGCAAAGGCTTCGCCGGCGTGGTGAAACGCCATCATTTTGCTGGTGGTCCCAAGACACATGGGCAATCGGATAGACATCGGGCGCCCGGCTCGGTCGGTGCTACCACATTTCCAGGACGCGTTCTTAAAGGTACTCGCATGGCGGGGCATATGGGTGATGACAGGGTGACAGTGCGTAATCTCGAGGTGGTGGACGTAGACCCTGCCCGGAATGTTCTGCTGGTGAAGGGAGCGGTGCCCGGTGGCAGGAACGGGCTGTTGCTTATTAGAAAGGCTGTCAAGGGTAGTTGAAGTGCAACTCAAAATTCATAATACAAGCGGCAAGGTAGTGGGCGACATAGAATTAAGGGACGATGTTTTTGGTGAGCCTTTCAATGAGGCTGTGGTGCACCAGGTGCTGGTGACACAGCTAGCCAACAGGCGTCAGGGGACCGCAGATACCAAAACGCGGGGTGAGGTCAGTGCCAGTGGCAGAAAGCTGTATCCGCAGAAGCACACAGGGAGAGCACGCCGTGGCGATGCAACTTCACCCATTCTAAGAGGTGGAGGAGTTGTTTTTGGACCTCGTCCCAGGAGCTACCGCAAGGACGTGCCCAAGAAAGTACGCCGTTTGGCCCTGAGATGTGTACTGTCGGCAAAAGCTGGCAATGGACAATTGATAGTATTGGATAAGCTTGAACTTGAAAGCCCGAAGACCAGGGAGATAGCTAATATCATGGCAGCGCTGGGGATCAATGACTCGGCAATTATTGCTACCAGTCAGGTAGATGACAAGGTGGTCAAATCGGCTCGTAATCTGTCCGAAGTGAAGACTATGCCGGCGTCGCTACTTAATGTCGCTGACCTGTTATCTTACAAGTACTTGATAATGCCTGTAGACGCAGTGCGAGTGGTCGAGGGCTTGTGGAGTGTGAGACCTAAAAGTGAAGTGGTAACAAGTGCTAAGTAAAATCTGAGCAGTGTTATTGATATGCATACTTACGAAGTATTACGACGTCCGATAATCTCCGAGAAGATGACTGCTCTTAAGGAGCAGAACAGATACGCTTTTGAGATAGCGAAGGGAGCGAGCAAGCGCCAGGTCAAAGAGGCGGTGGAGGCTGCGTTTAAAGTCGATGTAATTAAAGTTAATATTATAAATGTGCCTGGTAAAACGAGGAGATTTGGCAGACGGCAGGTAGTTACTCCGGGCTGGAAAAAGGCTGTGGTCACTCTGGTCCCGGGGCAAAAAATAGAGTTCTTTGAAGGCGTCTAAAAAGTTCACGCTGGGGAAGCAAATTGGGTTCAGTTATAAAAAAGCGAAAAAAGAAGATGGCGAAGCATAAACATCGCAAGTTGCTTAAAAAGACGCGATGGCAACGGCGACATCCATAAAGGAATAAGGAGATACTTTGGGGCTAAAAACATTTCGTCCGACATCACCCGGTAGGCGGGGCATGGTCAGCGCTACTTTTGACGAGATAACCAAGACCGTGCCTGAGAAGTCCCTTTTGTTGCCTTTAAAGAAAAAGGCGGGGCGTAATAAC
>DAOUAI010000141.1:0-6896 GCA_034433775.1 Dehalococcoidia bacterium
GCTTGAATTACTGGTGGTAACTGAAATAGTAATGAGTGAGACAGCTACTCTCGCCCACTATGTTCTTCCCTCTAAAACGGCTTATGAGTCCTGGGATGGTACCCCTGGCGAAGGGTTTTACAAAATATATGCCCGTGTGCGACCTCCGGTCGTGGAGGCTGAAGGGGAACAGAAAGAAGCTGGAGAAATTTTCACGCTTTTAGCTGATGCTATGGGACTTATCCCTGAATTGCCTGAATCGCTCTATCAGGCAGCAAAAAGCGGCGACCTCAAAGAATACCGTAACGCGCTGACCAGTTACTTGGCTGCCAATCCAGAAAGTGGCAGGGTGTTGCACTTTATCGTGGCAAAGACACTGGGCAGGGCAATTGGTTCCGCACATCTCGCCAGCCTTTTTACGATGTTTATGCAACTCCCTAAGGAGCGTCAGGAGGAGGCTGAGAGGGCCGGTTTTAGCCGAGGACCAGACCAGGGCTTGGAGATCTATCAGGCTATGATCGCCCATCCCGAAGGTGTGCTCGTGGGTATACGTGACCCTAAGAGAAATCTAGAAAAGTTGGCCACTAAACACGGGAGGATACAGCTTTATAGTCCAGAGGTAGATGAATGGATAAGGAGGATAGAGCCGACTGAGGAGGAGAAGCAACTCAGGACCGATGAAAGATTCCCCTTCATTTTAATGGCAGGACGACACATGGACATGAATGCTAACACGATGATGCGGGATCCAGCGTGGAATGAAGGTAGGCGGGCATGCACATTGCATATACACCCCGCGGATGCACAGAAGCTGGGTGTTACTGACGGGCAACTGGTCAGAGTTATTACCGAGGCTGGGGAGGAGACAATAGAAGCAGAAATAACTGAGACCACCAGAAAGGGGATGGTCGTAATGCCGCATGGGTTTGGCTTGGTCTACAACGGGGTGAAATACGGTGCCAACGTCAATCGCCTGACCAAAAACACACATCGGGACCAGTTTGGCACCCCGATGCATCGGTATGTCCCCTGCCGCATAGAGCTGCTTTGAAGGACACGAGATGGGCACCTACCCACAAAGGATATAGTAAAAACTAAGAAAGGAGAACCGTGATGAAAGTAGTTAGCGACGGCAAAATCAACAGTCTACCCCTTTTATCCCAATTGGTCAGCGGAGTCCTGGTGCTCGGCTCCATCTGGGGGCTGTCAGAAGTTGTCTTAGGTGGGGTATTGCGTGTGGCTGAATTTCCTTACCGTGCCGGCTTATTGACCGGCGTTGGTATGGCGATAATGGGCGCAGCCCTAGCCGTCCGTAAAAATCCAGCCATACTAATCGGGGTAGGATTAGTTGCAGTTTCCGTTAAATTACTGGCTGTTCCGATTTTACACATTTCTGTGATGTGCAAAGCAAATTCATGCCTTGCAGTTTTCATAGAAGCGGTTGCCCTGAGCCTCGTGGCTTTCTGGCTGAGCGATTGGATAAGTAAGAGTGTCCATGCTCGCATAGCAGCCGGGTCGCTGGCGGCGCTTATCGCTTCGGTAGGCTTCTATTGTGTTGGCAGGCAAGTAGCGCCCTGTGAGTATTTGCTGTCGTTTACTCCCCAGGGATTTGTAGTTACCGAAGGTCTAATCTGGGCTGCGTTTTCCGGTATATTGCTGCCTGTGGGTTATTTAGCGGGCGAAAAACTAACTATTAAAGCCCCTTTTCCCTTGATGCGCCGTCCTGTTTTTTATTTTGTGTCAACATTAGTGGTATCAGTGTGCTTGGGAGGCAGCGCCTTGGCTATCAAGGCTGGTCTGTGACGGGGCTATGGTTGTCATCGTTACCGGTGCCGTAGGTATTGGTAAGACCACCGTCTGTGAAAGAGTGGTTGGGATAGCCCGAAGCAATGGGTATAGCTGCGGTGGTGTTCTCACCTACAAGGACGAGCACGATAACCTTGTCGTTCGGGACATCGAAACTGGCGAAAGAAAAGTTCTTGCCAGCACTCACGATAAATATGGGGGACCACGCACGGGCAGGTATTTCTTCAGTCCTGAGGGGATCGAGTTCGGAATCCGTGCAATAGACAAAGGTATTGCCTCGGATATTCTTGTAGTAGATGAGCTTGGTCATCTGGAACTGCGTGGGGAGGGGTTTGCTAAAGTCATCCCACATGTTGCCGGTATGAAAGCCAGGGACTGCATCCTGGTCATACGGAAGGAACTCTTGCCCGCTTTTCTACCCCGGCTGAAAGTGCTGTCATGGACATTCGAGGCTACCCTGGAAAACCGTGACCGATTACATGCAAGGGTATTTGCGGTGCTAGCCCATCTGCACGATCATATTTGCGGAACTTGAGCCTCTCTTTGTCTATTTTGAATTGCTATAAAATTTCGGTTTGTGCTAAACTTGCTCCGACGCGGCGCTGGGCTACAGATGTAGCGGAACCTGAAACGTCAGTCTGGAAAAAGCACCGCGAGAAAGCGGCAGTTGGAGCAGGGGTGCGGGAGCGCCCCTGTTTGTTTCCCTGCCATAGGACCCGGGAGAACGCTGATGCGTAAAATTGGCAACGTGTTTTATGGCTGGTGGATTGTAATCGCCGGGTCGGTATTATGCATGTTCGGTTATGGCGGTTACTTCTATTCTTACGGCGCCCTTTTCAATCCCATTTCACAGGAGTTCGGCTGGTCAAGAGCGACCACCTCCGTCGCCTTTTCTCTTTCGCGCCTTGAAGGCGGCATCCAGGGGCTGATCACCGGTCCGCTCACCGATAAATATGGTCCCCGGGCGATGGTCATCGCTGGCTGGATGATGGCTGCCATCGGTTTTTTGCTTATGTATTACATGCGCAGCTTCTGGATGTTCATTGTCAGCTATGCGATCTTCGTTTCCTTGGGTATGGGCACTGGTTTGTACCTGCCGTTGCAGACTGCTGTTGCCCGATGGTTTCACGAGAAGAGAGGTCTGGCGCTTGGCTTCTTGACCGCAGGGGCAGCCCTCGGCGGCTCAGCAATTTTGCCCGGTGTTGCCTGGCTTATCACAGAGTATGGCTGGCGGACAGCCGTGCTGGTACTGGCAGCGACAACGGCGGTACTGGGTTTAGGGCTCGGCTCTGTGCTCAAGCCTTATGGCCCTGAACGCTACGGACTGGCGCCTGACGGCAAAAAGCCCCAACCTGCCTCAGCTGAAATGTCTTCCCACACCAGGACTGACCAAAAGACCGTTGCCCTAGAAGAAGGTCTTACGTTAAAGGAAGCTATGAAGACCAGAGCCTTCTGGTTGATGGTTGCTGCTTTCACTTTTTCCCATACTGCTCTCAGTGCCATAGTTGTCCACCAGATCCCGTTTGTGGAAGACATGGGCATCTCCAAAGTCTTGGCAGCGTCTGCGCTTGGCATGATGACCTTGATAAGTGTCCCCGGTAGACTCTCCGGCGGTTGGCTTGCTGACAAGTGGGATAGCAAGTATCTGTACCTTGTTGCCAGTCTGGTGCAAGCACTGGGGCTCTTTTTCCTTGCCAGAGCGACAAGCATGTTGTGGATCTGGTTGTTTGTGATTGTCTACGGCACGGGACTGGGACTGAGGATGCCGCTGGAGCCAATGCTGAGGGTGCAGTTCTTCGGTCATAAAGCTTTCGGTTCGATAATGGGGTACATGAATGCCTTTGCTGTGTTCGGTTCCTTCGCTGGACCTTACTTTGCTGGCTGGATATTCGATACCTCTGGTAGTTATATAATTGCGTTCCTCACCTTTTCAGCGATGATGGTTGTAGCTGCTGTGATTGTTGTGACGATCAAGCCTCCTTTAAAACAAGGGCAGGCGAATGCCTGATCGTAGTGCACTGAGGACAGGTAGAGATTTGTCAATGCCTCTGTGGTAAGCTAATATTAAGCGATGGAACTCTTCCAGGTCCTGCTGGCTACACAGGTGCAAAATAAACCCAAGGAGGTGAGGCGGAATGTACAAGAGTTTAGTTGTCCCCCTTGACGGCTCAGAACTGGCAGAGCAAGCGCTGCCATATGTTGCGGAGCTAGCCCGGGGTTTTAAGAGCGAAGTCGTCTTGCTTACCGTGTGTATGGCGGGTGACCCTTTGAAGCATGTGCTCACAGACTATCTGGAGAGGAAGGCGGAAAAGCTCGGGTCTTCTGATGTAAAGGCAAGTGCGGTATGCATTGAGGGTGAGCCCACCAGTTCCATTTTAAGCTTTGCCGCCGAGAATAAAATTGATTTGATCGTAATTTCTACGCACGGGAAGGGTGGAATTAGCCGCTGGCCACTGGGCAGCATCGCTACCAAGGTGGTGCAGAGTTCACACATTCCGGTATTTCTGGTGCGCTCCGGTCCTCAGTCCGACATAACGGTCAAGCTGAAGAAGATAGCAGCCGCGCTTGATGGTTCCAGGTTTGCTGAGGCTATTATTCCTCACCTGGAAGCATTTGCCAAGTCGCTGGGTAGCGAGATAGTGCTGCTTGAGGTCTTGGAGCCGGTAAAGGTTCCTCAACTGGGTGCTTTTGAGGAATGGGGAAAAGTGGAGAAGGATATTTTTGCTAAACTGGAGAGGGAGGCTGGACGATATTTGGAGAAGAGGAAGGCGACTTTACAGAGCAAAGATATCGAGGTGACCACAAAGCTTCTCCAAGGAAAGCCTGCTGACGCTATATTGCAGCACGTTGTGGAAGCGGGCATTGATTTGGTGGCGCTGACAACACACGGTTTCTCTGGCATTTCTAAATGGGCATACGGCAGTGTGGCTTCCAGAATTATTGAAGCCTCACCGAAGCCCCTCCTGCTCGTGCGCCCACCTTTGCCGGTAGCTAGTGGATGACCATCGGAGCTACCGCTCTGGTACTCTCAGACAGGATCATGGTGAATTTTGTAGCACCGGGAGCGTGAATTTAATTGTGCAACAGATAGGCGATGTTGAAGACAAGACGCCGTCGCCATAAAATAGATAATCGGCACAAGCCGAGATACCCGTGTGTTGGGAGACTGAAATGAACCCCTATTCTTATGAGCCTACCGAACCGAAATTCAAACTGGAACTAAAGCGAAGTAGTCCAAAATGGGCGTGTTACCTTGTTGATTTTCCCAGTGCTCATTCTATGGGCTACAAAGAGAGCGACATTGCCTATGGTGAGTACTACCAGCCTCTGGGTGTTGAGCGAGCGCCTCTGGTGATACTGATTCATGGCTGGGGCGACCGGGGCATAGTCCCCTGCCAGCTCATGGCACCATCGCTGGTGAAGAGGGGATTTGCCTGTTTTATTCTCTACCTTGTATTCCATGCCCGTCGTATGCCCGAGGTGATAAAAAAGCGGTTGCCCGACCTCACCCCCGATGAGTGGTACGAGGGCTATCGAGCTTCAGTGATCGAAATCAGGCAGATTCTTGACTGGGCAGCTACCAGACCGGAGATAGACGAGAGCCGTACTGCCGTGATTGGCGTGAGCCTGGGTGGGTTCGTTTCAGCTATAGCCATGGGGGTCGACCCTCGTGTAAAGGCCGGGGTGTTCATTATTTCGGGTGGAAATTCGGCCAGAATGACCTGGGAAAGCCGCCGTCCAGCGGTTAAAAAAAGAGGCTGCCTTTGCAGTGAAGAGGAATGTTACCAGGTACGCAGCACGCTTTATCCTCAATACATTGGCGAACTCATAGAGAGGGGTCTTGATAATGTCGTCCCGCCAAAGCGGTGTTTCCTCACTGACCCGATGACTTATACCCCGTTTCTTCGCGGGCGCCCTCTATTGATGATAAACGCTCTCTGGGATGAGGCTATCCCTAAAGAAGCAACCCTCGATTTCTGGAAGGAGTGTGGTAGACCACCGATAGTCTGGCTGCCCGGTACTCACATCAGCATCTGGTTCTTGTATCCGCTCATCCTCAGTAAGACGGCAGATTTTCTCAGTTCAACTTTTCCGCAAAGCAGGTAGCCTGTTCCGGGACTATTAAGATTTGCTGCATACTCTATCTGGCTGGTACAATAAAAGCCGCTTTTGTTGTTTTAAACCAAGATACACTACAGTTAGACATGAGCATTCAGAGCGACCTGGTATTGAAGCTGAGACCATTATTTGAGCCGGCTTCGGTGGCGGTCGTTGGTGCCTCCAACGACCCATCGAAGTGGGGCTTCCGCATTTTGTCCAATATCCTGAGCGGTGGTTTCAAGGGCAGAGTATATGCGGTAAACCCCAATGTTGCCGAGGCGATCCGGTTGAAGACCTGCCCGAGGGTCACCGATATACCAGAAGTACCTGACCTGGTAGTCATTGTGGTGCCTCCGCCCGCTGTCCCGCCGGTTATGCGCGATTGCGCTGAGAAGGGTGTGAGGGCAGTGGTGGTAATCACCGCTGGCTTTGCTGAAATCGGTGGGGAAGGTGAGAGATTGCAGCAGGAGATTACAGATATAGCGCGCGCTGCGGATATTAGGTTCGTTGGTCCCAACTCATTCGGTATTCTCAACCCTGTTCACGGGCTTTACTCCCAGATGCCGCCTATTTTCCCTCCCGCAGGACCTTTCGGCGTTATATCGCAGAGCGGCAATATAATTGGGACCATAGCCAGGCTGCTTATCGGTAGAGCATATGGCTGCTCGAAATGCGTCAGCATTGGCAATCAGGCAGACCTCCGTGCTGCGGACTACCTTGAGTACTTTGCTCAAGACCCCCATACCAGGGTCATTCTATGTTACATTGAGGGCTTTAAAGATGGCGCTCGCTTCTTCAATATGGCTAAGGAGGTGAGCAAAGAGAAGCCGATCATCCTGCTCAAGGCGGGGCAGACGTCAGCGGGGGCAAAGGCTGCCAGATCACATACTGCCTCTCTCGCCGGTTCTGATGCTGTAATAGCTGGCATGTGTAAGCAGGCTGGCATTATCAGGGTAAAGACTCTGGATGAGCTTGTTGATGCCGGTATTGCTTTTCTGCGACAGCCCTTG
>DAOUAI010000142.1:0-7988 GCA_034433775.1 Dehalococcoidia bacterium
TCCTCTCTCCCCCTGCGGGAAGAAGGTGCCTTCGCCTGTCCTCTCTCCCCTGTGTGGGAGAGAGTTAGAGTGAGGGGGAAAACAATAGGACGTGTGTCGCCAGTCTACCGGGCGGGTACAGTAGATTGACCCCAACATTCAAAAGGCTTATAATGAGGCTGCTTGAAATATTTCGATGCATGAAAGCTGCGGGATATTTGGCGTCTACGCCCCGGGTATAGATGTCGCCCGAATTACCTTCTTCGGTCTCTATGCGCTGCAGCACCGGGGGCAGGAGAGCGCCGGCATCGCTACCGCCGACGGTAAGGCTATCTACATCCATACTTCCATGGGGCTGGTCTCTCAGGTGTTCACCGAGGACGAACTCGCCCACCTGCCAGGTTACATCGCCATCGGTCACACCCGCTATTCCACCACCGGTTCCAGCCGCGCCGCCAATGCCCAGCCGATAATCGTGGAATCGGGAACTACAGCCATCGCCCTGGCGCACAACGGCAATATCGTTAACGCCAAGTTTCTCCGCGAGGAACTGGAACAGAAGGGGTATGTCTTCCGCACCAGCACCGATTCGGAGGTCATCGGCTCTCTGGTCCTCTCTGCCACCCATCGAGCACCGCTGGACAGGATAAAGTATGCTATGCGCCGGCTTCAAGGCGCTTATTCGCTGGTAACGCTCACCAAAGACAAGCTCATCGCCGTGCGCGACCCCATGGGTGTGCGCCCACTATGTCTGGGAAGGATCGACGGCGGCTGGGTAGTGGCTTCGGAGAGCTGCGCCCTCGACCACACCGGCGCCCAGTTCATCAGGGAAATCGAGCCCGGCGAGATAGTGGTGATCGACCAGAACGGTCCTAAGAGCTTTAAGGAAAACTGGGATAACACAAGGAGAGCCCTGTGTATCTTCGAGTATATCTACTTCGCCCGCCCGGACAGCGTCATCGAGGGTAGGCTGCTCTATCCTGCAAGACAGGCGATGGGAGCGATTTTAGCCAGAGAACATCCTGTGGAGGCTGACCTGGTGATGGGTGTGCCCGATTCTGCTACCGCCGCCGGCATCGGCTACGCTATCGCTTCGGGCATCCCCTACGCCGAAGGGCTGATCAAAAACCGCTACGTGGGACGGACCTTTATCGAGCCCGACCAGCGGCTCAGAGACCTGGGTGTCAAGCTAAAGTTCAACCCTCTCTCGGAGACCATCGCCGGTAAAAGGCTGGTGGTGGTGGACGACAGCATCGTCCGCGGCACCACCACCCCTAGAGTGGTCAATCTGCTGAGGCGGGCTGGTGCCAGGGAAGTCCACCTGCGTATCTGTGCTCCACCTATCCGTTACCCCTGCTTCTTCGGCGTGGACATGGCGACCAGATGGGAACTCATCGCCGCACATAAAACGGTGCCGGAGATCAGGGATGCCATCGGTGCCGATTCCCTGGGCTATATCAGCATCGGGGGGCTTATAGAGGCGGTGAGCTTGCCCAAAAACATCTTCTGTCTCGCCTGCTTCACCGGAGACTACCCCATTCCTGTCCAGCTTGAGATGGACAAGCTTGCCCTGGAAGTCACACCTTCAGGGAGGCTGAGTGAGATCGGAACGGAATAGCGCCTACCGCGCCGCCGGCGTGGATATCTCCTCTGCGGATAGGGCTAAGAGGCTTATCAAGCGGCTCGCCCGTTCCACTTTCAGACCTGAGGTGCTCAGCGAAATCGGCTTTTTCGGCGGACTGTTCCAGCTTAAGGGTTATAAGAAGCCCGTGCTTGTTGCCAGCACCGACGGTGTGGGCACCAAGCTGAAAATCGCCTCTCTGCTCGATAAGCACGATACCGTGGGCATCGACCTGGTGAACCACTGCGTCAATGACATCCTTACCTGCGGCGCCAGCCCGCTATTCTTTCTCGACTACATCGCCATGGGCAAGCTCCAGCCTGAGAAGGTAGCCAGCATAGTAAGCGGGCTTGCCCGTGCATGCCAGAACGTGGGCTGCGCCCTTATCGGCGGTGAGACCGCAGAAATGCCCGGCATCTACCAAGGAGATGATTATGACCTGGTGGGCTTTATCATCGGTGCTGTAGAGAAGGCGAGCATCCTGGACGGTAAATCAATCAGCCCGGGTGATGTTGTCCTCGGTCTGCCCTCCAGCGGGCTGCATACCAACGGTTATTCTCTGGTGCGGAAGGTATTCCGCATAGCTGACGACCCGGCACCGCTCTTTGTCCACTATCCGGAGCTGGGACGGATGCTGGGAGAGGAACTTCTTGAACCCCACCGCTGCTATTATCAGGAACTGAGCCCGGTCCTGCACCTGGTGAAGGGGCTTGCCCACATCACCGGCGGTGGTTTCGAAGGCAATATCCCGCGGGTATTACCTCACGGGCTGGCAGTGCAGATAGAGAAGGATGCCTGGGAGGTACCACCCATCTTCAGGCTGGTGCAAAGGCTGGGTAAGGTCTCCAATAGCGAGATGTACCGCGTGTTCAACATGGGCATCGGCATGGTCATCTTCTGTTCACCGGAGCAAGCTTCAGAGATACTCAAGAGCTTGCCTGAGGCTAAGAAAATTGGTAAAGTTATCCCGTCCCGAGGGCGCAAACGCCCAATTATCTTCTAAGGAGGTGTCTTGAATGCGTGCTATACTCAGCGTCTCCGATAAGACAAACTTAGTCGGCTTCGCTCGCCGGCTGAACGAGCTAGGAGTGGAAGTCTACAGTACCGGCGGCACCAAACGGTTCCTGGAGGCTGAGGGAATAAAAGCGCACAGCGTGTCCGAAATCACCGACTTTCCCGAGATCCTGGATGGTCGGGTGAAGACGCTGCATCCCGCTGTCCACGGCGGCATACTCGCCCGCCGTGACCTCCCCCGCCACATGGGTGAACTCGCCCAGAACAAGATCAAAGCGATAGACATGGTGGTGGTCAACCTGTACCCATTCGTGCAAACGGTGACCAAGCCCAATGTCCCGCTGGAGGAAGCTCTGGAAAACATCGACATCGGTGGTCCCACCATGATCCGCGCCGCCGCCAAGAACTTCCCCTGGGTGATCGTCATCGTCGACCCGCACGATTATGATATGGTGATAGAGAGGCTGAAGCAGGGCGATATCGACCTGCCGACGCGGAAAAGGCTGGCACGAAAGGCTTTCCAGCATGTGGCTTTATACGATACCGCCATCGCCGAGTATCTCAGGGCAGAGGATGAACTGCTACCGCAGGAATTTACCATCGGAATGAGGAAGCTCTATGACCTGCGCTACGGCGAGAACCCGCACCAGAAAGCCGCCTTCTACGCCACCCAGACGGTGAGGCGGGGGATGGCAGGGATGACCGCTGCGGAACTGCTCAGCGGTCCCGAGCTATCATTCAATAACCTTCTCGACCTGGAAGCTGCCTGGAACACTGCCTGCGATTTCGAGGGGCCCGCGGTGGCTATAGTGAAGCATAACAACCCCTGCGGGCTGTGCACCAACCCGGATATCATAGAGGCTTATAAGCGGGCACTGGCCGGTGACCCCGTCTCCGCTTTCGGCGGCATCGTCGCCTGTAACCGCCCCATCGACCCGGCACTGGCTGCAGAGATAGATAAGACCCATTACGACTGCATTATCGCCCCGAACTACAGCCTGGAGGCTTTAGAGCTATTTAAGAAGAAAAAGAACCTGCGTCTGGTGAAGCTGCCACTGAACTCGGTCAATAACAAAATGAGGACGCTCGACTTCCGCCCCGTAAGCGGCGGCTTCCTCGTCCAGGAAGCTGACTACTACACAGAAGAGGAATTTAAGCCACGCACCGTCTCCAAACGCCCGCCAACCGAAGCCGAGATGAAAGATATGCTGTTCGCCTGGAAAGCGGTAAAACATATAAAGTCCAACGCCATCGTGCTGGCTAAGGACAATACCTTGCTCGGCATGGGCGCCGGACAGCCCAACAGGGTGACCAGTGTGGAACTGTCACTGAAACGGGCGGGCGAAGCGGCTAAGGGGAGCGTGCTTGCCTCGGATGCCATGATACCCTTCCCCGATACCGTGGAGGTGGCAGCACAGGGAGGAGTCACCGCCGTAATCCAGACCGGCGGCTCGGTAAGAGATAACGAGGTCATCGCCACCGCCGATAAGTATAATATGGCGATGGTGTTTACCGGTATAAGACATTTCAGACATTAAAGAGGGCGAGATGGCTAAAAAGACAGCAACTGAAAGGATTGTCCCGAATTCAGGCAGTGCCTGCCAGGGGCTGATACCACCTCAGGCATTTATCGTCAACAGGGACAGCGTGCTTGCCACCAGAAAGAAGCTGGAGAGTCCTCAGGGGTTGAGCAAGGCTATCAGAGATGTAAAGAAGATGCTGGAGATAAAGGAGGCTTTGCTCTGGCGTACGGAGATGTCGCCCTGCTGTGGCTCGCTCACCAGCCTCTCCTCCTGCCTCGCCTGCGAGGTGGACCTGCTGACACGCACATTGAGAGCACTGGAAGACGGTGATAAGGAACAGGCGGCAAAACTGCTGGGAGAGTATGCACATATGTTAGAGGTAAACCGTGAGCCACCGGAGCCAAGCTATCGCTGAGCTGGACAGGCTGGTAGACGAGCTACCTGCGGAGACGAAGGCGCTTTTTGAGCGCATTTTCTCCGCCACCTTTACCTCCGGTGTCTGTCAGCCACCGGAGACTATGGTGCCATGGATCGAGAAACAGTTCGGCTCCTTAGACAGCGTCTGCCAGCAGCGGGTGATTAAAATCACCAACCGCATCACCTTTGAAGGTGCTATCTTTAACCCGCTGCGCGCCCTCCGTCCGCGCCAGTACGAGGACAGGCTGAAGGTCGAGGCAGCCATCCTCGACAGGGCTAAAGATGACCCGCTGGCACACCCCCTCACCGACACCCCGGAAGACCCCTTCGGTAGAATAAAGGGCAAATACTGTATCACCGCCAGCAACATCGCTAAATACGATGAGTTCCACGGGCTGATAATTTTCAATGATTATAACCCCCTAGCCTTTACCAGAGAGAAGGTGATGGACTATCTGGATACCGCCTGGCGCTGGGCACAGCGGGCACGCGAATATGACCCCTCAGCCAGGTACTTCTTCTTCGTCTGGAACTCTTTGAAGAAAGCCGGCGCCAGCCTCGCCCACGGGCATGCGCAGGTGGTGCTGGGCAGGGGCAGCCACTACGCAAAGGTAGAAGCCCTTCGTCAGGCGGCTCTGGACTACGGAGCCCGCTATGGCTCAAACTATTTCGACGACCTGTTTCGCGTGCATAAAGAACTGGGGCTGGGTGTGGAGAAGGACGGCGTGAGGAGTTTCGTCTATCTGGCACCGATAAAGGAGAAGGAGACCGTTATCCTCGCCCCCAGTTTCGCTGACCAGTCCTTTCAGGAAAGCGTCTATGAAGTCCTTGCCTGCTTTCGCGACCGCATGCATGTCACCGCCTTTAATTTAGGCATCGCTACACCGTCCTTGAGTCCCTCTCCCGAAAGCTGGGAGGGCTTCCCTGTCATAGCCAGAGTAGTTGACCGCGGCTATCCCTGGGACGGCTCATCGGACTTCGGCACAATGGAGCTTTACGCCGCCAGTATCATCTCCAGCGACCCGTTCCAAGTAGCCCGCGAACTTAAAGAGTCACTGCTGCTGCCAGTTAAATAGCAAGGGTAAAATAAAGAGGAGGGGAAAATGGCTAGAGCGGTAGTAGTCATAGATATGCTGCGCGGTTTTATGGAGGAAGGCTACGCTCTCTATTGCGGTGCCAGAGCACGCCGCATTATCCCCAGCATCCAGAAGCTCCTTGATGACGAACTGGCTAAAGGCTCTAAAATTTTCTTTGTTTGCGACCATCACGATAAGGAAGACCCCGAGTTTGCCATGTTCCCGCCACATTGTGTGGCAGGTACACCTGAGGCTGAAGTGATACCGGAGCTGGCTAAATATCCCGGCAGGATAATACCGAAAAAGACCTACAGCCCCTTTTACGGTACCACTTTAGAGGCAGAGCTGGCAGCGCTGAAGCCAGAGGCAGTGGTCATCTGCGGTGTCTGTACCCACATTTGCGTGTTGCACGGGGTCTCCGAAGCTAGGCTCCGCGGCTACGATGTGGAGGTGCCGGTGGACTGCGTGGGTGATTTTGATGAGAAAGCCCACAACTTCGCTCTTGACTATATACAGCGAGTGCTCGGCGCCAGGCTCACCAGAGCAGTGCCTGCCGTTACCCCCAAGCCACATTTTGAGATCCCGGACTATGTCATCGCCGGCGAGACCTCAGATATCTACTTTGTGCGCACGGTGGAAATATTGAAAAAGGAGGGACTCAACCCTGTAGCCACCATGGAGGTCTTCCCCAGCCGCGACGGCATTCTCTGCGGCATGGAGGAGGTGAAGGCGCTTTTGGAAAAGGTGCTCCCTGAAGATAACCGCGAGGTCTGGGCACTTGCCGATGGCGAGCCATTCAAGAGAAAAGAAGTGGTGCTGCGCATCACCGCCCCCTATCAGAGCTACGGCATTTATGAGACAGTATACCTGGGGATACTTTCGCACTGCAGCGGGTGGGCGACTGCGGCCAAGGAATGTGTGGATGCTGCCCAGGGAATTCCTATCATCAGTTTCGGTGCCCGACATGTACATCCCTTAGTGGCTGGGATAATGGACTATTCTGCCATCGTCGGTGGTTGCGTCGGCTGCTCCAGTATCCTTGGCGCCAGGCTGGCTGGCATCCAGCCCTCAGGCACCATGCCCCACGCTTTAATAATAATTATGGGTGATACCGCTAAAGCCACTCTGGCATTTGATAGACATATGCCGCCGGAAGTCCCTCGCATCGCACTGGTGGATACCTTTAGAGACGAACCTGAAGAGAGCGTCATCGTGGCACAAGCCATGAAAGGTAAGTTGCAAGGCGTGCGCCTGGACACTCCGGGAGAGCGGGGTGGCGTTACCGCAGACCTGGTGAAGGAGACTAGAGCCCGGCTTGACCTCGCCGGCTTCAAAGATGTGAAGATTTTTGTTAGCGGTGGACTCAGTCCGGAGCGCATCAGGTATTTCATCGAGTCGGGGGCGCCAGTGGACTACCTCGGTGTGGGTAGCTATATCAGCGACGCCAGACCCATTGATTTTACCGCCGACCTCCACGATGTCGAAGGTAAGCCTATAGCCAAACGGGGAAGAATCCCGGGCATCACCCCCAACCCCAGGCTGAAACGTATTCTTTAAGTGACCTCTATGGGTACCGCCGCAGGACTGGCAGTCATAGTCATCGGTTATCTACTGGGCTCCGTCCCCTTTGCCTATATCGTCACCAAGCTCGCCAGAGGGGCTGACATCCGCAAGATCGATACCGGCAACGTCGGCGCCGGCGCTGTCTTCCGTCAGGTGGGCATCTGGGGTGGGGCAGTGACCGCCATCGGTGATATCGCTAAAGGCTCAGCAGCTATACTCATCGCCCGAGCCCTCGGTCTCCCGCTCCCCTGGGTACTGGGCGCAGGGGTAGCCGCATGGGTGGGGCATATGTACCCGCTTTATCTCAAATTTAAGGGAGGGCAAGGGGTAGCCACTCTCATCGGAATTTTTCTGGTGCTCGTCCCCAAAGCCATCGGCATCAACCTGCTTCTGCTCGGCATCACTTTGCTCCTCGTCCGCCATCTCGCTATGTCTATATTTCTTTCCTCCCCATTCCTGCCACTATTCGTCTGGCTGTTCTACAGCTCGCTCTGGCTCACGGTCTACGTGCTGGCAATAGTCCTTGCCCTGATGTATCGAAACCGCCATGGCATCCCCCATCTCAAGACCATCAGAGTCCACAAGCCAGACCTTAGCGGCATCTTCAAGCGCAAATAGCCCCTTCCAGTCCAAACCTAGCTTTATCATCGCTTCCTTGCTATAATACGCCGACAAGGGGGAAATCATGACCACTGGCGAGAAAAAGAGAGTCATCAACCGCGTAAAGGCTATGTACCCGCTGCGGGCTAAGGTGGACGAGTCCTACCTGCGCAGTCAGGAGGCGATCAAAGCTGG
>DAOUAI010000143.1:0-3731 GCA_034433775.1 Dehalococcoidia bacterium
GCTTGAAGCCGTACTTCGCCTGCTGCCACCCTTCCTTAGGGATGTAGTTATAACTTAAGCCGACCCTGCCCTTCTCCAGCGGTGCCAGCGTGACCAGCTTAACCTCATCTAAAGCTGCGCCGTTCTTGGTCACCTTCAACACCACCTTTGCTTCGGGGAAGGGCTGGAACAGGTTGTTCACCGTATAGACAACTTCGGCAAAGACCAGCTTCTTGGTCTCCTCGGAATAATTGGGCAGTATGCCAAAGCCTTCAAAGTAGACCGTCCGGATCTCCAGCGTTATCTTCTTGGACTCGTTGGCGGCAACGCTGAAACTCTGCTCCGCAAGCTTGTTGCCCGCCATGTAGGCTTCGGCAATGTAGTTGCCCGGTGCCACCTTCGTCTTCAAGACACCGCTGTCCGAAGAGCCAAGGCTGACCTTCCCCCCGGCGCCCTCCCGGTACAGTGCTACTCGCGCCGGTATCGGCGAGCCATCAGGGGTCACGGATACCACCTCCACCGATGCAGCCTCACCGGTGACGGTGAGTTTGGCGGTCTGCCCCACAGCCCCCAGTAGCTTAATGCCAGTCCCCTCTTTCTGCGCTTCCGCCGTCACCCGGAGCTGGTACTCGCCAGGGACCGCAGCCTCGCTCACCCTTACTCCGATGGTCACCGTTTTCTGCCCGCCGGTAGCCAGACGGAACTCAGACTCAGAAAGCACCAGCTCCACACCTGCGGGGGCATCGGTGACCATGCGCACAGTTAAATCAGAGCCGGTATTGTTGAACACCACCACATAGACATCCGGTGTCTCGAGGCTCGTCCCCTGCGGCAGTTTGAACTCCTGTCGGTAAAAGCTGCCCGATAGTGCTAGCCCACCCTGGGCGGTCACAGCCGAGGGCAAAAGCAAGCCAATGAAAAGAAAGGCAGCTAGGGGGGCAAGTACTTTTGCCCCCCGCTGCCCTGCATTTCTCAGCACCGTTCTCATAGCCTTAATCCTACCACATCGGTGCTGGCTATGGCAATACCCTAACAGCCCGAAATGCTAAATTTTTTTACCGCAAGTAACCGCCTTAATCGTTGGCAATGCCATAGTAGATGGTGCCGCTGTAGACATCGGGCTCAAAAGTCGCGCTCAGAGACAGCCATAGCGTGTTGGTATTGACAGTATTACCACTCTCGGTGGTCTGAGTGCCACTGCCTATATTGCTGGTGGTTGTCTTCACCCAGACAGCGCTATCATACTCGTTAGTATCATTGGCTTTCAAAGCGAACTCGTTATCGCCAGTGGGTGGCTCAACCTCCTCCTCATCAAGGTAAGCAGTGTTGCCAAGGTCGCCATCCCAGTCGGTGCCGCTGATGGTGGCATTATAACCGCCGTTGGCAATATAAGTAGCTCCGATGCCAGTTTGCGGGTTAGGAGACTGTGAGAACAGCAGCCCTGGGTCAACCGTACCCCAGTCCACTTCAGCGGTGGCAACGGTGACCTCGCCGTACCAGTTCATCCCCTTGTCTCGGACATATGCAGGATCACCCGTCCTGTCATTTTTGTTGGTCGCTATACCCTTGCCGTCCCAGTCGGCTGGAGACACGCTTTCGGTAGCCACCTTACCCGGCGTAAAGGCGAATATCCAGTCACCGCTGGTCTGCTCAAGGTCTGACGGGCGGCTGCAGTTGTCGGAGTTTATCGCCCAGGTGGTAGGCGAACCTGAATCGATGGACCATTCCTCGGGGGCGGCAGTCCACTTCAAGATGGCACAAGTTTGAGTATTGCTGCTCCCAGGTGGTTCAGGGTCATTGCCTGCGGAATCATAGTACACGTAGACCACCACTTCCTTCAGGAACTTCAGCTTGTTTATCAGCGAGACCGTTGCTTTGGCGTAATACTCCGTCTGCGGGGTCATGTCTGTGGCTGGGGTTGTGCAATTCTTGTCTGTGTAAATTTCCAGCGCAGTCACATTAGGCGCTGCCGCAGGTACGGTGAACTTGCCGGTAAGCTCAGCCGCCTGAGTATAAGCCAGCGGCACCAGGCACAGTACTACCGCCACCGTCAGTAATAAGACTACCCTCTTCATTTAGCTATTATAGACCTCCTTTCTGAATATTGTTTTTGCCTGTGTTGTTTTGAATTTTTAGCTCAAAATTAGCGCCCTGTGTTCTGTGACATCACCTCCTTGTGCAAAAATAAAAACCGACCCTTTTCGGGTCGGTCTCACTACTTGCTCCGCACCAGCCAAGTGACCGAATTACAGCCGGTGCTTCATCGCACCCCGATGTAGACCGGTCAAATTAGACTAGCTTCTACCCTTCCTTAATTCCTCCTGCTTACCTCCGTCTTCACCAACGCACTATATGTAAAATACCATACCACGACTTTTCAAGTTTGTCAAGTCCCCCTCCTGCAGGGTAATGCAGGCTATTCTCCAGCCACCTGCTGCACCGCTTTGAGGGCGTTGATGCGTCCCTTCACATAGCCGAAAGGTACCCGGTCGCAACCGGACTCGATGGCGGCGCGCACTTCGTCGTTGGTGAAGACGTTGTCATTTCGGTCCTTTGCCACGGTAAAGAGAAGTCCGGCAAGCCCGGAAACATGCGCCGCCGCCATCGAGGTGCCGCTAAGCGCCTGGTAATTATTACCAGGCAGCGTGGAGTAAATCGCTACCCCGGGGGCTGCCACCTCCACCCAGTCACCCCTCCCCGACCACAATGTCACCTCGTCATGAGTGTCTGTGGCTGCCACTCCCAAGCAGTTGTCGTAATATGCCGGGTAGACTGCTCTACTACCCAGATAGTTGCCCGAAGACGCCACCAGAAGGGCACCTTTGCTCCAAGCATACTCCACAGCACGTTCCACCTCTACCGAAGGCTCCAGGAGATAAAGGCTCATGTTTATCACCCTGGCGCCGTGGTCCACCGCCCAGACGATGCCCTTTGCCAGAGCACCGCTGGTGACCCAGCCACCATCATCAGCCACCTTAACATTAAGCAGCCGGCAGTCATATGCCAGCCCGGCGATCCCCACACCATTGTTCGCCACGGCAGCAATAATGCCGGCGACATGCGTTCCATGCCCATAAACATCAGCGGCGGTCGGACTGGTGGTAAAGTTGACCTCTCCAACCACCCTACCCACCAGGTCCTCATGCCCCTTATCAATGCCCGTGTCCAGCACACCAATGATGGTGCTGGCATCGCCCGATGTTATCTGCCACGCCTGTGGTACCATTGCTTTATGAATTGACCACTGCATCATGGCATAGCTATCTCCGGGGACTGCAGAAGCAGCTACTGCGGCGATGCCAGCACCCTCCCGGGGAAGTACAGCCACCCTGCCTGTGGCATGGCTCCCGCCAGCCCCGGCAGACAGAAGCGGTATGCCTGCCAGCAGACAGATGACAATGACCAGTAGACCAATATAATTTGACCTTTTCATTTCTCTGCACCATAACAGTCTAAGCCCCCTTCCTGCTGCACAGCTTCACCAGTAGGTAATGTTTGCACACCACAGTTTGGTCATAGCCGCTCCCAGTTTGCTACCGCTACCCACTAGTCATACCTGTTACCCCGTTTATGGTATGACCGATGGGGCATGTCGCCTGCTAGTAAATATCTCCTAGACTGACACCTGCAGGAGTCAGGTAGTGCTTATGTAAAGAGGTGCTTGACAGTCAAAAGCTGTTATGCGATATTAGCAGCGTGTTAGAAGCGAGAGCTGTTATCGCAGACGCCGGAGAGAGCGATGAGACAACTTA
>DAOUAI010000144.1:0-7805 GCA_034433775.1 Dehalococcoidia bacterium
ACCTACGAAGTAGCCTTAAAAGACTGCCGCATACCTAAAGAGAACCGCCTGGGCGGTGACGGTGGGTGCGATTTCAATCGCCTGCTCAACTGCTCCAGGGTAGCCCTGGCAGCGATGGCGGTAGGGGTAGCCAAGGCAGCCTTTGAGTATTCCCGTGACTATGCTAAGACGCGAGTTGCCTTCGGCGAGCCGATTGCTTCAAGGCAAGCAATTGCTTTTATGCTCGCTGAGATGGCTATCGAGATAGACGCCACCAGACTGATGGCGTGGGAAGCCGCATGGCTGCTGGACAAAAAGCAGGAGGCAACCAGAGAGGCCTCTCTGGTAAAAATTTATGCCGATGATATGGTGTTAACCACCACCGACAGAGGAGTACAGATCCTCGGAGGTCATGGTTACATCCGAGAACATCCGGTGGAACTCTGGTTCCGCAATGGTCGGGGTTTTGCCACCTTCGATGGCATGGCTATGGTATAACAAAGGAGGTACCAAGATGATAGACTTCGAACTTTCAGCCGAGGATAAAGCAACAATAGAAGCAGCCCACAAGTTTGCCGAAGAGTTCATGCGCCCCCTCAGCCGCTATTATGATGAGCACGAACACGAAGAGCCCGAAGAATTCATTCAAAAGTCGATGGGCTTGAGGTCACAGGGTGGTGTGTTCGGTCTGGGCGTGGCTGCAGCACTGAGGGTTGAGGAGTTCTGCTGGGGCGATGCCGGCTTAATGCTGGCAATGCCGGGACCGGGACTCGGTGGGGCCGCCGTCTTCGCTTCAGGCACCAGAGAGCAGATAGGGCGCTTCCTCACACGCTACGGTGAGGACCAGCCATGCTGGGGCGCCATGGCGATGACCGAGCCCCATTGCGGCTCAGATACCGCTGCCATCAATACCACCGCCGTCCGCGAAGGCGATGAGTGGGTAATCAATGGCGAAAAGATCTTTGTCACCGCCGGTAAAAGAGCGATGGAGAAATCCAAAGGGCTTACCGTTGTCTGGGCAACGGTGGACAAAACGGCTGGCAGAGCCGGCATGAAGCCCTTCGTTGTCGAAGCCGGCACACCAGGAGTAAAGGTCGAGAAACAGGAGAAAAAGCTCGGCATCAGGGCTAGCGATACCGTCACCCTGGTATTTGATAACTGCCGCATTCCTTTTGAAAACATCCTGGGCAGCCCTGAGGTAAGAAAAGTTGACAAGACAGACACCGCCGGCTTCAAAAAAGCGATGGCAACTTTCGACGCCACCCGCCCCATAATCGCCGCCATGGCCATTGGCGTCGCCAGGGCAGCCTTGGACTTCGTCAAAGAGACGCTGCAAAAAGAGGGTGTCGAAATCCGCTACGGGTTGCCCCGACAGAAGCTCACTGCCCTGGAGCGGGATGTTATGGAGATGGAATCTCAATACAAAGCAGCCAAGATGTTGATGCTCCGGGCGGTGTGGATGATGAGCCAGCTCCAGCCCAATAACCTCGAGTCCTCTATGGCTAAGGTAAAGGCTGGTCTTGCTGCCACTAGGATCACACAGAAAGCTGTGGAAATTCTGGGACCTCTCGGTTACTCAAGAAAATACCTCGTGGAGAAATGGATGCGCGATGCCAAGATAAACGATATCTTCGAGGGCACCGGACAGATAAACATGCTGGTAGTAGCACGCCGCATCCTCGACTTCACCAGAGAACAGCTCAAGTAACCGGAGCCTTTTGGCTGCGAGCAAAGCCTGAAAGGTTGACACCCAGTCCAACCCTAGGGCGGGCATTTAGCGCATATAGAACGGAACAGCGTGGTGCTCAAATAGCGGTCGCCCCTGTCCGGCAGTATGACCACAATGGTACCGGAGCGCATCTTTTTCGCCAGTCGCAAAGCTCCAGCCACCGCAGCCCCACTCGACATACCTACGAACAACCCCTCTTTTACTGCCAGAAGCCTGGTGGTCTCAAAAGCCTCTTCGTCTTCAACCACCACCTTGTCATCGCACAACTCCGGACGATAAATCTTGGGCACAATAGCCTCGCTTAAGTTCTTTAGCCCCTGAATGGCATGACCCATCGTGGGCTCAACAGCTACTATCTTCGCCTCCGGCTTTTTCCCTCTGAGATACTTAGCCACTCCCATCAGCGTTCCGGTCGTGCCGATACCAGCTACAAAAACATCCACCGCCCCATTAGTCTGAGAGAAAATCTCCGGCCCGGTGGTCTCATAGTGAGCGAGTACATTGTTCTCGTTATCAAACTGGTTGGGCATGTAGTACTTCTCAGGTTCCTGCTCCACCAGTTCCCATGCCCTCCTGATAGCCCCGTCGGTGCCCTCATCACCCGGCGTCAGCACCACCTCCGCCCCGAAAGCCGATAAGGTGTGCTGTCTCTCCAGGCTTACACATTCCGGCATGAACAGTTTCACCTTATACCCTTTGGCAGCCCCTATCATCGCCAGAGCGATGCCCATGTTACCCGAGGTCGGCTCTACTATCGTCTTGTCCGGTGTGAGTTCCCCGCTTGCCTCCGCCTTAGTTATCATATAATAAGCCGGACGGTCTTTGACCGAGCCACCGGGATTCGCCCCTTCGAACTTTCCTAGAATGCGCACCTTCGGGTTACCGTTCAGGTTAGTCAATTCCACCAGCGGGGTATTGCCGATGGCATTGAACAGGTTGAATTTACTAGCTGTAGTTTTCAGACTTACTCTGTTCCTCAAATCTCTCGCCATGCTCTTGGTAAACCTCTTATCGTGACAAGGCACCCAAAGTTTACGACAAACAAGGTCAACATATCAAGCTGAACGCTTACCCCCAGACCAGTCCCTAACCCTGGTTATAAAAAGGTGCACCAGCTTCCCCGCCAGACTACGCCGCTGAAAGCCTGACTGCTGCGTATACAGTGAAGGCAATGATAGCAAGCAATATGACCACGCCCATAGCTATCGCCAACTTAACCCTGCCCACCCGGGCACCTAAAAAATCGCCAAAAAGCATCGACACCGCCACTCCGACGACTACCTCGACCAGTGTAATGGCAGTCTTCAGTTCGGGCATATCTCGTTCCTCCTTAATTGCAAGTAATTATACTACAACGACTGCCAGTAGCAAGCCTTTACCCTGCTGCCACCTTCTGCTATTATCGTAGAGCCATGGCTATCAAGCTTAGCTTCCTCGGTGCTGCCCGTAGCGTCACCGGTTCCTGTTATCTTCTCGAAATAGCCAACAAAAAACTGCTGGTGGACTGCGGGCTCTACCAGGAGAGACCGCTGAGGGAGCGCAACTGGGCGCCTTTGCCGGTCCCGCTACATAGCACAGACGCCGTACTTCTGACCCATGCCCACCTCGACCACTGCGGACTTCTGCCCAAGCTGGTGCGCGAGGGCTTGCGCGCTCCTGTGTACTGCACTCCAGCCACCAAACAGATTACCGAAATCATGCTCCTGGACTCAGCCGCCCTGCAGGAGGAAGATGCCGAGTTCAAAAGGCTGCGCCACCAGAAGGAAAAAAGAAGGGGTCCTTACCCCGAGATACCTCTTTATACGGTAAAAGATGCCCAGGACGCCATTCCTCTGCTCACCCCGGTGGACTACGAGAAGACCTTCCAGATAGGCGATAGTATCTCGGTGACTTTTCACGATGCCGGACATGTCCTCGGCTCGGCAATGATACAGATAACAGTACACCAAAACGGGGAGCAACGGAAACTGATATTCTCCGGCGATATCGGCAGGCAGAACAAGCCCATCCTGCACGACCCCACTGTGTTTCACGAGGCAGACTATGTAATTATGGAATCAACCTATGGTGACAGACAGCTTGAGTCCCCGGAGGAGGCGGCAAATAGACTGGCAGAGGTAATAAACAACACTGCTAAAGCCGGAGGCAATATAGTTATCCCCAGCTTCGCCTTAGAACGCGCTCAAGAGATGCTCTTCTATTTAAACAAGTTTCTTATGGAAAACCGCATCCCTCACCTTTTAGTATTCTTCGATAGCCCCATGGCAATTAGCATCAACGAGGTGTTCGCACACCATGCCGATCTTTTCGATGAAGAAATGAAGCAATTATTGAGGCAAAACAGGTCGCCCTTCAATTTTCCCGGGCTGAAGTTGATAAGAACAATTGATGAATCTAAAGCCGTAAACCACATCAGCGGCACCGTTATCATAATTGCTGGCTCGGGAATGTGCACCGGCGGCAGGATAAAACACCACCTCACCACCAACATCTCCAGGAAAGAGAGCACCATCCTCTTCGTCGGCTATCAAGCTGTGGGCACACTGGGGAGAGAAATCGTTGATGGGGCTAAAAAGGTGAGGATACTGGGACACCGCTACAAGGTGAAAGCGAAGATAGTCCAGATAGAGGGCTTTTCGGCACATGCGGATAAGAACGAGCTACTAAAATGGGCATTGAACTTCCATAAACCTCCCCGGCAGCTCTTCATCACCCACGGCGAATCACAGTCTGCAGACCACCTCGCCACCCTGCTGCGTGATCAGACCGGCTGGAATATCACCGTTCCTGAATACTGCCAGGAGTTCTTGCTTACTTAGGCACCTCCTCTAGCCACTGCCCGCCTGCCCACGATCTCGTGCCTGATGTACCACCGCTCCACAGTGGTCGCCACTTCCTCAGGTGTATCACACACCCGCACGAGGTTGAAGTCCTCCTCAGATACGAAGCCACGTGCCAGTGTCACATTCCGCAGCCAGTCGAGAAAGCCCTTCCAGTAGCCGCCGTCATACAGTATCACCGGGAAGGGCTTTATCTTATGCGTCTGCATCAGATTGAGCACCTCGGTCAGCTCGTCCAGCGTACCGATGCCTCCGGGCATGATCACAAAGGCAGTGGCATATTTCACCAGCAGTACCTTGCGCACGAAGAAATGCCTGAATGTCAGAGCTTTAGTAGTATAGGGATTGCATGGCTGTTCTTCAGGCAAATCGATATTTAGTCCGATGGATGCTACCCCGGCTTCCAGCGCCCCTTTATTGGCTGCCTCCATAACGCCGGGACCACCACCAGTTATTATAGAAAAGCCCATCTCCCCAAGCCGCCTTGCCACCTCCACTACCTGCGAATAAAGCTCGTCATCGGGCTTCAGCCGTGCTGACCCGTAGATGGTGACCGCCGGCTCGATGCCGGCAAGAGCATCAAAACCGGAGACGAACTCCCCGATGATACGGAACATCCGCCAGGCTTCCTCTTTTACCAGTTCATTGATTTCATACTCGTATGGCATATCTAACCTCCACAATACAGATATTACCATATACCGTTCCAGACCGCTAACTTACTTATATTGACAATAGCACCAATAGGCACTACAATGCCCTTGAGGAGAAAGGGTGACTAGAAGTAACTGGATTTTGTGGGCTGTGCTGGTAGCATTCTTACCTGCCACTGCCTGCATCACTATTGTGAGCCCGTCACCACCGGCAACACCATCAACACCGCCAAGTCCTCCGGTTATCGACTCTTTTGCTGTGGAGCCCTCGATAGTCGTTGCCGGTGAGCAGGCGACTTTGACATGGCAGGTGTCCGGGGCTACCAGCGTTAGCATAGAGCCCGATATCGGGAAAGTAGGCTTCTCCGGTTCTGTAATACTATCACCCGTTAGCACCACCACCTACACACTCACAGCAAGCAATGAGGCGGGGGATGTGACTGCTTCAGCTAAAATAACTGTTGCCAGCGTCCACCGCGAGCCCGATCTGGTGGTCACCGATATCTGGGTTAGCGGGGCGGTGGTCAATTATAAAATAAAGAACCAGGGCAACGCCGACGCTGACCCTAGCTGGACGTGCTTGTATGTCAACAAATTAAAGGAGGCTAGGGGTTTTGTAGATAGACTGAAAGCAGGCGAAGAAAAACAGGAAACATTTTCCAACTACGAGTGGAAATTCCCTGGTGTGCCTGGTTTCCCAGTCTCACCAGGTGCAACGGGAACCATCAACCGCTTTGAAGTCAAAGCCTGTGCCGACATCGATGGGACAGTAGAGGAAAGCAACGAAGACAATAACTGTCTGGTGGCAATCTGGGGGGAGAAGTTTACCTATGATTTTGTAAAAAACGCACATTTGGCTAAGTGGCGCAGCAGCGCCGGGGACCTGAAATGGCCCATGGTAGCCACCGGCAAAGGGGCTGCCTACCTGCTTTATAATACACTGGTGATGTGCCCCGAAGCAGCAAGCAACGGCTGGATTATGGGGAGATTTGCCGAGTACTACGTCAAAGAATTCGGACAGGAGACCACCAGCCGCGAGATCGAGGTGCCAGACTATGCCAAGTTTGTCGCCAGGGTGGGCTTCGAGTCCGGCGATGTCTCCAGCGACGGGGTTAGAGTTGCCCTTGGTTACCTGGATGCCACGGGGAGCTTGGTGCTCTTCCCCAAAATGGACGTTTACAGCGATGGTATCACTCGCAACTATGAAATCGACTTGAGCAAACTGGCAGGCACCAAGACAGAATTTGTCCTCTGGGTCGAAGCCAAAGGGTCACCAGAAGGCGACTGCGTCCAGTGGATAGAGCCCAGGATAATCCAGAAATAGAGAAGCTTAAAACATCACCTACCTCCTAAGACTGCTCCACCTTATCGAGTCTCGGCTTCACCCCCGTTGGATCAGCACCGGAATCGTGTATTAAGGGATTGAGCTAATTACACGCTCCAGCACCGCCATTTCCATACTGCCCTATCGGGATGTTGACACCATTACAAGAACTTTGTTATAATGGTAGACGGAAAGCGGTTACCGTTAACCACTTAAGAGGAGAAAATGAAAAGAATTTGCATTAAAGAAGAAGTTTGTATGGCGTGCGGGCTTTGCCGTGTCCACTGTCTGGTTGAACATTCCAAAACGAAGAATATCGTAAAGGCATTCAAGGGGGAGGTGCCGCGTCCTGTGTCACGAGTTCGCATCGAGAGAAACGGTGAGGTAGCCTTCTCCCTTCAGTGTCGACATTGTGACGAGCCGTGGTGTGTTTATTCTTGCCTCACCGGTGCTATGCACAGAGATGCAATCACCGGGGCGGTGACTGTCGACTCAGAAAAATGTATCGGCTGCTGGACGTGCATAGTAGCCTGCCCTTACGGAGCCATCGTTCAAGATAAAGAGCGGAAAATTGCAGCGAAGTGCGATTTGTGCCCCAGCCGTGATATCCCGGCTTGTGTGGCTAACTGTCCCAACGAGGCTTTGGTGTTTATAGAGGACAGCAATGTCGCACAGCCGCACACAAACTAGGCTGCGGAGTATACAGAAATGATCGCAATAATTAATTACGGTGCTGGAAACTTGGGTAGCGCGGTTAACGCTATCAGTGAACTGGGCTATGAGCCCCGGATCACTGACAGCCCTGATGAGGTGCTCAACTCAGCTGCTATCGTTCTGCCGGGGGTCGGCGCCGCTGGTGACGCTATGAAGAAACTAAATGCCATAGGCATGACAGAGATAATCCGCAGGGTAATTCACGAACACAGACCTCTATTAGCCATCTGCGTCGGGTTGCAGCTCCTTTTTTCGAGCACCGAGGAAGGCGGGATGCATAAATGCCTGGATATAATTCCCGGGGTTGTGAAGAGGTTACCCCCATATTTCAAAGTCCCCCATATGGGGTGGAATCAGGTCAAGCAGCAAATGAACCACCCTATTTTCCATGGTATACCGGACGGAGCTAATTTTTATTTCGTCCACAGCTACTATGTTGAGCCAGAGGATAGATCGATTGTAGCCGCCACCACCGAGTACGGTATAACTTTCTGCTCCATGATAACCAAGGACAACCTGGTGGCTACCCAGTTTCACCCTGAGAAAAGTGGTAAGTGGGGCTTAAA
>DAOUAI010000145.1:0-26216 GCA_034433775.1 Dehalococcoidia bacterium
TCTGAAATAATATGTCTTGCCGGCACTAAGCCCGCTTAACCTGACAGCATGTTCGGTACTTAATTTCGGCTCTTCAACAACCTGCCCACAGTCGGGGGTAACGCCATATTCTACCTTCCCCCGGGCTGGCTCATTTGTCTGCCACTTTACCGTAGCGCCAACGTCAGAGTAATAAGCGACCCTAGCCTCAGATATAGTAGGGGCAACTGCGTCTTTGAGTTTGAAGTAGGCAATGATACGGCTCTGAGGGTCAAAATTGATGGTCGCCTCTGGCAATGTGCTCTCGATGCCCTCCCAGCGATCGAAGACATAACAATCAGCAGGTTTAGCAGAAAGCACTATTGCTGCCCCCGGGAGAAAAGCATTCCCCTCCGGTGACCATTTGATCTCGCCACCATCGGGGGGCATTACCGCCGGGTTAAAGATGCTGACCTTGCCAGCACCCGAGTTTGTCTGTACCGGGGTTGTCCGACCAACATCGCTCCCGCTATCTCCAATTTTGCCGCCGAAGTGCTCTACCGCAGCAATTGATCCCCAGGTCAGAAATGCAACCATGCCCAGCACAAATAAACTAGCCCCGACAGGTCGGATAAAGCGCCTAGCCTGACCAAAATCCCACTCCCTCCGCCCCACCGCAGTTATCAATTTGTCCTGCAGAATAGGGCTGCGGGGTGATGCAAATTTTCCCTCTTCTCGCACCGAAGGACGATGTTCAGAAACAGTTGTCTCCCGGACGTCGGGCTGCTGCATACCCACAGGTATTGCCCTCTCGATTCCGTGCACCACCGGGAAGAGCCAACCACAATTAGGACAGCGCCGTACCCCCGGTTCAACATCCACGCCACACTTCGGACAGATCCGCCCGGACTTCTCGGAGTGGTATTCCCCTGCCCGCTCACCTGCTGAAGCTGTAACTCCTGTTCGCTGCCTCCTTTGCCACAGATAATAATTAGGGTCCTCCCAACCGCATTGAGTGCAGATCTTGCCTTCGACAATATGTGCTTTAGGGCATATCCTAGCACCACACTTAGGACATACCAGTTCCCCAAAATCGTCCTTCGCCACCCTGGCTCTGCATCTGGGACACAGTACTATCCCTTCCATCGCTCTCCACACAGGACAATGACACTCGACAGCGTTGTTTTTTTCAGAATGAGAGAAGTGTCTGCTTTCACTTAAGTCGATTCCCGCTCCTGAATGGTCAGCCTTTGCATGGCACCAATATAACCACAGCCATTCTTACCAGGACAGCGCCCAAATGACCTGCTTACCCTGACACCACAACGAGGGCACTTGTACCCCACCACCTCACTATTGCTAGTCAAACGCTGTTGCCGTTTCCCTGCTGATGCCTTAAGAGGCGGACCTTCAAGCACCAGCTTTCCTGCTGCAGTCGTTGTGGTAAGACGTAAGACCTTATGCTCCAGGCGCCCGATAAAGCCACACTCAGGGCAATACCCTGGGTCAGCATGATGCCCGGCGTGGCAATTGGGGCAGACATACTCATATTTGTTTTCGCCAGCCATATCAGGCTCGAAGCTATCTAAACTAGCAGCAATGTAGCACAATCAAGCCTGCATTTCAACTCGTGCTGTTTTCCCACCTCATTCTCCGGCGATGACCTCCGCGCCCATATACAGTCTCAGCACTTCAGGCACCGTTACACTACCATCAGCCCGCTGGTAATTTTCCAAAATAGCGATAACAACCCGCGGTAATGCCAGACCAGAACCGTTAAGCGTGTGCACAAAACGTGGCTTACCCTCAGGCTCCGGGCGATAACGAATATTCGCCCGCCGTGCCTGAAAATCGCCACAATTGCTGCACGAGCTAACTTCCAGCCATTCGCTGCAACCAGGAGCCCACATCTCAATGTCATACGACTTCCGTGCTGCAAATCCGAGTTCAGCAGTGCAGAGCTGGACCACACGATAGGGTATACCTAGACGGCGGCACACATCTTCAGCATCCTGTACCAATTTCTCTAGCTCTTCATCAGACTTCTCCGGCTCAGTGAATTTGTAAAGCTCTACCTTATCGAACTGGTGTCCCCGTTTGATACCACGGGTGTCTTTTCCGGCAGCCATCTTCTCTCTTCGAAAACAAGCTGTATAAGAGACATAATAAAGCGGCAGAGTCCCAGGTGGCAGTATTTCATCACGGTGCAAGTTGGTCAGCGGCACTTCCGCTGTGGGCACAAACCAGAAATCGTCCTCATCATCGTGGTAAAGGTTATCGGCGAATTTGGGCAGGTTACCTGACCCCACCATGCACTCGCGCTTTACCATAAATGGGGGGTAAATTTCAGTGTAGCCATGTTCCTTGGTATGAAGGTCAAGCATAAAGGCGATCAGCGCCCTCTGAAGTCGGGCACCAGCCCCCTTTAGAATATAAAAACGGCTCCCCGAAAGCTTGACCCCTCGCTGAAAGTCTATTATACCCAGCCTTTCTCCTAGCTCCCAGTGAGGCAGTGGGGAAAATGAAAAATCTGGCGAGCTGCCCCAGGAACGCACCACTATGTTGTCCTCAGCACCCCTACCCGATGGTACATCAGGTGCCGGAATATTGGGTAAGCGCAAAAGATAGTCCTCGAGCTGCGCCTCGAGTTCACTCACCTGCTTTTCTAGAGAATCGATCCGTTCACCAAGCTGCCGCATGCTGGCAATAAGCTCAGCTGGCTTTTCTGCCATCTTGCCCAGCTTTTTGCTCACCTCGTTCCGTTGTGCCCGCAGGGTCTCTGCCTCGTGTAGTAACTGACGACGCTGCATGTCCAGATCAATTATTCTTTCTATATTAAAGTCCTCGCCTCGGCTGACTAAAGCCTCACGGACAATGTCAGGGGTGTCACGGAGCAGTCTAATATCCAGCATACTAATCACCTTTCGTCTTCAGCTGCGGAAAGAGGATAACGTCACGGATAGACGGCTTCCCACAAAGCACCATGACCAGGCGGTCAATGCCCACTCCTAAGCCACCTGCAGGTGGCATACCATACTCCAGCGCCAGCAAAAAGTCGTCATCAATCACATCTATCTCCTTCTCCCTGTCTGCCAATTCAGAGACCCCAGGTAGTTGTGTCTCCATCTGTTGTCGAAAGCGTTCCTTCTGTTCCAGCGGATCATTAAGCTCTGTGAAGGCATTGGCGATCTCTATGCCACCTATGAACAGTTCAAAACGTTCCACCAAACGGGGGTTGTCACGCTTTCTTTTAGCCAGCGGTGACATTTCCACCGGGTAGTCTAGCAAAAAGGTCGGCTGCACCAGACTGGGCTCAACAAATGTAGAAATCAATTCGTCCACCAGCCTACCCCTGTCCTTGCTCGGGTCAACCTCCATCCCTAGCTGCTCCATCCTCCGTCGCAATGAATCAGCATCAGGGTAGTCCTCAAAGTCAATGCCGCTTTTATCGATAATTGCCTGACGCAGCGAAATACGCTGCCACGGTGGCGATAACTCGATAACCTCGCCACCAAACCTGACCTTGGTATCACCCATAATTGTGGTAGCAATGTTAACCACCATATCTTCAACCAGCCTCATCATGTCATTGTAATCAGCGTAAGCCTCATAAGCCTCCAGCATGGTGAACTCGGGGTTATGTTTTGTTGAAATTCCCTCGTTACGGAAGACGCGCCCTATCTCATACACCTTATCAAACCCGCCCACCACCAACCGCTTCAGATAAAGCTCCAGTGCAATGCGTAGATATAGGTCTGTGTCCAGCGCTTCATGATGTGTCTTGAAGCGACGGGCTAAAGCACCCCCAGCCACTGACTGCAGCACCGGTGTCTCTACTTCAATAAACCCCTTCTGGCTGAGAAATCGGCGTACTTCGGAGACTATTTGAGCCCGCATCAAAAAAAGGGGCTTCGTATACTCGTTTGCAATAAGGTCCAGGTACCTCTGCCGGTACCGCTTTTCCACATCTACCAACCCATGCCACTTTTCCGGCAATGGCTGGAGGGACTTACACAAAATAGTAAAATCAGCCACATCCAGGGTGATCTCTCCTGTCCTAGTGCGAAATAGATTGCCGGCAACTCCTATGATATCACCGATGTCCAGGTCGCTGAGGCAATTATACCTCTCATTTCCCAACCTCCCCTGGCTAAAAAACAACTGTATCTTACCAGAGCCATCGCGCAAATCAAAAAAGGTAATTTTACCCATGAAGCGCATGGCGGTGATACGCCCGGCAAGCTTCATTTCCGGGGTTGGGGCGATTGCCTTCGCTTCCACCTGTCTAAAGCTCTCCAGAGCTTCTTGAACAGTATGGGTGCGAAGATACGAATGTGGATATGGGTCTATCCCCCGCTTCCTGATCCTCTCCAGCTTCTCCAAACGCTGCTGTGCTATCTGCTCTAGCCGTGCCATAGCCCTCCGCAAAAAATACCCGCACCTCCGACACCGAGGTTCAACTTACATCCATAATAAGCAGCTTCAATACCCCACCGGGAGTCCGCACCTCAATCTCATCGCCAATCTTTTTCCCCAGTAACGCCCTTCCCACCGGCGATTCGTTGGAAATCCTTCCCTCAAGAGGGTTGGCTTCAGTACTGCCCACAATGGTATATTGCTCTATTTTGCCATCTTGATTCTGCACCAGCACTTTGTCACCAAGCTCAACCACACCCGGGACAGCTGGCGATTCTATAATCACTGCATTCTTGACGATGTTCTCCAGCATTAAAATCCTGCCCTCGACAAAAGACTGCTCGTTCTTGGCATCCTCGTATTTGGCATTGTTCTCACTACCACCCACCTCCCTCGCCCGCTTTATTTTTTGGGCGACTTCTGCCCTGCGCACCGTGGTCAGCTGCTGGAGTTCAGCCTGCAATTTAGCCAAGCCCTCTTTTGTGACCAGGAACTTCTTCTGCGCCATGATAACCTACCCCTTCAAAAACTAGTAAAAAACTGAGAGTCGATTAACTCTCAGTCAACTACTAATTTGCAGGCATATTATAGGCTTCCATTACTCAGTTGTAAAGTGGACTTGACAATAATATAATATTCTGCGCAGTTGATTACTAATACCCACTAAAAATATGACCGCTCTATATATCACTTCTACAGAGACCGCAGGGGGAAGCACGGCACTGTGTGCCGGCATAGGCACAAACCTCTTGAACCAGAAAAAAAAGGTCGGTTTTTTCATGCCTGCCAGATTCTCAGATGCCAAATCTACGTCCAGCCCACTTACAGATGCTGCTTTCTTCAAAGAGACATTCCAGTTACCCGAACAGGTTGAACAAATCTGTCCCTTCGTCCTCTCACCACGTGAATTATGGGAATATCTCACAGACGAACTGCCAGACTTCACTCATAAGCTGCGTGAGGCATACCAGAACATCTCGCAGAACAAAGACATCGTGGTCATGGAAGGACCGGGCAACCTTATTAAGGACAGAGTATCTGAACTAGCTTGCTACACGATTCCCGAAATACTTGAGGCTAAGGTGATCATCGTCCTCCGCTACACCGCCAGTGTAGACATCACCCGCCTGACACAGATATGCAAGAAATTAAAGATAAGGCTGCTGGGCATAGTAGTAAATCTAACGCCGCCGTCCCGGATAGAAGAAACCAGACAGCATCTTGCCACACAGCTTCAGGAAAGCGGGATACGCGTCTTGGGTATACTTCCTCAAGTACGCACTCTACTCGGCATAACAGTTGCCCAGCTAAATAAGATTCTCGATGGCGAACTCCTTACCAATGGCAACGAAAGGAACGAGATAGTGGAAAACATAATGCTAGGTACTATGAGCCCAGGCTCAGGAGTAGACTATTTCGGTCGCAAAAGCAACAAGGCAGTGATTGTAAAAGCGGACCGACCCGATATGCAATTGGCTGCCCTGGAGACATCGACTAAATGCCTTGTTCTGACTGGTGCTACACGCCAGCCTGTGCCGGCTGTCATCTTTACCGCCCAGGAAAAGCACATACCCATTATACTGACGAAAAAAACGACCCCCCAGATTGTAACCGATATCGAGAAAGCACTGGAAAAGGTCAGCTTCGCTCACTCAGAAAAGGTACAGAAATTCAGCAGCATACTGGATACCAATTTCGACTTCAAGGCTGTTTACACTGGGCTTGGTTTAAACACTAAATAAGGGGGTACTCATCGGCTAAGACCTCTTGAGCAAAAGAGGCAAGTATAGATGGTACTTGCACCTCTACTTTCCCCAGACCGTTAACTGTAAACCCGTACACCAGCCCGGCGCTTTCGTAGCGAAGTACAGCCGGTATCCCCTCACTCTCCAGTCGACCCCTCACCACCTCAGCCTCAAGCTGCCCTGAGGCTACATAGACCGTCACCATTTCATACATTTCAGACGACCCCTCGCTGCCTTCCAAACCGAGCACAATACAATGTGTCTTAGGGCAATAGCTTTGCCTCCGTAAATAACATAAGCCCTGGCTCCTGCCTAACAGTTGCTTCACCAGGGCTTATATTATTTTTATGTAAGCCAATATTGAGTAACGATAAAAATCTTCTTATTTCTTATAAATACCGGGATTGCTCAGCAGATTGTCCTGCAGACACCAGGTCAGCGAGCAGTGCTCGGTATGCGGACAGCCACTGATGCCCCAGTCACCGCCCTTGCCGCCACCATAGCAATCACCGGTGCCAAAGTGGTTCAGATGGTCATCGTTGATCCGTGGATGGGCACCGATGCTGCCTCCAGCCCAGCTCTTGCTGGCGAAAGCAAGGCTCCGCCCCCAGCAACAACAACAGGTAGCCATCTCGCCTTCCAACACTGGTGTTGACGGACACTCAACCTCAGCTTGACCTGTGGCTGGACATGCGTCACTGGCAAGAGAGGCTTCGCAGGCAGCGGGGTCTGAGCAAGTTGCCAGAGCGCCCTGCTCTACATCACGGCAGGCAGGACAGCCAGCCTTAGCACCACAATCTATGTCCTTGCCAGTTGGGCAGCTTATGCCGAAGAAATCATTGCACCATCCGGTTGGAGCACATAGACCGGAAAGCCTTGCCATCGACTGGACCGGTGTCCTGCCCCAGTGCTGTAGATACAAGTGCCAGGAGTCGACATTGTCCTGCCACTTCACCTTGTCCCAGGCACCTTTAGCCAGTCCAGCATAGGCATCTTCTGCCGATACCATAGCCGGTATCAAGACCAGAGACAGCGCTAATACAATAGCAAATGAAATACTACCAACTTTCCTCAATTTGTCACCTCCTTCTTGGCTTTGGTGCTTTGATTTTACAGGGCGAAAACCCCATTGTTAAGAGGTTTTTAGTTAAAAAGCCTTGAAAATCAATGTTTAAGGATATAAAATTACACCTTGCTGCCAACGAATATACGCAGATAGGAGGTGAGAACTTCACTGGAAAACTCACAAAAGGAGGGAAAATAACTTGAATGCACTGGGAAGACATTTGCTACTGGAACTGAAAGACTGCAATCCGGAGGTGCTCAATGACCTGAATTTTCTCAAAGACTGTCTTTATCACGCCGCCAGAAAGATCGGAGCCACCGTAGTCAACGAATGTTTCCACGAGTTCAGTCCCCATGGCATAAGCGGTGTAATCGTTATCTCAGAATCACATCTCTGCATCCACACCTGGCCAGAACATGGTTATGCCGCAGTGGATATATTCACCTGTGGGGACACGGTCGATCCCGAACGGGCTGTAAAGCCACTAATAGAGAAGCTGGAATGCAAAAGCCCCTCTTTGATCGAATTAAAAAGGGGCATCATGCAGAGCAGCCGAGTTGGAGTGTGAGCCAGAATGAGCGACCCGGACAATCCTGATAGAGATAAAGATAACTGGTTCTATGATGAAGTCAATCCGCACCTCGTTCAACTACACAGAGTAAGGCGGCTAATATATTCGGAGCAGACCGAGTTCCAGCGCCTGGAAATCATAGATACAGCAAGCTTCGGAACCTGTTTGGTACTGGATGGCAGGATCCAGTCCAGCGAGAAAGACGAGTTCATCTATCATGAGGCGCTGGTGCACCCGGCGATGTTGGCACACCCCTCTCCTGAAGTCGTCTTTATTGCCGGAGGTGGTGAGGGGGCTACCCTGCGGGAAGTGCTAAACCACAGGACAGTAAAAAGGGTGGTCATGGTGGACATAGACAAAAAGGTGATAGATGCCTGTCGCCACTTCCTCCACCCCTTTCATCAAGGCTCGTTCGATGACCAGCGTGTAGAACTGCACTTCACAGATGCTAGAAAATACCTCAAAGAGACCACAGAGAAATTCGACGTGATGATAATAGACCTTGTCGAGCCATTGAAGGAAGGACCAGCTTGCCTGTTGTATACGAAGGAATTTTACCAGCTCGTCAAAAGAAGATTAGCCACCAACGGCATCGTCTCAGTCCAGTCCGGTGCCTCTAGCTGGACTAATCTGTACTATTTCACCGTAATCGTCAACACGCTCAAAAGCGTTTTCCCGATAGCTTGCCCTTACCAGGTCTATGTGCCTTCTTTCACAGATATGTGGGGCTTCACTGCAGCCTCGCAAACAATCGATGTTAGCAGTCTATCTCCTGAAGAAGTCGACCACAGAGTTGCAGCAAGGATGCTGAAGAGACCAAAAAGCTACGACGGTCTTTCCCACCTAGCCTCGTTCACTTTCCCCAAACACATCCGCCGCCGGCTGGCTGCTACCAGAAGAATCGCCACCGATAGAGCCCCAGTTTTTATTCGTTAATATTAACCGACTACCCACTTCTCCAGACACACCGCCCCTTACCCCACTTCCTCCTCATAAGTCCCGCCCGGGCGAAAGGTCTCCATAATGAGAAATGAATAGCCCCAGCAGACCATGTTCCCGCAAGGTTTAAAGCCGCACTTTGTAAAACATTTCTGCGCCCGCAGGTTCCAATCGAGCGTCTTGAGATATACTCTCTTTAATGTAGTGTGCGAGAAGATATATTTCAGTAAGGTAAGGATAGCATCAGTGCCATAACCACGGTCCCAGTAAGCCCGGTTCCCGATCATTATCCCCATCTCTGCTTCCTGCTTGACTTCGTCGACATTGAAAAGACCACAGTTGCCTATATGCTCTCCTTCAAGAGTATCTATAGCAAACCGCCGTCCTTGAAAATGGTACTTTAGTTCCCAGGCATAATCTTGTAGAAATTCCTTAAAGGAGCATGTTAGAGGAGAGGCAGCATCAAGACGACACAGTTCAGCATCCCTACGCCAGGCATAATCATTAGCTGCGTCACTGATATCCTTAGGACGCAACCTGACTTTCTCGCCAACCAGTGGTAATTGTTCAATCAAGGTCGTCTAAAGATTGCGATAGGGGTTCTTCATTAAAGCGCAACTCTTCAAGTGCAGCCTCCGCTGCCTGTCGGATTCTGGACTGCTGACTGTATATCAACCTAGTCAGTGCCTGTTTTGCCTCTCTACCGCCTATCTCGCCGAGTGCCCGAATAGCTGCTTCCTGGACCTGGCTATCGCTATCTTCAACCAGCCGCAAAAGTTGAGGTACTGCCTCCGCTGCTCCCAACCCTGCACAGGCGTTAGCTGCTTCGTACCTCACCGCGGCATCTTCGCTATCCAACTCGTCGAGCAAAATATCAAGCCACACCGGGTCGCAATTGTGTCCCATGGCATATATGGCGCTCACCTTAAGCTCAGCGCCACCACCACGATATGCTCGCTCTATAAGCTCCTGCACTCGCGGTAGCCTGAATGGCGAAATAGCCTCAAGGGCGCGACGCCTCACCTCTACAGGCTCATCCTCGTTCTCCAGGACATCGAGCAAGGCTTTGTACACCATATCTCTATAATATGCTGATATCTTCTCACGCTCAGCAAGCATAGAAAAGCTACCCAGCGTTGTTGCTGCGGCTGCACGCACCCTAACAGAACTGTCCTGCTTCAAGCACCTCACCAGCGGCGCGATAATAAGATAGTTGTCCTCTCCCTCCAGACCCAGCACTGCTTGCAGCCTCACCGCTTCATCTATGTCATTCAGACAAGCAACAAAAATAGCGGTGAAGTCCAACCCCATGTCCGCCTCGCCGAGATGCACCAGCTGCGAGATAATCTCATATCTTCGCGCCGGGTCCACTTTCTCCCAGTTCAGTTTAAAGAACTCCAGCTCCTCACGCCCGAGCCCTGATAAACATGCAAGCTCAGAGCTCGCCACCGGCTTATCAGAATTGAGCAGTCCGCTTATCAGTTCTATCCTAGCTCCCAGTGTCACCTTCAAAACTCCTCTTCGTCATCTTCTTCACCACCTTCCTCCCCTTCTTCACCCTCTTCCTCTTCTTCCTCCTCTTCATCTAGCGGCGGCCACACTGGCTTGGTATAGCGGTCGATATATTCTCCCATAGCTTTAGCTGCCAGCTTCTTCATCTCCTCATCTGATGCCTTAGCTAAATCGGTCAGTTCTGTAAGGTCTACTTCAATATCAAGCATCCTTGTCAGCACTTCGAGCACCGCCAGCGCAGCCTTAGGGTTAGGGATCCGAGTAGTGTAGGAGGGCACTTCGCCGAGGAGGCAAATCCCCTCAACACCACGCTCTTTAGCCACACCTAGGAATAGTCCGTTTAGCCCGGCAATCTGGACATCGCCTCGCAACACCACACCACATTTCTTCAGCATATCGACGAGCTTCTGGCTTGTGGCTGCCCCCCAGACCCTTGGCTTTTCGGTATGGTGGATCTTCGCCATTGCCGCAGCAGTAGTATAGACCCTCTTCACCTTCAATTTCCTCCCGGCATCCAGAACACAGCCAGCCAGCTCATAACCCTTGAAACTCGGCTGTTCATCACTGATAAATATTAACAAGCCACGGTCGGTGCGGGGATTATGCCAGTAATAGAATTTGCTCTCTGGGAACTGGGGCGCTTCTATCAGGTTGTTCCTGACCATAATACCAATGGGGTCGAAAAACTCAAAAGGCTCCACATCACCAATCTCCTCGGCTTGCAGTTTGTCCTGCAGGTATTTAGCCACGATAAGACCCACATTGCCAATCCCCGGCCAAGCAGCAAGCATATCACAGGCTTTGGGATGCAGCTCTTTATGAAACCTTATCGGTCCTCTCATACCTCAATCAACAGCTAAGTTAACCCTCCTTCGTAGCCACTGATAGATTTAGGCAATAAAGTGACGGAGTCAGCAGTACGCCCTCTATCCACCTTCTTTCTTGCCCTATAGCTTCAATTTGAGCAAGCACCTGGTACACATTACCCGAGACCATAGTATTTTTCACCCTGCCCGTTATCTCCCCATCCTCCACTTTATAGCCAAGCAAGACATTGCCACTGAAGTCTCCGTTGAGTATGTTACCTTGCTCAGCACCCATCGTTAATTCTACCACCAGACCTTCTTTTATATCTTTAATCATGTCCCAAAAGTTACCATCGCCTTCACCAACAACTAGAGAGCTGGGATAAGGCGTTGGCAAACTGCCCTGCCGTGTGCCATTGCCTGTACTTCGGGAACCGCATAAAGCAGCAGTATGCAAATCGTAGAGGAAATGCGACACCACCCCCCGCTCCACCAGCGATGTGCGTTGCCCGGGTACACCCTCATCATCACAGGGATAGCTACGCGTCTGGAAAGGTAAAGTGGAATCGTCCCACAAATTGAACCTGGTATCGAAGACCTGTTTGCCTAGCTTGTCTTTCAGTGGTGAGGTGCCATCGTAAACAGCTTTACCATTGAACGCCGCAATGAGAGGCATCATTAAGCAACTAGCCACACCATAAGGCGTGAAAACCACCGGCATCAGTCCCGCCCTGACACTGGCATTCCTTTGCGCCAGCTCAAGCTGTCTTACCACCTCATCAACCACCGGTTTAAAGTCAAGCATTGGACGACAAGAACTCTGGCTATCCCCGACAAAAAGTATATCCTCACCTCTGACAAGCATGCCATCAACGCCTATCCTGAAAAAAGTCTTTTTGTAGCTGGCTTCACAGCCGTTTGAGTTAACGATATCAACCGACGTGACCCGCTTCGTCACCGAAGCCTCACAAAGGAGCTCTGGCGTATGTGCCCTCACAGCGTCAATAAGCCGCTGCCCCAGTTCAGCCATGTCCTCGATAGACACCTTTTCCAGTTGTGGGTCAAAAATGTCCACCCCTCGATAGTCTGTCTTGCCTGGAAAGGCAAAACTAGCCGGTACGTCAAAATAGCACGCCTGCAGTGCCATCTCTATCAGTTCCTCCGGTCTAACAAAACCGCTTGCCTGAGCAAAACCAGCCTTGACACCTTTAATAATTCTAAGAGCCACGATTGAGCTTTCCTTGCTTTCCACCCGTTTCAACCGGTTAGCCTCAAACCGCACCGGGGTGACCACAGAAGAAATATGGAATACTTCCGCCTGGTCAGCTACCCGACGGGCCTTGGATAAAACATCGTCTACTATCACTAACGGGCACCTCCCACCAGACATCGCGATATCCTTATATGTGGACTACCATTGGAGACCGGCAACGGCCACTGGTCACCTTTGCCACAGCCCCCACCCTGCTCCATTTGAAGGTCATCACCTATAGCGTCGATGTTCATTAAAGTGGTAAACACATTGCCACTCAGTACCACCGGTCGGAGTAGCTCAGCTATTTTACCATTGCGTATCATATAGGCTTCGCCGGCAGAGAAGGTGAACATCTCCAGGCTGGTGGTACCACCATACCAGTCCTTGGCATAAACACCTTCTTTTATTTCGCTTATCATATCCTCGAACGAGACACCCTTGGGTTCAATATAAGTATTTGTCATCCGCACTATCGGTGGGTAGAGATAACTTATCGCCCTGGCATTGCCTGTGACCTTCTCGCCCATCTTAGCAGCTGTTTCCCTGGAATGCAGTCGGCTCTCCAGTATACCTTCCCTGATTAGATAGGTCTTGGTCGCCGGCACACCCTCATCATCGTACTTATAACTGCCTCTTAAACCGGGCACAGCAGCACCGTCAACGATATTCAGCTCTTTGCTACCGAACTTTCTACCCAGCACCATTATCTCTTGAAGTTTCCGATTCTCATAGACATGGTCAGCCTCAGAGAGATGCCCGAAGGCTTCGTGGACAAATACACCGGCAAGGATCGGGTCCAGCACCACTGTATATTCACCACCTTTAGCATATGGGGCTGAAAGCAGCCTCACTGCTCGCTGGGCTCTCTCCCTGACCTGCTCCTGCAACCCCTCTATTACGGAAAAGTCACCCGGACTGCCTAAACTCAAGCCAGCCTGCTGTACCTCCCCATCGCCAGCAGCTATCGCCAGCATACGCAGGTTGACATCCAGCCTGGTCTGTTCGATGTAGCTACCTTCAGAGCTGGCAAAAATCAATCTCCTTTCGCCGTCCTGATAGACAATGTCACAACTTCGAATCTTGGGGGTGCTCAGGACTATATCCTTATATTCATCAAGTAGCTCTTTCTTAGCCGTAAGCGGCACCTGCTGGGGTGTTCTTTTAACCTCGGGGGCTACCGTATCAATTATCGGTCCGGTGAAATGGAGCTTGCTGGTCTCGTTCCCTACAATCCTAGCCTGCCTTACTGCCAGCCCTACTTTCTCCCTTAGACCGTCCAGGTTGTTAAAGCTGACGAACCCCCAGCCACCTTTTATAAGCGCCCTCACATTGCCGCCAACTGCTGATGTCCTCCCCACCTCCTCTAACCTGCCTCCCCGGTACACAATCCGCGTCACCCAACTCTCTTCTACATGCACCTCTATATAATCGGCGTTATGCCCTTTCAAAGCCTCAGAAATAGTGTCACGCATCCTCACATTCCTGGAATAGATGTTCATATTATACCATATAAGAAGCTACCCTCAGGCACTCACTGGACAAGTAAACCAAATAGACATTTCCACCAGGTTGGAGTATACTAGGTGACGTAAGTAAAATGCAGTCCAGCCTCATCGGGAAGATCGAGAAAGCCAAGCGCTACGCAGAGGAGCCAGACCGGATCAAACTTCAAGAGTTCAGTGCCGAATTTAGAGGCGAACACAGTGCTTACACTGTGAGCTATAAGAACAAAAAATGGCATTGTACCTGCCACTTTTTCGCGCAGTGGAACATGTGCAGCCATACTATGGCACTGCAACACCTTCTAGCAAAAATGTTGCCAGAGGAAGCAATCACTCCGTCGACGATCGCATCTGCCGGTCAGCCTCTGCAACCAGGTGCTTAGCAGCATAGTCCAACGCTTCGGCAACCACAAAAAGGGAGCCGGTGACCAGTATCAGGTCGGTCCCCCGTGCCCTGCCCAAAGCCTTTGATAATGCTTCAGAGACATTTTTACTTCCCTCTACCACGATACCTGCTCTACCAAACGCCTCAACCAATGCCGAGATAGAAGCCGCTCTGGGGTGAGTTGAACTTGTGACGATGATATGAGCTGCCAACGGCTGCAACTCCCTCACCATTCCGGAAATGTCCTTGTCGCTAGATGTACCGAATACAATAATGCATCTCTCATAATCAAAATACTGTCTGGCTGTCACCACAAGCCGTCGCATGGAATCGGCATTGTGCGCTCCGTCAACTACCAACATAGGTCTGCGCTTTAAGATCTGCAATCGTCCCTGCCATTCTACCTCTTTTAGCCCGCGAACAACAGCCTCCTTCGGAATACGAACACCTAACGATGCCAGCGCCTCCAGTGCACCTACTGCAGTGGCAGCATTCTCAAGTTGATGGTCACCTAATAGTGGTATCACCAGCTCATAGCTAGTATTTGAGGTATAAACGGTTAAATTTTGTTTACTGAGGTCACCACCGCTCTTCCGCCATGTTATGTCCTTCCCTACTTGTACAAACCTAGCACCCTTTTCAGCGCATGCCCTTTCAACCACTTCCATCGCCTCGCTTACCTGAGGAGCACAGACCACGATGCTCCCCGATTTGATAATGCCAGCTTTCTCAGTAGCAATTTTCTCCACCGTATCACCAAGTATGTCCATATGGTCAAGGCTGATCGATGTAATAACACAAACATCACCATGAGCTACATTAGTGGCATCGAGCCTGCCCCCAAGCCCTACCTCCAGCACCTGAAAGTCCACACGCTCCCGACTGAAATGGCTAAAAGCCACTGCCGTCAATATCTCAAAGGTGGTGAGCATACCATACCTGGCTTCTTTATTCACCGCCTCCACACGAGGTCTCATCCCGGAGACCAGCACGGCAAATTGGGACTCTGAGATCATAATGCCGCTGACTCGTATCCGCTCCCTTATAGTGTGAAGATGTGGCGAGGTATAGAGCCCTGTCTTATAGCCAGCAGCGATAAGCGCTTGAGAGACCATTGCCGCCGTGCTGCCTTTACCTTTGGTCCCGGCGATGTGGACTGTCTTCCTGCCCAGATGAGGGTTGTGCAGAGACCGCAATAACTCCTCCATCCGTCTCAGGTCATAGTTAGCTGCAGTGTAGGCAAAGCCGGGAATCTTCTCGTAGTCGGTAAAACCAAGCACATATTTTTCTGCTTGGCTGAAGTCCATCATGGGAAAATTATATCACCAGCCGATCACCGGAATATAATGCCCCATAGCTAACACTTGGATGCAGGGCGTCAGTATTCTATAATTTGTAAGGTATGAAGTTCATAGACAAGCTTACAGCAGCCAGCAGGAAAAATAATAGCCTGCTGTGCGTCGGGCTCGACCCCGACCCGGACTTAATACCAGGGATTAAGCTCACCGATTTCAACCGGGCTATCATAGATGCCACCTCCGACCTTGTATGTGCCTACAAGCCCAACCTTGCCTTTTATGAAGCGATGGGTATAGACGGACTGAGGTTATTGACGAACACACTGGAACATATCCCGGAACACATCCCTGTGATCGCGGATGGCAAACGGGGTGATATCGGAAATACCGCCAGAGCATATGCCAAGGCCTTGTTCGTCACCTTTGACTTCGATGCTGCCACTGTCAATCCTTACCTCGGCTTTGACTCCATCGAGCCATTCATCAGCTACACAGAAAAGGGAGTCTTCATCCTTTGTCGCACTTCCAACCCCAGCGCAGTGGACTTTCAAAGTCAGCTCAACATTGAAGGCATCCCACTATTCGAACTGGTGGCTAAAAAGGCTAAAGAGTGGGATACTCACGGCAATATCGGGCTGGTGATGGGAGCAACCTACGCCGAAGACTTGAAAAAAGTCCGCCAGCTCTGTCCTGATATGCCTCTGCTCATCCCTGGCATCGGTCTTCAAGGAGGCGACCTCACACCTGCGGTGCAGTATGGCACCGATGCCCGCGGTGAGAAAGCTATCATCGTCGCCGCCCGACAGATTCTTTATGCGGCACCAGGTAAAGGGTTCGCCGAGGCAGCAAGAAAAGTGGCCCGAGAACTGCGCGACAGAATAAACGAGCTGTCCCGTCAACTGAAATCACATTGATTTTGGCTCTTTATGTCCCATAATTTAAAATGGAAATCAGACTGGGTGACATCGTCCGTCTCAAGAAGAAACACCCCTGCGGCAACGACGAGTGGGAGGTGGTCAGAGTAGGTGCTGACATCCGCATCAGGTGCCTCAAATGCCAGCGCTATGTGCTTATGGAACGGAGCACATTCGAACGCCGTGTCAGGACTGCCCTCCCTAAAGACAACAAGTAAGACTTTTCGGCTGACTGAAAACCACAGATGCCTCCACATCATTGCAACAGAGTATACCGAGTTTTTGATAAACAATTTTTGTGTGTTATAATGAGGGGCTTGCGTGCTCCGGAGAGAGGCAAGTCCTTTCAAGACAAAACTTACTCGATAATGACTCGATATGGAGGGAAATATCATGCCTGAGCTTTCAGATGTAGACCGCAACTATAACCTGTGGTTACTACTGCACCAGGTCTCTGACATTATATTCTATGCCAGAGAGCAGGAATTAAAAGAATATAAACTTCCGGGGATGCAAGCTGAGGTTCTATTCGCCATAAAAGCCATCGGCGATAAGGCTACCCCAGCAGACATAGCGCGTTGGTTGTTCCGCAGACCACACTCAGTTTCCGGTATTCTCCACAGAATGACTAAAGCCGGACTGATAAAAAAGTCCAAGGACCTGAATCGTAAGAATTTGATAAGGGTCACCCTGACCAAAGAAGGTGAAAGAGCTTTCGTCCAGGCTTTAAAACGAAGCTCCATTCACAAAATAGTCTCCGCATTGAACGAAGACCAGAAGAAACAGCTACGCTCCTTGCTTGATATACTTCGCAACAAAGGGCTTAAGGAACTGGGCTTTAGTTCCAAAAAAGTGCCCTACCCTGAGTTCAAGTCTAGCTGATGTTCATCTGCAAATCGTAAGCACATTCCGTCCTTTATTAAGGTGCTGCACTGTTATTCATTGAAAGCCATCCGTTGATGGCTTTCTCGTTTCTAGCTTATAATGACACTGGATATGGGACGCTGCATCTTCCATGTTGACCTTGATGCTTTCTTCGTCTCCGTAGAGCAAGCTCTGGACCCAGGGCTGCGAGGTAGGCCGGTTATTGTCGGCGGTAGGCCGGACCGCCGTGGGGTGGTGGCATCAGCTTCTTACGAAGCCAGGGCATTCGGCGTCAGAGCGGGCATGCCGCTGTCCCGAGCTTATCAACTCTGCCCTCAGGCTATATTCATCGAAGGGAACATCTCCCGTTACACAGAAGCATCGGAGAATTTTATGACGATACTGTCCGGCTATTCGCCCTACCTGGAGCCAGCAGGGTTAGACGAAGCATATCTGGATGTCACCGGCTGCGGTGCCTACGGGACCCCACAACAGCTAGCCAAGCATATGAAAGAGCAGATAAAGGCAAGGCTTAAACTTACTGCCTCCATAGGTATCGCCAGTTGCAAGGTGGTCGCTAAAATCGCCTCCGACATAGGAAAGCCAGACGGGCTGGTGGAGGTGATACCAGGCACAGAAAAGGACTTTCTCGCGCCGTTACCTATCAGCAGTCTGCCCGGCGTGGGCAAAAAGACAGAGGCAACGCTCAAGGCCTTGGGGGTGAACACCATCGGACAGCTCGCCTCCCTGTCCCTTTCAACAGTCAAATCACATCTGGGTGCAAGCGGAGTCGCCCTGCACAACTACGCCAGTGGCATAGACACACGACGGGTAGAGCCACCGGGTGAAGCTAAATCAATCAGTCGGGAAACTACATTCGCTAGGGACACCATTGAACTGCCTTTCCTTAAAGCTGTACTGCGTTACCTCTGCGAACAAGTCGGCGCCGAGTTACGCAGCCAGAACAAACTGGCAAGAAGGGTCACTATAAAACTGAGGTATGCCGACTTCGAGACCATAACTCGCAGTTTGACCTCAGGAGAAGCCACTTCCAGCGACGATGTGATCTTTTCCAGGGCTGAAGGGCTACTCCACAAAGCCCTCTCTCAAAGGCGAGAGCTTGTCAGACTCGTCGGCGTTGAGGTCTCCGGTCTGACAGGCTACGGCAAACAACTCCGCCTCTTCGAGCCTGTGCCATGGCGTTTCGAGCATCTGGATAGAGCAATTGACCGCATCCGCAGGAAATATGGCTTTGCCTCTATCCAAACTGGTCGGACTTTGTTGCTTAAGGATATCTTTGCTGGCTCGCCACAAACAGCAACCTCTTGGTTATAGCTATAATGTTTGATACCAAGTTAGCTTGCATAACCTGTCTTGCCTTTGTTGAAATTCAAGTCTATAATTAAGTCTATCGCTTTTCAAATGTATGGAATGAATGGAATGCAGGGAAAGGAGAAATGACCATGGAGCCCTATGCCTTCTTTCAAAAGCAGTTCATGCCGCTTGCTGAAGCCAAGATTGGGATTCTAACCCATGCACTCCACTACGGCACAGCCTGCTTCGAGGGCATTCGCGGTAACTGGAATGCTGAGCAGAAGCAACTATACTTGTTCCGCATGAAAGAGCATTACGAGCGCCTGCAAAAAGGCTGCCGTCTTCTGAAAATAAACCTTGACTACTCCATAGACCAACTCTGCTCTATTACTGTGGAACTGGTGGAGAAAAGCAGTTGCCGCGAGGACGTGTATATTCGCCCTCTGGCTTATAAAAGCTCACAGGCTGTCGGCGTGCGGCTACATGATTTAGAAGACGACTTCCTTATCATCGTTACTACCCTGCCCGCCTACCTGGATGCCGACAATGGCGTCCGCTGCTGTACATCCTCCTGGAGACGCGTGGATGATACCATGATACCACCGAGAGGTAAGATTACAGGGATCTATGTCAACAGTGCTCTGGCTAAGACAGAGGCTAATGAACTCGGTTTTGACGAGGCTATCCTGCTCAATCAGGACGGTCACGTCTCCGAGGGAAGTGGTGAGAACATTTTCATTGTCAACGGAAATAGACTGGTCACGCCGTCGAGTTCTGACAACATCCTGCTGGGGATCACACGGGACACAGTGATACAACTGGCGCGCAACGAACTGGGCATAGAGACTGTGGAAAGGTCTATCGATAGGAGCGAACTTTATCTGGCTGATGAGGCCTTCTTCACCGGCACCGCCGCTCATATCAGTCCCATCCTTGAAATCGACCACCGCCCTATCGGTAGCGGCAAAGTGGGTAAAGTGACCAAACAGCTACAACGCCTCTACTTCGATGTCATAAAAGGTAATAATCCCAAATACCTGCACTGGTGTACCCCGGTTTATACAAAAGTAGCTGAAAAAAGATAACCTCGAGAGAGATGGGGACACCAGGTAGGCTGAGCTAGGAATCAGGAGACTAACTCACCTTTATCTGCATCATCTTGAGCAAACAGAGAAGGCGACAGCTTTCCTCCAGTGTGGTGGTATAATAATAAGCCTCCTCGAGCAATTGTCCTACAGCGAAGCTCCCGTGTCCACGCACCAGTACAACCTTATGCGTAGTTAATGCCTCGGCTATCTCCTCAGCCATCTCCCCGGGGAGGACCGGACCCTTTTTGCCGAGCACCGGCACCCTCGAGAGCAAAAGCGCCCCTTCCATGTCACAAGGTACAATTGTCTTTTCGCAGAAAGAAAGAGCCACGGCATAAGCTGGATGGGCGTGTACTATGGCTGAAGCTGACGTCTGCTTGTAGATTGCACGATGTACCGCAAGCTCGGTCGAGGCTAACGGCGTGAAGCGGTCATTCTTGAATATCCCCGTCTCTACCAGGTCGTGCTCTTCCAGCTGTCCTAACATGCTGCCCCGATGGGTAATACAGAGACGCTCACCAAGTCTGATGCTGAGATTTCCGCTGTGTGAGGACACCAGCCCCCGTGCACAGAGCTCACGCCCCACCGCCTGAAATTGCCGAACAAGCATTACTTACCTTTTACACCAATATCATACCAAAAGTCAAATCAAGACTCATCGGCAAAACTTTCCCACGGAACCAGCTCTACCCGCCACGAGCAACTTCATTTTTTCTTCCCACCGGTGGTAACAGGCTTCGCCTGATTAAACTTCTTGATCAGCCGTGACTTATGCCTGGCGGCATTATTGGGGTGAATAACCCCTTTCTCGGCAGCCTTGTCCAGAGCACTTATAGCCCGCACCACCAGCATCCCGGCAGTCTCAAGATCGCCGGCAGCGATAGCCTTTTCCGCTTTGGTAACCCATGTTTTGGTAGCAGTCCTTACCGACTTATTCCGTAGCCTCTTTCTCTCAGCAGCCCTAGCCGTTTTCAATACAGATTTACTCTTCTTGGGCAACATTACCTCCTTATATTTACCACCTTTAACCTCGTGGTGCGTTTAAATCAGCCCTTAAGCTGGCAACTTCCCCACGCTATTTCCTTATCAGTGTCAGCGCACCCCAGACGATAAGAAAGATGCCAATTATCCACTGGGCTATATAGAATTTCCATATCACTAAGATACCAGCTACAATAGCCAGTATGCCCAGTGCTACATCACTTATGGTAATACTCTTCTTTGCCATCATACCCTCGGACAACTGATGAGTTATAATATCGACTTTCGCGATAACCTGTCAATTCCCAGCGGATATAACCACAACCGGACCGGTCCTCCAGCACAATTAAAGAGGACGGGTGCTCTAAGCCCGGCACCCGTCCTCTTTCCCTTGCGTTATGACTTTAGACTTCCCTGAACTCGCCCTCCACGGTCCCCTCATCCCCGCCTGAAGACCCACCGGGCGAGCCTCCGGGAGGAGTACCAGTCTGCTGATAGACTGCAGCCCCGACATTCTGCATCACTTGCGATAGCTCATTGACTGTAGTCCGTATGTAGTTTATATCCGTCCCCTGTAGAGCTGAACGCACTGCAGCTATCTTCCCCTCCACCTGCTGCCTGAGGTCAGAGGGGATCTTATCTCCGTGCTCTCTGAGCGTTTTTTCAGCGGTGTAGACAAGACTGTCAGCCATGTTGCGGGTCTCCGCTTCCTCTTTCCTTTTAGCGTCCTCAGCAGCGTGCATTTCAGCCTCCCGCCGCATTTTCTCAACCTCTTCCTTGCTGAGCCCGCTGGAGGCAGTAATGGTTATCCGTTGTTCTTTACCGGTGCCCTTGTCCTGCGCTCGCACGCTCAAGATGCCATTGGCATCTATATCAAAGGTAACTTCGATCTGCGGTACGCCTCTGGGCGCCGGCAAAATGCCGTCCAGTATAAAACGCCCCAGCGTCCTGTTATCTGCCGCCATAGGACGCTCACCCTGAAGTACATGAATCTCCACGCTGCTCTGATTGTCCGCCGCGGTGGTGAATATCTGGCTCTTTGCAGTCGGGATGGTGGTATTGCGCGGGATTAAAGGCGTCATCACACCGCCCAGTGTCTCGATACCCAGCGTTAGCGGCGTCACATCCAGCAGTAAGACCTCTCTGACATCACCTTTAAGCACCCCCGCCTGTATAGCAGCTCCCAGCGCCACCGCCTCATCAGGATTGATGCCCTTTATCGGCTCCTTACCGAAGAACTGCCGCACTAATTCCTGTACCTTTGGCATCCTTGTCTGACCACCTACCAAAATGACATCGCTTATCTGAGCAACAGTAAGCCCGGCATCGGCAACTGCCTGCCGGCAGGGTCCGATGGTCTTCTCCAGTAAGTCCAGAGATAATTGCTCCAGCTTAGCCCGTGTCAGAGTGATGTTCAGATGCTTCGGTCCAGAGGCATCAGCGGTGATAAAAGGCAGGTTTATCTCAGTCTGCGCCACCGTAGACAATTCGCGCTTGGCTTTCTCGGCAGCGTCCTTAAGCCTCTGCAACGCCATCCTGTCCTGCTTAAGGTCTATGCCCGTCTCTTTCTTAAACTCCTCACACAGCCAGTCGATAATTTTCTGGTCGATATCATCGCCACCAAGGTGTGTATCGCCGGCAGTGGATTTTACCTGGAATGTGCCTTCACCAAGCTCAAGTATGGAAATATCGAATGTGCCACCGCCGAGGTCATAGACTGCGATTGTCTCCTCGCCCTTCTTGTCCAGACCGTAAGCTAACGCCGAAGCTGTAGGCTCGTTGATAATACGCAACACATTCAGCCCGGCGATAGTCCCGGCATCCTTGGTCGCCTGACGCTGACTGTCGTTGAAATAGGCTGGGACTGTAATTACAGCGTCGGTAACTTTTTCGCCAAGGTAAGCCTCGGCATCTGCCTTCAGCTTCTGCAAAATCATGGCAGATATCTCCGGCGGGCTATATTCCTTCCCGCCCATCACCACCCAGGCATCGCCATTCCGCGCCTCAACTATCTTATAAGGCAACCGCTTCATATCGAACTGGACTTCGGAGTCACGGAACTTCCGCCCCATCAGGCGTTTGATGCTGAAGATGGTGTTTTCCGGGTTGGTTATCGCCTGCCTTTTTGCCAGCAGCCCTACCAACCGCTCACCTTTCTTGTCAATAGCCACCACAGACGGGGTAAGCCTCTCGCCTTCGGCATTGGGAATGACTTTAGGCTCTCCGCCCTCTATAACCGCCACTACACTGAAAGTAGTACCAAGATCAATACCAACTGCTCTTCCCATAATTGACCTCCTTCAATTATAACTCTTCTTTTGGTTCCTCTTCTGGCCCACCGCCTTCATCGCCTTTCCCTACCACCACCTGCGGTGCCCGAAGTAATTTGTCTTTAAGCCAGTACCCCTTACGTACCTCTTCGATCACCAGCCCTTCTCTGCCCTCCCCCCGGGCTACCGCCTCGTGAATGCGGGGGTCGAAAACCTCCCCCACACATTTCACCTCAGACAGCCCGTGTTTGTTGAGTACATCAATCAACATGTGCTGCACATGTTTGAAGCCTTCAATCCAGCTCCACCTCTCATCATTCGCCGGGACTTCTTTAAACGCCCGGTCAAAGGCATCGAGTACCGGTAGTATGTCACATACCAGCGCTGAACTAGCCATCTTTATAAATTCACTTTTCTCCTCCTCCTCACGCCGTCTGTAATTCCTGAAGTCCGCTTCGGCCCTCTGCCAGTTAGCCAGATACCTCTCAGCCTGCTCTCTCGCTCTGGCTAATGCCTGGCGCAGGGACTCAATATCGTCCCCTACTTCCTCGCTTATTTCAGGGACTTCATCCTCAGATACCACTCTATCTTCTTCAAACAATTTTTCAGACCTCCAACGCCTTTAATCACTGACACAGACCCGGGACACAAGGTCGCTCAGGACCTGTGCCATGTAGCCCACCGTGGAAATCGCCCGTGGGTAGTCCATACGTGTGGGGCCAATAACCCCCAGTGCACCGCTGGCTTTGCCCGGTACCCCATACCTGCTGAACACAAGGCTCAAATCATGAAATGTCTCATCCTCGTGCTCTCCACCGATCACCACCTGGACCCCGGAACCACCCGACCATCGTGAGAATGTGGAGCTAATCCATTCCTTGGTCTCAAATAGCTCCATCACACTGAGCACCCGGTCACGCCGGGCAAACTCAGGCTGGTCGAGCATCAAGCGTATACCCTCAAAATAAGGCTCCTCATACTCCGCTTCATCCTCAGCATTCATTATGTCCATCACGATTCCAAGCACCTGCTTCTCAACAGGCATCAGTTCCACCCGCCTCCTCCTGATTTCAGAGCTGGTCAACCCGAAACAAAGGGCATTCAGTCTATCACTAACGCCGGTTAAATCAGCCTGAGTTACCGGCTCACTGAACGACAGAAGCCGCCTTTTGAGTATCGCCTCGCTGAGCACCAGCACCATGAGCGCCAGAAATTCGTGCAGTGCCACTAGCTCAAGGTGCCGGAACCGGCAGCGGTTAGGCTTGGGAAAGGTGACCACCGCCGCACTCCTCACCAGGTGCGACATTACCACCGCCGCTAGCTGTAACCACCTGTCTATCCCTTCACTTACCCCACGGAAAAGCTCCCGAATCCGGTATTGCTCTTCCAGAGGAAGTTCGTATTCCTTGGCTAAAGACTCCACATAGCGCCGATACCCTTTATCCGTAGGTATGCCTCCGGCTGAAGTGTGAGGGCGTATTATATACCCTTCCCTCTCCAGGTAAGCCATGTCATTGCGAATGGTCGCCGGACTGACCCCCAAATCGTAATTGCGGTAAATGGTCTCCGAAGCCACCGGCACCGCCGTGGCTACATATTCATTCACTATTATCCGCAAAACAGCCTCTCTCCTAGTCGCAACACTTCTTGCCATTTTTAGCACTCTCCGTCTCAGACTGCTAACATCACCCATACTCTACCATAATTTAGGGAAGATGTCAAAGGTTCCTGGATGTCTTGCAAGCGTGCAAGGCAGTCTTTTTAAGACCCCAGAGCATCTGACTTTTAATCAGGGTGTCGCAGGTTCGAGTCTTGCAAGCACACGGGGCGGTCTTAAAAGACCGCCCCGTGTTATTTTTTACACGCTTGTCTGTATCAGTCTGAATACGTGACCTCAAGGACGACGTTGGACCACTCTATGAACTCGGCGACGCTGTTACCGTTGGTCACCTTCTGGAACAGCGCCTCTACCTGGAAACGGGTGACCGCTGCTGCAGCGATCGTCTTAATCTCGTAGGTCACATCTACAACGCTCGGTGGGGTGTTAAGGATGGCGCTGGCACCGGTCAACCTGCTTCCGGTGTAGTGGAACTTGGGCAACTTATCACCATAAGTCACCTTCCATAATTGCAAGCCGTTAAGTCCCGTAGTGCTGGAAAACGGGTCGCCCACCACACTCCTGGTGGTAAACTTCAGACTGGCATTCTGGATGTTTTTACCAGCAAGGCTCCAGACATCGAAACTGAAGTAAGCGCAATAGCCCACATTTTTATCATCGTCACCAGCCAGCATTCTCGAATTGTCTTTATCACCGTCCGAGTCCACAGTGCCCGTCTCCTCAGCCACCAGTGTTATGGTGACAGTCTTCACTGCCGCCGACACCGTGACCATGACATTCCCCTTGGTCTCGCCGCCTTTGCCATCGCTGACGATAACCGTTATGTTATACTGACCACCCCGGTTCGGCGCTACCCAGGTCACCTTGTTGCCCGTCCCGGTAATCGTGCCCTCGCTGGCTGACCAGCTATAGCGCACCACATCACCGTCAGGGTCAGAAGCGACACAGGTGATGATAGCACTGCCGCCATAAATTACTCCTGACGGGTTCGCCTCAAGGCTCTGGATTACCGGCGCCTGGTTAGCTGCCACTGACACGTTTAGGTTAGCCTGCGTGGAGGCACCTTTTCCATCCTTCACCGTTACTGTTATGGTATAAACACCGTAATTCGGTGGTGCCTGCCACACCACTATCGGACCAGCACCACTGAACTTACCGCCTGTACAAGCCCACTCAAAACTTACCATATCCCCATCCGGGTCCGCGGCATCACACTGTATCTGGACTGTCCCCGAAGGGTACACCTGTGGCTGTGCTGCTGCCAACCGCGATATTACCGGCGGCTGATTGCCCGCAGGTGTGGCTGGCGGTGGTACCGAGGGCATCTCCGACTTCGGTCCACAGGCACCACCGAGCATCGCTAGCATGGCTAATACAACCACCAGAAGAAACAACCAACCCCTGTTTATTCTCATTGACCCCCCTTATATTAATATTTTATGTACTGAGTCAGTACACCCAGTCCAGTATATCACAACTCCGCTGAAATAATCGAACCAACAATGGCACATACTTGCCTATAGAGCCCCTTGAGTGCTATTATTCTCTACGAGCTTACGGAGGTACGTTTTTGTCCTGTGCTAAAGACTTAGAAATATCCCGTCTTCTGGAATTAGAAGTCAAACGGCAAAAAGAGACCATAAACCTGATCGCCGCCGAGAATTACGCCAGCTCCGCCGTTCTCCATGCTCAGGGCTCTGTATTGACCAACAAA
>DAOUAI010000146.1:0-2230 GCA_034433775.1 Dehalococcoidia bacterium
TTGCTTATATCGACCTAAGCAGCGGCAAAATTGAGACGAAGCCCATCCCGCTGGAGATACGGAAGATGTTTTTGGGTGGTCGAGGGCTAGACATGTACTTGATGTATAACCATATCAAGCCCGGGATTGACCCCCTGGGGCCAGATAATGTGGCGCTGGTCAGTGCTGGAATTCTGGTTGGTACCCTGGCTTCAGCTTCAGCGAGAACCCACGTCGCTGGTAAGTCGCCGCTCACCGGCTTTGTGGGCAGCACCAATATGGGCGGGTTCTTTGCTCCCGAAATGAGGTGGGCTGGCTTCGACCATCTGGTGATAAAAGGGAAGGCGGAAAAACCAGTTTATTTATGGATTCACAATGGCGAGATTGAAATAAGAGACGGCTCCAACGTCTGGGGCAAAGACGTCCACGAAACTCAAGAGATTATCCGGGAGGAACTAGGCGATAGCGATGTCAAGATATTGACCATAGGTCCGGCTGGCGAAAGGCTGGTGAGATTCGCTAACGTTATGACTGAGCTCAAGAATGCGGGGGGCAGAACGGGAATGGGAGCGCTCCTCGGCTCCAAGAACCTCAAGGCCATAGCCGCTAGAGGTACTATGGACATTAAAATAGCGCACCCTAGCGAAGCTCTAGAATATAACAGAAAGATAATCAGACAGATAACGTCGGCTAAGGTTTCCCAAACGCAAGGAAGGCTAGGTACAAACTTCATCTGGGGTGCCACCAATACACAGGGGCTGGTCAGAGTCAGAAACTTCCAGCTAAATCAGCTTGAAGACTCCGATGATATTGAACCCGAAAAGCTTGATGAATTCAACATCGGCATGACCGGCTGCTTTGGTTGCCAGGTCCACTGCCGCGGTAAGTACGTAATACCCAGCGGCCCATACGCTGGATTGTACGAAGAGGGTCCAGAATACACTTCGATTGGTGCCTTTGCGGGAGAGCCTGGCTGTAGGAACCCGCTCACTATTCTGGTAGGTAATCACCTGGTAAATACCTACGGTATGGATACCCTGGAAACAGGCAGCATGATTGCTTGGGCAATGGAACTGTATGAAGAAGGAATCCTCACCAGCAAGGATACCGATGGTCTTGACTTGAGGTTTGGTAATGACGAAGCGGTTATCGAAATGGTTCATCGTATTGCCAATAGGAAAGGCTTGGGCGATATTCTGGCCGAAGGACCGCTACGAGCCGCCAAGAAAATAGGCAAAAATTCTATTAAATATCTCATCCAGGTCAAGGGCATGAGCAACCTTCACTCTGATGAAAGAGCAACCACGTCTCTAGCACTAGGCATAGCCACGGGTTCAAGAGGTTCTGACCATTTGAGAAGCAGGCCAGCTATTGACTTATATCATTTGCCTGAACCTGTGTTAAGAAAGATATACAGTCAGCCGGTACCGTATGATGGTCCATTGTCCTCGGATTACCGAGACTACGAAGGAAAACCGTGGCAAGTTTTCTGGCACGAGATGTGTTATGAGGCTGTGGACTGCCTGGGGATATGTAAATATCATACCACGTTCCTGGGTGCGACCCTCCCTAACTTTGAGGAGTGGTCTAAACTGCTTTACTACAACACAGGCTTAGAGATGTCGCCACTGGATATCTGGACTGTAGCTAACGCTGCTACAACATAGAGCGCCTATTCAACATCAGGGAGGGACTAACCAGAAAAGACGATTGGCTATCTGACCGATACTTTGACGAGCCAACCAAAATTGGCATACCTAGCGTCAGAAATAGGACACTGGATAGAGAGAAATTTAAGAAGATGATAGACGAATACTATGAGCATCACGGCTGGGATGAGAATGGCGTTCCTCGCCCGGAGACGCTGCGCAGGCTGGGTATAGACAAGGAGCCATCCCATATGCTCTAGTAGTTGCTAGTAATTACGTAAAGAGGGAGTCTACTAATGCAAAAAATGCTAGTTGTCGATTACGAAAAGTGCACCGGCTGCCGCTTGTGCGAGCTGGTTTGCTCCGTCAAGCACGAGGGAGTTAGCAACCCCTTAAGGTCCAGAATACATATTGTGAAGTGGGAAATGAAAGGCATAATGGTGCCCATGGTATGCAACCAATGTGAATCAGCACCATGTGTAGCTGTATGCCCGACAAACGCGCGGACGCGGGACGAAGAACAAAGAAGGGTAAACGTTGATTATGACAAGTGCATTGGCTGCAGGATGTGCATAGTAGCCTGTCCTTTTGGAGCCGTGAGC
>DAOUAI010000147.1:0-3408 GCA_034433775.1 Dehalococcoidia bacterium
GGAGTTGTTAGCTACATCGCGCTTGCCGATAATAAGCCAGGTATCATCGCCGTCTGCGGTCACAGCCACTATCGCCGACTCAACAGAGTAAGCGGGCGAGAACTTGACTGCCCAGACATCGCCCTGGGCCAGTCCCTGCTCCTGCCAGGAACTGAAAGCCGATGTGCTACGGGCATAGACTTTGCCGTTGCCGCTCTCTTTAGTGCCTACAGCGATGTCACATACTATCTCATCTGCCACCATACGGTAAGTGGACATATCAATGCATCGCACCTCGCTGCCGGGAGGGAGAGCAGAGAAAGAAGAGTCATCCCAGGTGGTGCCGCTGTCTTTGGACACATAGACTTTTTGCCTGTCCCTGTCCACCACGGCAGCTATGGTCGGCTTATTTGGGCATACTGCCACCTCCTGTGCTGGCAGTATCGCCCCGGCAGCTATTAGATTAGCTGTTATTTCTGTCCAGGTGGAACCACCATTTTCCGAACGGTAAACGCCTCCCACACGGCTGTCAATGGCGTAAACGACACCACCGCTCCCCACAGCGATGCGGCTTACTTCGGAATTGAGCATGATGATGTTACCTCTTTTCCCCGGTATCTCGATCACGTTCCATTTCAGTGGTCGTCCCACTTCTGCCTCTGCTACCAGGGGCAGAAGCATGCTCAATGTTATGATGAGTGTCACCCCGTAAGCTAAGCGGTATTTCATAGGCCCGACTCTGTTCCCCGCGATGGGCACGAAAGGCATTGCCACCTATGATAAATACAAAAAGTTAATTTTTTGTTAATATATTATGAGCGGGGGCTGGGACTGTGCTGTGCCCCCGATTTAATAGTTTCTTAACAATCTTGGCATACAATTTGATGAGATATTATACTAGAGCAGGACAATAATAAGATAGGTGACTGGAATGAGAATTAAAGCGGCAATGGTATTCGGACTGGTGACGCTTCTTACAGGTGCTCTGCTTTTCGGTTGCGGTTCAAAAAATACCTCCACGCAGCCGGCACTTCAGACAGCAACAGCAAAGAGAGGGGACATCACGGTAGAGATCACTGCCACCGGTAATCTAGCCATGCCGGACTCGGTCAACCTTTCATTCGGTTCATCGGGTGAGGTGCAGGAGGTGCTGGTGGAGTTGGGTGACGAGGTGAAAAAGGGTCAAGTGTTAGCCAAACTGGATACCTCGACTCTGGAGCAAAACTTGATTCAGGCACAGATAAACGTGAAATCGGCACAGTACAGCCTGGAAAAAGCTAAGGAGCCGACCACAACCGCTTCCGGCGACCGCATACTTTCCGCCCCCGACCCTCTGGATATCGAGATAAAAGAACTGCAACTGGAACTTGCCAAGCTAAGACTTAAGGATGCGCAGCGTCAACTCGAGGAAGCCACTATCAAAGCCCCCTTCGATGGGCTAATCGCTGAGGTGAATATCTCCGCCGGTGACAAGGTGAGTGAAGGCACTGCCGTCATCCGTCTTCTTGACCCTTCCAAACTGGAGGTGGACGTGCTGGTCAGCGAGATGGACGTATTCCAGTTGAAGCCCGGGGCACGGGCGACGGTACAGGTGGACGCTGTTTCCGGCGTCAGTTTCCCGGCAAGAGTGAAGCGCATTTCTCCCGCTGCTACTATACAGCAGAACGTGGTCAACTACAAAGTGAGACTCGAGGTACTCAGCGGTGAAACGGTGGCAACACAGCAACGTTCTCCATCTGAGATAACCATCGACATGCTACCGGAGACGGTGAAAAAGGCGGTGCAGGAGGGTCGCATTACGCTGGAGCAAATCAGACAGTGGGTCGCCCAGAGGTACCAGCAAGCGGCGAAATCTGCCATCGCTTTAGAGGACTTCCAGCCTAAAGAAGGGCTTACGGTCACTGCCACCATTTTCGTAAATGAAAAAAGAAACGTGCTTCTAGTGCCCAATGGCGCTGTTGCCAAGGAAGGGGGCAAGAGCTATGTGCAGGTGGTGAATGGGGAGACCACGGAGAAGCGGGAGGTGACCACGGGCTTGAGCAACTGGCAGTATACAGAGGTCACCGAGGGACTCAACGAAGGTGAACAGGTGCTAATCGTTAAGTCTACTTCTTCGACAACGTCAACATCTACCCAGCAACAGTCCCGTCCTCCGATGATGATGTTCAGATGATATTTGGAGCGCCAGGATGATAAGCCTCCAGAAGATAATCAAAGTGTATTCCCTGGGAAAGCGAGAACTCCAGGTACTTAGAGGGATAGACCTGTCCGTGGAGAAGGGAGAGCTGGTAGCAATAATGGGACCTTCTGGCTCGGGGAAGACGACCTTACTCAACATCATAGGCTGTCTTGATAGACCTACCTCCGGCAGTTATTACCTGGATGGCAAAGAGGTCAGCTCGTTGAGCAGCAGCGAGCTTGCTGCCATTAGAGCGAGGAAGGTAGGCTTTGTCTTCCAGACCTTCAATCTGTTGCCCCGGCTGTCGGCGCTTGCCAACGTGGAGCTGGGGTTGAAATATGCTGGTGGCGAAGACCGTGAACTTGCTCTTGAAGCATTGCGGCGTGTGGGGCTGGCTGAGAGGGCGGACCACCGCCCTACAGAACTTTCTGGTGGCGAGCAGCAGAGGGTGGCTATCGCCAGGGCTCTGGTAAAGAGACCACCGGTCATCCTTGCTGACGAGCCTACAGGTAACCTGGACAGCAAGTCTGGCGAGGAAATACTCTCGTTACTCACCGAACTACACAAGGAAAAGGGCATAACGCTGGTGATGATAACGCATGACCCGGACGTTGCCCAACGCTGCCAGCGCATCGTACGGCTGAGAGACGGGCTGATAGTTTCTGACGAGAAGGTATGAAAAGGTCGCAGTCAACGCAACTTAAAGGCATGAAAAAATGGTTTGACCCGTTGTCCACCGCTTGGACAGGTATAGCCACACACAAACTGCGCAGTTTTCTCACCATCCTTGGTATTGTCATCGGCATCGCCGCCGTGATTGCTCTCATGTCCATAGGCAGAGGCGCTGAAGCCCAGATACTCTCCCGTATTCAGGGTCTGGGGGCTGACCTCCTTGCCGTCCGTCCAGGCATGAGCATGGCTAGCGGTATTAGAGGTGGCTTCGGCAGTGCCAACACCCTGACACTGGAAGATGCTCAGGCAATTAAAGAACAGGTGCCATACATAGCTGCTATAGCGCCAACGTACTCATCCTATCTGCAACTGGTAGCTGGCAGCGAAAACATGAATGCTCAGGTCATCGGCACTGCCCCCGAATATATGGATCTGTATGGTCTGGAGATTGCCGAGGGTTCGTTTTTCACCTCCGAAGACTACCACAGAGGCGCCAGGGTAGCAGTGCTTGGCTCTAATGTAAAGCAGACGCTGTTTGGCGATGAGTCCCCGGTGGGGCAGCAGATGCGTGTCGGTGG
>DAOUAI010000148.1:0-1946 GCA_034433775.1 Dehalococcoidia bacterium
CGCGAGATAGCCAGTGCTGTGAAGAGGGGAAGCGGCCCCGATCGTGCCAAGACGAGAGTGGTCGGTATCTTTGTCAACGCCCCGAGCTCTCAGGTGAACGAGCTGGCCGACTTTTGCAGTTTAGATTGGGTGCAGCTCAGCGGCGACGAATCCTGGGACTATTGCCGCCAAATCGCCCGGCCGGTCATCAAGACAATACGGGTGGCTGGACAATCGCCGGACGAACTCGTCGCCGAAATACGGGCGGGAGGGAAAACTTTGCCCTCAGAAAGGTTCCTCGTCCTCCTTGATTCCCGGGGGCAAGGCAAATACGGCGGAACAGGAGAAACCTTCGACTGGAATGTAGCGCGAGAAGTAGCCCGGGAGGTGCCAGTGATCATTGCTGGAGGACTTAATCCGAAGAACGTCGGCAGGCTAATCGAGATGGTGGCACCCTGGGGAGTGGACGTATCATCCGGAGTGGAGACAAGGGGAGTCAAGGACTCGGCCAAAATAAGAGCATTTATCAGGGCAGTGAGGAAAGCCGATGAGAGAAAACAAGCGACTACCTGATACGCGCGGTTACTTCGGAGAATTTGGTGGCAGGTTCGTGCCTGAGACTCTCATGTCAGCTTTGCAAGAACTGGAAGACGCTTATGAAGCAGCAAGAAGGGACCAGTCTTTCTGGCAGGAATTTGACTCCTTGTCCCGTGATTATTGCGGAAGGCCCACTCCCCTTTACTTTGCCGAGAGGCTGACCCGGTATTGTGGTGGAGCGCAGATATTCCTTAAGCGGGAAGACTTGCTCCATACTGGTGCCCACAAAATAAACAATGCTTTGGGGCAGGGCCTCCTGGCTAAGAGAATGAACAAAAGACGGATAATCGCCGAGACCGGTGCGGGACAGCACGGAGTAGCTGTCGCCACGATATGCGCCAAACTGGGGCTGGATTGTATTGTCTATATGGGTGAGGAAGATATAAAGCGGCAGGCTCTCAACGTATTCCGTATGAAACTCCTTGGCGCTGAACTCCGTCCTGTTTCCTCAGGCAGCAAGACGCTGAAGGATGCCATCAATGAGGCGATCAGAGACTGGGTAACCAATGTCAGGAGCACATACTACCTTCTGGGTTCAGTGGTGGGCCCTCATCCCTATCCAATGATGGTGCGTGATTTTCAGTCCGTTATAGGCAAAGAAACGAGAGAGCAGATCCTGGCCAGGTGTGGTCGTCTGCCTGACTATGTCGTTGCCTGTGTAGGCGGCGGTAGCAACTCCATTGGCATTTTTCATGCCTTTTTTAACGACAGCGAGGTCAAGTTCATCGGGGTAGAGGCGGCCGGGAAGGGGCTCAAGACGGGCGAACACGCTGCCTCGCTCACTGCCGGCACAACAGGAGTCTTGCACGGGGCAAGAACCTACGTCCTTCAGGATGATAATGGGCAGATTGGCACAACTCACAGCATTGCTGCCGGGCTGGACTACCCCGGGGTGGGGCCTGAGCACAGTTACTATAAGAGTATCGGGCGCGCCCGGTATGTGGCGGTAAATGACAAGCAAGCGCTGGAAGCTTTTCAGCTCCTCTGCCAAATTGAAGGCATCGTTCCTGCACTGGAACCAGCCCATGCCATATCCTACGCTATCAAGATAGCGAAATCCCTGGGTAACAAGCAGGTTATCGTCGTCAACCTGAGTGGACATGGCGATAAGGATATGGAAATCGTCAGGAAAGCTCTGGGAGTGATCTGACCATGGTCAAAACGAGCCGTATTGGTTCAGTCTTTGCCCGCCGCAGTCACAAAGCCATTATCGCCTACATCACAGTCGGGTACCCCAGCGTGGAAGCAACCTTAAAGGCGGTGCCCCTGTTTGCCGCCAGCGGATGTGATGTCGTCGAGCTGGGCATTCCATTCTCTGACCCCCTGGCTGATTGCACCACCATCTAGCGAGCAAGCTACACAGCTCTCCA
>DAOUAI010000149.1:0-50644 GCA_034433775.1 Dehalococcoidia bacterium
GATTGTCAATAGATGAGCGGGCACGAATGGGGATCGGTGTCGCTTTACAGAGACCCCCGGTGGTGCGTGGTATAAAGACCAGAGATATGTTAGCTGCGTGTATGGGAGAGCATGCCAGTGAGGAAGCTATTATCAGACTGGCACAAAAGGCTGACCTTATCGAATTTCTGGACAGAGAGGTGAATTACGGTTTTTCGGGCGGCGAGACGAAGCGGTCGGAGCTTCTTCAGCTTCTGGCACAGGACCCTGAGCTGGCATTGCTAGATGAGCCAGAATCCGGCGTTGATTTGGTAAATATAGCGCTTATTGGTGAGCTAGTTAACGAGTTATTGCATAAGGAGCATCCCATTCGTGAGCGAAAGCATTCCGGTCTTGTCATCACACATACCGGTCATATACTGGAGTATGTGCATGCCCGTACTGGGTACGTACTCTTAGACGGGCGTATTGTATGTGAGGGTGACCCGTTAGAGATACTGGAGACGATAAAAAGAAAAGGTTATGAGGAGTGCCGAAAATGCGCCATGTAGGTGAACCTAACCACCTCAAGAAGAAAGCTAGGGCAGCGGCAGCCAAACCGGCAGCTTTTGGTGAAGATGTTGACTTGAGCAAGTACGAAGGGGCTTCGGAGGAATTGCCTTATCAGCAGGAACTATCGTTGTTGCCTGAAAATGTAAAAAAGCAAATGACTCAGGTTGGTGTAGTGTCGGATAGTACTGACCAGCGTGCCGGGACCTTTATCCAGATGGACCACTCGGTGGTGCATAGCGTAGCGAAGCAAGAAGGGGTAGAGGTGATGGGCTTCAGCCAGGCGGTAGAGAAATATGACTGGCTGAAGGAATATTTGTGGAAAGCGGTGGCGGTGGACACAGACAAATACACTGCCCATGTGGAACTTGGTCAGAGCAACGGCTACTTCATTCGAGCGCTGCCCGGGAGCAAGGTGATATACCCGGTCCAGGCTTGCCTCTATATTGCCAAAGCCAGACTGGCACAAAAGGTGCACAATATCGTCATTGCGGAGGAGGGCTCGGAGTTACATATCATCACCGGCTGTACCAATGCTCCGAGGGGAGAGCCGGGACTGCATATCGGGGTCTCTGAGTTCTACGTAAAGCGTGGTGCTAAACTCACCTTCACTATGATACACAATTGGACGCCGGAGATAGCTGTCCGTCCCCGTACCGGCATAGTTATAGAAGAAGATGGGGTATTCTTGAGTAACTATGTTATTTTAAAGCCGGTGCACTCACTGCAAATGTACCCAGTGGCGTGGTGCGCTGGCGAAAACGCCATCGTCAGGTTCCACAGTATCCTCGTTGCCACCCCCGGCTCTACCATGGACGTTGGTTCCAGAGTGATGCTGGATGCTCCCAATTCAAGAGCAGAGGTGGTCTCGCGGGCGATAACCACCGGTGGGACGATTATTGCCCGCGGATATATTGAGGGCAACGCCCCTGATGTTAAAGGGCATCTCGAATGTCGGGGGTTGATTCTGGGCGAGTCGGGCATTATCCACGCAGTGCCGGAGCTTAGGGGCACTGTGCCAGGCGTGGACCTTTCTCACGAGGCGGCGGTGGGTAAGATAGCTGAGGAAGAGATAGAGTATTTGATGATCCGCGGTCTGACACGTGATGAAGCAACGGCAGCCATTGTCAGGGGTTTTCTACGTGCAGGCATCGAGGGGCTGCCTGCGGAACTTGATGCTGAGATCCAGCGTGCTATCGAGACCAGCGAACAGACGCTTCTTTAGGCGAAATTAATTTTAAGGGGGTGGACAGTGAATTTAAAGGCATTTTACAAGTTAAGCTACGGGCTATACGTCGTAGGCTCCAAAAGGGATAGGAAACTCAACTGTCAGATCGCCAATACTGTTTTCCAGGTGTCTTCGGAGCCGCCCACTATTGCCGTAGCCATCAACAAGAAGAACCTGACCCACGAGTTTATCACCAGCAGCAAGGTGTTCACTGTTTCTGTACTGTCGCAGGACACACCGCTGAGTTTTATCGGGGGCTTTGGCTTCAAATCAGGAAGAGAAGTGGACAAGCTTCAAGGGGTGAATTACAGGTCGGGCGTTACTGGGGCGCCGATAATACTGGAAAACACTTTGGCTTATCTGGAGGCAAAGGTGATTAACCAGATGGACTGCGGCACCCATACTTTGTTTCTGGGTGAGGTGGTCGAGGCTGATGTGATTAAAGAGGGCGAACCAATGACCTATGCCTATTATCATCAGGTAAAGCGTGGCAGCACGCCAAAGACCGCCCCCAGCTATGTCGAGGTAAAGGAGGCAGCACCCAAAATGGCAAAATACAGATGCACAGTTTGTAACTATGTTTATGACCCTGAAGTGGGCGACCCTGATGGCGGGATCAAACCGGGTACACCTTTTGAACAGCTACCTGATAGCTGGGTATGTCCGGTCTGCGGAGCAAGCAAAGACCAGTTTGAAAAGATATAGGAGGCAAGATGGCTGAACACTTCGGGACTAACAAACGTGAGCTATTAAAGGAGTTGCTCAGAAAGTTACACAAAGGCGCTCCGCAGTCGGAGGTGGAAGCGGAATTCCGCAAACTGGCGAAAGGGGTGACGCCGGTGGACATAGCCCAGGTAGAGGAAGAGCTTATCAAAGAGGGCATGCCGCGGGAGGAGATACAGAGGTTGTGCGATGTGCATCTGGCAGTGATGAGAGAGTCCCTAGAGAAGGAAAGGGTAGAGGTTCCCGCTGGACACCCGGTACATATCCTCATGGAGGAGCACCGGCTTCTTCTGGAGTTTGCTGGTAAGTTGAGAGAGGTAACTGGCAAGATCAAGGACAGGGGGAGTATAAGCAATACCAGCTCAGAGATGGAACACCTGACACATATTGTCCAGCACCTTAAAGACTCGGAGAGCCATTATATCAGGGAGGAGAACGTGCTTTTCCCTTCCCTGGAGAAACATGGCATCACCCAGCCGCCGGCGATAATGTGGATGGAGCACGACAGAATAAGGGGGATAAAAAAGGAATTGTATCAGGTGGTCGAAGCTGCGCAAAGCGCTGCCTTTTCAGATTTCATCAGCGGGCTCGGCCAGAAGGCGCTGGAACTGGCAGAGATGCTTTCCAGCCATTTCTTCAAGGAGAACAATATCCTTTTCCCTACAGCTCTTAAGGTGATCACTGAGCTGGAATGGCGTGATATCAGACACCAGTTTGACGAGCTGGGCTACTGCTGCTTTACCCCCGAGCCGGCCAGGGCTCCGTTTGCTCCAGCCGTAGTTGAGGCGCAGCCAGTCGCGATAGAGGGCGTAGTCTCATTGGAGACCGGCAGTTTCTCTTTAGAAGAACTGGAGGCGGTGCTCAATACCTTGCCGGTGGATATTACTTTTGTGGACAAAGACGACACTGTTCGCTATTTCAGTCAGTCCAGGGACAGGATCTTTGCCCGTACCAAAGCGGTCATCGGACGGAAGGTGCAGCAGTGCCATCCGCAGAAGAGCGTCCACGTGGTCAATCAGATACTCGAGGACTTCAGAGCAGGAAAGCGTGACGTAGCTGAGTTCTGGATAGACCTCAAAGGCAGACTAGTCTACATCAGGTATTTTGCGGTGCGCAGTAAAGCGGGCGAATATCTGGGCTGCCTTGAGGTGACCCAGGATATAACCGATATTAAGAAAATAGAAGGTGAGAAAAGGCTGCTGGACTGACACAGTTCCAGTGCAGGTGGGCCTGAAAGGAGTGGAGAGATGAGACCGAGGGAGATCAGGAGAGGTATCTACTGGGTGGGGGCGGTTGACTGGGACAGGAGATTGTTTGATTCACTGATACCATTGCCCGATGGCACCAGCTATAACTCGTATCTAATCCAGGGCAGTGAGAGGACAGCCCTCATAGATGCCGTTGACCCTACCATGGAGCGGGTGCTTTTGGAGAACCTGAAGGCACTGGGTGTAGAAAGGCTTGATTATGTTATTGCCAACCATGCTGAGCAGGACCATGCCGGTGCTATCCCGGCGGTGCTGGCAAAATATTCTGAGGCGAAGGTAGTTTGTACCCCGAGATGCAAGGGGATGCTCATCGACCTGCTGATGGTCGGCGAAGACAGGTTCATAACCGTGGAAGATAAAGAGACCATATCCCTGGGAGGCAGGACACTGGAGTTTATTCATGCCCCATGGGTGCACTGGCCGGAAACGATGCTTACCTATCTAAGTGAGGAGAAGATTCTGTTCCCCTGCGATTTCTTCGGTTCCCACTTAGCCACCAGCGATTTATACGTCACCGATGAAGGGCAGGTATACGAAGCAGCAAAACGGTACTACGCCGAAATCATGATGCCTTTCCGTACCACCATCCAGAAAAACCTGGAAAGAGTGAAGGGATACGACATCGATATCATCGCCCCGAGTCACGGTCCGCTATATGATAAGCCGGAATTTATCCTGAAGGCTTATCATGGCTGGGCATTTGATGAGCCGAAAAACATAGTGGTGCTACCCTATGTGTCCATGCACGCCAGCACGAAGCGGATGGTGGAGCATTTTGTGGGCGCACTGGTGGAGAGGGGGATAACGGTGAAGCAGTTCGATTTGCCGGTGACCGATATAGGGAAGCTGGCTATGGCGCTGGTGGACGCCGCTACTATTGTTATCGGGACACCCACGGTCTTGGGTGGGGCGCATCCTGCAGCAGCTTATGCTGCTTTCCTGGCGAATGCGCTGCGACCCAACGTGAAATTCGCTTCCATCATAGGTTCCTATGGCTGGGGCGGCAAAACTGTAGATCAACTTACCGGGATGCTGAGCAATGTAAAAGTGGAGTTACTGCCACCGGTTTTAGTGAAAGGCTACCCTCGGGAAGCAGATTTCAAGGCGCTCGATGACCTTGCTGAGATGGTCAGGCAGAAACACCAGGCTACCGGTGTGGTGTGAAAAATAAACGAAAAGGAGGTAGAAATGAGTGGTGTACAGGTAGGTAAAGAGGCACCGGACTTTAAAGCACGCGCGTACCACGAGGGTAGAGCGAAGGATATCAAGCTTTCCGATTACCGCGGCAAATGGGTGATGTTATGCTTCTATCCCGGCGATTTCACTTTCGTTTGACCGACGGAACTGTCGGCAGTTGCCGCCAGATACGCTGAATTTCAGGAGCTGGGTGTGGAGGTGCTTTCTATCAGCGTGGACAGCATATTTTCCCACAAGATCTGGCAGGAGGAGGAGCTTTCTAAGATGGTAGAAGGAGGCGTGCCCTTCCCCATGGTGTCCGACCCCGGAGGAAAAATCGGCTCACTTTATGGCGTGTACGATGAGGAAACCGGGGTGAACGTCAGAGGGCGTTTTCTCATCGACCCTAATGGCATCATTCAGGCTATGGAGGTGCTGACGCCGCCGGTGGGACGCAATGTTGCTGAAACGCTCAGGCAGATAAAGGCTTACCAGCACCATCAGGCTACCGGTGAAGTCATGCCCTCCGGCTGGCAGCCAGGTAAGCCAACTTTGAAACCGGGCATGAAGCTAGCGGGCAAGGTGTGGGAGGTGTGGAACCCTAAAATGGAGTAATTTGTGAGCATGAAGGCGAAACTCTGGGTAGACCAGAAGCCGGTAGAGATGAACCGTTTTGTGGAAGACCTGCTATGGCGGGTTGTTGTGGCTGCGGTCTCAGCTCTTAAAGGCACAGAAAATATGCGTGAGATAGATATCCGTCTCGAGAAAGAGGAAGTTACCGTCGCTGTGAACGGACAGAGTATTCCGCTGAACGCGTTCACCAGCGAGGTCATTGCTAACACTTTACGGGGTCTGGTGTCATCGCTCAAAGGGGTCGGCGATACCAGTAGAGTAAGCATCAGCGTGGAAATTGGGTAAAATGGCGACTAAACGGTCTGTCTTCCGTGTACACGGAATGACCTGTGCCTCTTGTGTTGCACGGGTGGAAAAGTCCCTATCGGAAGTACCGGGAGTGACGCTGGCTAATGTCAATCTGGCTTCAGAGACGGCTCTCGTCGAGTATAGCGATGGTACCAGCGTAGCTGAACTGAAACGGGCGGTAGCGGATGCAGGTTACGAGCTGGGAATGGAGGTGGATGTTGAAAGTGGAGGACTTTCTCCTGCGGGCGAGTTACGCAGATTAAAAATAAAGCTCGCTATAGCGCTTTCCCTTGCAGCCATAGTGATGGCGCTGACCATGGGGTTTGATTTCCCAGGTAAACCGTACTTGCTCTGGGTACTGGCAACTCCTGTGCAATTCTGGGCGGGGTGGCAGTTCTATCGTGGGGCATGGGGGGCGCTCAAGCACCGAACTGCTGATATGAACATGCTTATAGCCGTAGGAACATCGGCAGCTTATTTCTACAGCGTGGTGGTGGTTATCGCCCCGCAGGTGTTCGCAGGCACCAGAATGACACCTGAGGTCTATTTTGACACATCTTCCACAATAATCGCCCTTGTTCTGCTGGGGCGCTTTCTGGAGTCCAGGGCGAAGGGGCAGACATCTGAGGCGATAAAAAAGCTTATCGGCTTGAGACCGGACAAAGCGGTCGTCATTAGAGAGGGGGTGGAACATGAGGTTGCGGTGGAGGATTTGCAGGTTGGAGATATCGTCTTGGTGCGCCCCGGGGAACGGGTGCCTGTAGATGGCACCGTGGTACAGGGATATTCCACAGTCGATGAGTCCATGATTACCGGTGAAAGTCTACCTGTGGAGAAGAAGGCGGGTGATACGGTTATCGGGGGTACGATCAATTTGACCGGTAGCTTTCAATTCGAAGCGACGCGGGTGGGCAAGGACACTATGCTGGCTCGTATTATCAGGATGGTAGAGGAGGCACAGGGGAGCAAGGCACCGGTGCAACGTCTGGCAGATGTCATTGCCAGCTATTTTGTGCCGGCAGTGGTGGGGGTGGCTATTGTTACATTCATCGTCTGGTCTTTTCTTGGACCGGAGCCGGCTGTGACGCATGCTTTGCTTAACTTTGTGGCCGTTCTTATCATCGCCTGTCCCTGTGCTCTGGGGCTGGCCACGCCGACTGCTATTATCGTCGGTACTGGCAAAGGCGCTGAGAACGGTGTCCTTATCCGTAGCGGTGAAGCACTGGAGATAATGCACAAGGTGGACTGTATGCTGTTTGATAAGACAGGCACCTTGACGATCGGCAGACCTGTGGTCACAGATATTGTGCCTGTGCCACCGTTTACTGGGGACGAAGTCTTGCGATTGGCAGCTTCGGCAGAGCGCAACTCGGAGCATCCATTGGCTGAGGCTGTGGTCAAGGCGGCTTCGGCGAAGGGGCTAGCCCTTCTCGAGGTTTCTCATTTCACTGCCATGCCAGGTCATGGTGTGGAAGCCAGTCTGAACGGCAAGCGACTCCTCGTCGGCAATCTGGCTCTGATGCGTGAACATGGTTTACCGCTGGACAGCGTTGTCACAGTGGCTGAGCAATTGTGGGAGCAGGGCAGGACAGTGCTATTTCTAGTCGTGGATGGTAACTTAGCCGGTGTTATAGCACTTGCTGATACTTTGAAGCCCGAGGCGAAGGAAGTGGTCGGAATGCTCCATGAAATGGGCATCGAGGTGGCGATGCTCACCGGTGATAATGTCCGGGCTGCCGATGCGATAGCTCGCGAGGCGGGCATTGACCGTGTGCTGGCAGAGGTGCTTCCGGAGAACAAAGCTCTGGAAGTACAAAGGCTGCGTGACGAAGGGAAGGTGGTAGCGATGGTGGGTGACGGCATCAACGATGCCCCTGCACTGGCTCAGGCAGATGTTGGCGTTGCTATAGGCACTGGCACCGATATCGCTATGGAGGCGGGTGACATAGTACTCGTCAGCGGCGACCTGCGTGGCGTTGTCACCGCGGTATCTTTAAGCCGTCGCACCATGCGCACCATAAAACAGAACCTCTTCTGGGCGTTCGCTTATAATACGGCTCTGATACCGGTGGCGGCTGGGGTGCTGTATCCTGCCTTTCAAGCTCAGGGGGTGCCGATGGCACTCCGCTTTGCTCTGGGGGAGTATGGCTTTTTGAATCCGGTACTGGCGGCGGTGGCTATGGCTGCCAGCTCCATTACAGTAGTGCTTAACTCGTTGCGCTTGAAAGGTTTCAAGCCAGCTAGGACTGAAATAGCTGAGAAAGGAGGTGAACAGATGGCAGTCGATCCGGTGTGCAAGATGGAAGTGAAAGAGAAGGAAGCGGCAGCGACATCTGAATACAAAGGCAAAAAGTACTACTTCTGTGCCTTAGCCTGCAAAAAAGCCTTTGACCAGAACCCGGAGAAATATCTTGCCCCAGAAGTACCTAGACGCAGGTGAGGGATATAGGGGTATTCAGATAGCCGTGAGCTATCTACAAAAAGAGATTATTTGCTGGAGGTAGAAAGTATGGACAAAGAAAAGGTCATCGCTTTGCTGAACGAAGACCTTGAGGGCGAACACGGGGCTATTATTCAGTACCTTATCCATGCCTATGCTATGGGCGAAGGGGAACTTGCCTGCGAGATCGAAGCTATTGCCAGGGAGGAGATGCGTCATTTCGATTGGCTGGCTGAGGTGATAGTGGAGCTTGGTGGCAAGCCCAGCCTGAAGCGTGGCACGATGCGAATGGGGGGTAAAACGGTGAGTGAGTGGATGGAGCAAGACGTACTTTTAGAGAAGGACGCTATTTCCATGTATCAAGAGCATATCAAGGCTATCGATGATCCCAAGATAAAGAGAGTGCTTCAGCGCATCCTTTCTGACGAGAAATCCCACCACGACGACTTTCAGCATTTCGTAGAGAAGGCAAGACAGGAAGGGCTCAAGGATATCAGGGGTGAGCGCAAAGACAAGGTTACCAAGGTGCTGGACTGGGGCATAGAGCATGAGTACACGGTGATACTCCAGTACCTTTTCCATTCATACATGGCTAAGAATAAGGAAATAAAGAAACAGATGGAAGACCAGGCGATAAACGAGATGCAACATCTGGGATGGCTAGCTGAGGAACTGGTCGGAGGGGGTGGCAGCCCCAGGATCGAGCACACTGAGGTGGACCGGTCTACTAAAGAGGCTGAGATGCTCAAAGCTGATATCGAAATTGAGAAAAAGGTGGCAGCCGAATATGACCGAGCGGCCAAGGAGATACCTGATGAAAAACTGAAGAAGCTGCTTCTGCGCATCCGGGACCATGAGATTTACCACACCGATATCTTCAGCGACCTTTTGAAGGATGTGGAAAAGTAATCATAAGGCAAGACTGAAAGGAGGTAGAGATGGCAAAAGTTACTGGTGTAGGGCAGGTGTTCAGGTGTAGTATCTGCGGTAATGTGGTCGAGGTTAAAGTGGTGGGTGGGGGCGAGCTGGTCTGCTGCGGCAAACCGATGGAACTGCAAAAATAAGTTCGGAGGTGAAGTAATGGCTTATCAGGCTAAAGACTACAGTAAGCTAGTTGGCATGGAGGGGTTTAGCGAGACATTGCTCAAGAACCATTTCACCCTATATCAGGGGTATGTGACCAGTACCAACAGACTGATGGACAGTCTATCTGCCATGCTCAAGGAGGGCAAGCAGGGGACACCAGAGTATGCTGAGCTCAAGCGGCGGTTGGGCTGGGAGTTCAATGGTATGAGGTTGCACGAATATTACTTTGAAAATCTCGGTGGAAAGGGGTCATTGAACAAATCGAGCAAATTAGCTAGCAAGCTGGCGGAGGGCTTCGGTAGCTATGAGGACTGGGAAAAGGAGTTCAAAGCGTGTGGGACGATGCGAGGTATCGGCTGGGTCGTCCTTTATCAGGACAACATCACCGGGAAATTGTTCAACCAATGGATAAATGAACACGATGTGGGTCATCCTGCTGGTTGTATACCCATACTGGTAATGGATGTTTTTGAGCATGCCTTTATGATTGACTACGGGCTCAAAAGGGCTGACTACATAGAGGCTTTCTTCCGCAATATCGATTGGGGCACAGTCGAGGGTAGATTAAGGTAGGTACGGAGTATTAAGATGGGCGAGTTTGTTCGAGTAGGAGTAATTGGCGATTTCGCGGAAGGTGTGATGAAAGAGGTCAAGGTAAGGGACAAAGAAGTCCTGGTGGTCATGTCTGGGGGCAAATTCTACGCTGCCGCTGCTCGTTGTCCGCATATGGGTGGCAGGCTGGTACAGGGTAAACTTGAGGGCACGGTGGTCACCTGTCCATTACATGGCTCACAGTTCGACCTTACTGATGGGCATGTGGTCCGCTGGCTTAAAGGTTCAGGTGCACTTTCCGCAATAGGTAAGGCTATGAAAGGTCCCAAGGGACTGGACGCCTATAATATTAAGGTGGAAGGTGACACAGTCCTCGTAGAATTGTGAGGGCGGATTGCTGGCGAAATTATTCAACGCTGCTATAATACAGGCTCTTGGTGGCAAGGTGTGAGGGGGCAAGGGCTCAGCCCTCTAGATGATAACTGAGGGTGTCCAAGAACCAGCGGTTATCTTTAAGCACTTTGCCTGTCGTAGTAAGCTCGATCTTTTTCTTGAAGATGGGACCGTTGATTACCAGAGTATGGTATTCGCCGTTCTCACCGCAGAGGTCGATATTTTTACTTTTAAGATAGTCCAGAAAAACTCTAGACACAGGTTGCCCCACCCATTCCGGATCGATTATGTCCGCTTGAGCGCTGACCACCACTGCCTCGAAGCCGTTGTCTATAAAAGTGTGGGGCACTTTTTCCGTCGTCCACCCCCACAGTGGTTCCAGAGCTTTGATACCCAGTTCTCCACAGACCCGCTCCACCCACTGCTTATGTTCCTCGAGGTATATATCGCCGAAGACCATACCTTCTATGCCTTTGGGAATAAGGCTGCTGACCGCCTGCTTGAATGCCGGCTCGTAGTCATCCCAAGATGTCTCCTGTTGCAGGAGCGGGATACCTAGAGCTTCACTCTGCAACTGGATTAGTCTGGCCTCGGTGCCATGGAAACTCACCCTTTGGAACTCTCTGGAGATGAAATTTACCAGATGGGAGACATAGTACCCCTGCCGTATAGCCTCAAAACACGCAAGACAACTATCTTTTCCTCCGCTCCAGGAAACGATATAACTCATGGTCTTTGCAAAATCTGTGTGGCGTTAAATTCTAGCGGTTTGGCAGGAAGCTGTCCAACAGGCTGTAGTCTTTACTAGATTAATTGAGCAGTGCAATTTAAAGAGGAATAAAATCCTGCTATCTGGGGGTTGGCCGTCTTTACAATTCAGAGGGCGCACCAGAGGATATAGATGTTTGCCGCTAAGAGCATGATGCCAATTAGAGCGAAGACGGATACAAGGAAGTAGGGGGTAGCATATACCATAACCGCTCCTAGCAAAAAGCCAACGAGGAGACCAACTAACCGAGTCCGGGACATTGCCCCACCGCTTATATATGTTATATGTGTCCTCTATACTGTACTCGTACGCCTATTTATTATCTTATTACTTATACGATTTTTCTGTCAACAGTAGAGGGACAGGCTATGCATGCAAGCCCCGGTTTCTGGTACTATGTTAGTTGATAAACAAAGAAAGGAGATGCTATGGATTATAGACGTATGACAGCGCCGTGTGGGCTGGACTGCTTTAATTGTTCTGTTTATCTGGCTAAAGACAATGAGCGACTGAGAGCGGCTGTTGCCCGGAACCTGAATATCCCGGTCGAGCGGGTGGCCTGCAGGGGTTGTCGTGAGGAAAACGGCACAATAGGTTTTCTAGGTATGACGGAGCCCTGTAATGTGTACAGGTGTATCCAGAAAAAGGGGCTGGATTTCTGCTGTGACTGTCCTGATTTTCCCTGTGGCCATCTGCATCCTTATGCCGATAAGGCGGCGGAGAGACCTCATAATACAAAGGTTTTCAACCTGTGTCTGATCAAGAAGATGGGGCTGGAGGCATGGGCGGAAACAAAGGCAAAGAGTGTGAGGGATACATATTTTAGAGGGCAGCTCAGGCTGTAAAAGGAGCCTTACTGGTTAGGAGCAGCCTGTAATACGGCAGGTTGATTTTGGTCCCAAAAAGCAACGCGCCTAGAGGGATTCGAACCCACGACCCCCGGTTCCGAAGACCGGTGCTCTTGTCCGCTGAGCTATAGGCGCAAGTTATGTCGGGGAAAGGTTGCCCCAAACATCTGATATGTGGTGGGGTGAGCGGAGGGATTCGAACCCTCGTTCTTCAGGGCCACAACCTGACGCCTTGAACCGCTCGGCTACGCTCACCACAAGGCTACAAGCGTTATTATAGCCCAGTGGAAGAGCTATTGACAAAGGTCAAGGCTGGTATTACAATTCGCCATCAATAAGAAAATTCTGTGGCAGATACCTGGCAACCTAAGTTAGGTGATAGATTTGTTCGCCGACCGAGGATTACTGCACACCCTCTGAGGCGCGTATTAGGTGTTTCTGGGCTGTTCAGTGCTGGTTATGGCAATGTGGGTTCTTCTATCTACTATGCCCTGGGACTGGTGGCGCTGGTGGCTGCGGGAGCCACCCCTGTTGTGTTGGGGCTTGCTGGCATACTGTTCATCTTCACAGCTTTGAGCTATGCTGAGGGTACAGCCATGTTTCCAGAGGCAGGAGGCTCTGCCAGTTTTGCCCGTCACGGGTTCAATGACCTGATGGGGTTCATCGCTGGCTGGGCATTGATGTTCAGTTACATCGTTACCATTGCGATATCTGCCTATACTATACCATCTTATCTCGGGCTTTTCTGGGAACCTCTGAAGACATCGCCTCTGGCACACACCAGCATGTCTATAGCTATTGTGCTGTTGCTGATGGTAGTTAATGTTATTGGTGTCAGAGAGTCTTCTCAGGTTAATGTGGGGCTGGCTATACTGGATATAGCAACTCAGCTGTTGATCATCGTCCTGGCTCTGACGATACTCTTCCATCCCGGTGTCTTCTGGCAGCGTGTCACTGAGTACTGGCCGTCGGTTGCCAATCTGGTCTTCGGTATAGCTATCGCAGCCATCGCCTTTACCGGCGTGGAAACGGTGTCGCAGATGGCGGAGGAGACGAGGCGTCCACAGGTGCGTGCCCCTAGGGCTTATATGTTGATGATCGTGGTGGTCTTGCTTATCTTCAGCGGTATTTCCATATCGGCTTTTTCAGCCATGACACCTGATGATCTGGCTTCTGAGTGGGCTACCGACCCGGTTGCTGGTATAGCCCATAAGGTCTCCATGGCTATTGTCCCTGACGAGCTGGCAGCAAGGCTTTTCCACGAGCCAATACAGCATTATATCGCTGCCTGGTTTCTTGACGTGCTACGGACTGCTCTTCCCGTACTGGTAGCTGTACTGGCAGGCACGATTTTGTTTATAGCCACAAATGCTGGGCTGCTGGGAATCTCACGTCTGGCTTTCTCACTGGGCAGGTTTAATCTGGTACCCGGCGTTCTAGGGAAAGTCCATCCCCGTTCCAAGACCCCTTATGTGGCTATAGTCGTTTTTACCTTGGTGGCTATACTGTTGCAAATACCAGGATTTTTCCGCCCGGATTTGTTTGAGTCTTTAGGCGGTCTTTATGCCTTTGGCTCCATGCTTTCCTTTGCCTTGGCCCATCTTTCTATTCTGGCGTTACGCTGGAAGATGCCAAAAATGGAGAGACCGTTTAAACTTGGCTGGAATGTGAAGTTCAAGGGCGCAGAATTTCCAGTGACTGCCATGATTGGTCTTTTGGGTACTGCTGCTATATGGATAGTAGTGGTCATGATGCAGGAATATAGCCGCTGGGTCGGTTTCGGCTGGATGGCGCTGGGGCTGGGTATTTATTTCTTGTTTCGCCGGTGGAGGCAGTTGCCTTTGGGTGGAGTGGCAAAGTAGGGTGACTTTCAGGGTGAGATAAGCACATAATTGCACTAGCGGACGGGCGAAACTATACTATATTGTAGATGATCAGCAAAAGCATGAAGCTGGAAAGGATGTTGGTCGCGGTGAACGGTAGAGATGCCGATGTCGAAACGGTAAGGTTAGCCTGTAACCTGGCAAAAAGATCGAAAGCGAAGATATATGTTCTCTATGTCATCGAGGTCAAGCGCAGCCTGCCACTGGATGCAATGATAGATTCCGAAGTGGAAAAGGCGGAAAAAGCGTTGACGAGAGCTGAGGAGATAGCTGCTGAGCTTGATTATGAGGTGGAGACCGATTTGATTCAGGCGCGGGAAGTCGGTCCGGCAATCGTGGGCGAGGCGATGGAAAGAGATGTGGACTTAATCCTTATGGGATTTGCTTATAAGAAGCGTTTTGGCGTGTTTAATTTGGGCAGAGTTATCCCCTATGTTCTGGAGGAAGCTCCTTGCCGGGTGTTACTATATAGAGAACCTATTTCTTGAGGAAGGCGGTGCTATGAAAGTAATTATAATGGGTTGTGGGAGAGTAGGAGCCCAGCTAGCTAGCTTGCTTGATGCTGAGGGGCATGATGTGACCGTTCTTGATGTAGATGCTCACAGTTTCAGGCGATTGCCGCCGAGTTTCGGAGGTACGGCCCTTGTAGGCGATGGCACCGACCTCGAGACGCTGGAAAAAGCGGGCGCTGGGCAAGCTGATGCCTTTGTGGCGGTGACGCAGGGAGATAACCGTAATGTTATGGCGGCTCAAATCGCCAAGCAGATTTTCAACGTACCTAAGGTTGTTTGTCGGATATACGACCCGCTCCGCAAAGACGTTTATGAGGCGCTGGGTCTGGAGGCGCTTAGCCCCACGGTTATATTTGCACAAATGTTGAAGGAGAGAGTGCTTTCGTGGGAGAAGGTGAGATGAAATGTACATAATAATTATCGGCGGAGGCAGCGTTGGTTACAGTCTGTGTAAAGTCCTGTTGAGAGAAGGGCACGAGGTTCTGGTGCTGGACAAGGACCCTGCCAAATGTGAGAAATTTGAAGACGAGCTGGGTAGCGTATGTATGCGGGGTGATGGCTGTGAGGTATCTGTCTTGGCTGAGGCTGGAGCTTCGAGGGCAGATGTCTTTATAGCAGCTACTAATGAGGATGAAGACAACCTGGTGGCATGTCAGGTGGCAAAGCACAAGTTTGGGGTACCGCGTACTATCGCCCGCGTAAATGACCCCAAACACGAGGAGATCTTTAAGAAACTGGGAATTGATTGTCCGGTGAGTGTGACCAATGTCATTCTGGAGCATATTGAGGAAAAGCTTCCTACGCATCCGTTAGTCCATCTTTTGAGCATGGGCGAAGAGAAAATGGAGGTGGTTGAGATTAAGGTGCTGGAAGGATCGAAATCTGTGGGGAAGGCAATCAAGGATCTTGCTTTACCTGCTGACTCTGTCATGGCATTGTTGATAAGAAATGGGCAGAAGCCAACAGTGCCTACCGCAAACACTGTGCTTATGGTCAATGACCGGATAATCGCTTTAACGACTACAGATAGTGAAGAAGCTTTGAAAGCAGAGTTGGTCGGGTGATGGATGGGTGTGCAAGGACGAGGATGGTGAAGGTCGCTTTTCAGGGGGAGCGGGGGGCTTTCGGTGAGGACGCTGTCATCAACTTCTTCAAGGAGGCTGAACTTCTGACCTGCCGTCACCTTGAGGATGTGTTTGTAGCTGTTTCAAAGGGGAAAGCTGATTTCGGCGTTGTGGCGGTGGAGAACTCGCTAGCTGGCAGTATCAATGAGACTTATGACCTGTTGTTGCAGTATCAGGTGAATATCTACGGCGAAGTGAATTTGCGGATAAGCCATTGTTTGATGGCTTTGCCGGGTGAAAAGCTCGAAAATATACAGACCGTCTATTCCCATCCCCAGGCTCTAGCACAATGCGAGGAGTTTTTGAAAGGGCTCGGTGCTGAGGTAGTGCCTACCTATAATACGGCGGCTAGCGCTAAAAGGATAAAGGAGGAGAAGCTCAAAAACTGTGCTGCTATTGCTAGCCGCAGGGCAGCGCAGATTTACGGTCTGGAAATTCTCGCCGAGGGCATCGAGACCAGCAAGGATAACTATACTAGGTTCTTCGTAATTTCCCGACTTAAGGCAGCACCGGCAGCTAAGAACAAGACCTCTCTGGTATTCAGCACTGGAAATGTGCCCGGGGCTTTGTACGCCTGCTTGGGCGTTTTCGCCACCAGGAATATAAACTTGACCAAGCTAGAGTCGAGACCAAGCAAAAAGAAGCCCTGGGAATACGTATTTTATGTTGACTTTGAAGGGCACGTGGAGGACCCGGTTTGCCGCCAGGCTCTCAAAGAGATGGAACAGAGGACAAATTTTCTAAGGGTGCTCGGCTCTTATCCCTGCGCTGATGGCTAGCTTTTTCTAATAAGCTACAGATACCATCACCTCAGTCCTCTCCCGTTTAGGGAGAGGAGGGTTTCAGGTTTTGCTTCAATTTCTGGTAGGTTGCGGTCAAAGATTCAGGGAGAACTTTTGTGTCTGCGATTATGGGCATGAAGTTGGTGTCGCCCTGCCAGCGGGGGACGATGTGAGTATGGATATGGTCGGCTAACCCAGCGCCTGCTGCCTTGCCTAGATTCATTCCGATATTGAAGCCTTCAGGGCTCATCGTCTCCGTCAGGAGCTTGAGACCCAGTTTGACCATTTCTAGATGTTCTCTGGCTTCAGCATCGCTCAGTAAAGAAGGGTCTCCTACATGGCGGTAGGGGGCGACCATGAGATGCCCTGTATTGTAGGGGTAGACATTGAGGATTATGAAATTGCTTTCCCCGCGGTAAAGTATCAGGTTTGAGGCATCGTCAGCTTCTTTTGATTTTCGGCAAAGAAAACAGCCCGATTCTTCTGTGGCTTTATTTATGTATTCCATTCGCCAGGGCGCCCAGATGCGTTCCATTTATCGCAATATTAACCTAAAGTCAGGCCCATTTGCAATAGCAGTGGTCTTTATATCGCACGGGTAAGAGCTATTGACTTTAACGACTAACATTGTTATCTTTGTAGCTAGGTATGGCAGATGTGCAGCTAAATGTCGTCACCAGCGGCAGTGTCACCTGGGTCACCAAACGGGAGATAGAGAATACTTTCCGCGACTGTTACCGTCGGTTTAAGACAAGGCTTCCTTATCGGGTTGATGTGCATATTGTGGATACTGAAGCCAATGTACAGGCGATCCTGAAAGAAGAAAAACTAAGGATGGGAATAACCACTGCTGGAGACGAGGAGTACATTTGCTATCACGATGCCTGGCGAGGCTATCCGCGGATAATTTGCTGCTTGGAAAGACTAGCGGGCTTGAGCAAGCTGGCGAGGCTGGGAGCTATGCGGCACGAGGCAGCACATAGTGCCTTGCATGGCTCGATTGAATATTATATTTTTAAGATCCCCGAGGAGTGCCGTCATATAGCTGCAGTGAAAGGTCTTGATGCCTCTGTGCTCGACCAGGTGTTGTATTTTTTGTCTGTGGCGGTTAAGGACTTTGAAGCAACTAGATTCCTGGTGCAGCGTAACTTCATTGAGTGTCAATTTGCCTTTGCGCTGGAATGGATACGCACTTCGGAGGAAGATAAGGCTGTCTGGAAGCTGGCTCAAGCAAACAGGCGAGGCAAGTTCGTCTATCTGGTGGCTTTACTTAAACCGATACTTTTTGCGCACCCGCTCTTGGCATTGCCTAGGTCGAAAAAAGTCCCTCTGGAACAGCAGGTGCTCCTGGCAAGGAGAGTTGAGGAGTTGCTGGAACATCTGGGCACTGCCGAGCAGAACAGGTTTCTTCAGGTGGCCAATCTGATGGTGGAGGAGTTGACTGGAGATACGCACAAAAATGTTGATGTGGCGCTGCAGCAGGCTATGAATCTTGCCTGACATCTTCCTTTTTCTGCAATAAGACCTCTGCGTGACTGTTTTTTCTGACCCGGGACTTGCTGGTCTACTGAAATGATAGAGATAGATGGTTCAGTGAAATCTGGCAGCGGCACTTTGCTGCGCTATGCAGTGAGCCTGGCCACCCTACTTGGCGAGGAACTCCATATGTGGAACATCAGGGCTGCCAGAGAGAAGCCCGGTCTGCGCCATCAGCACCGCCAAGCTATGTTGGCTTGTTGTGAGTTCTCTCAGGGCTATGTTGAAGGTGCCACCCTGGGTTCGACGGAGGTATGGTATAAACCTGGGAAGAGGGTGGAGGGAGGTGATTATCGCTGGGACATAGGCACTGGCGGCTCCACTACTATGTTAGCCATGACCTTGTTGCCAGTGGCATGTTTTGCCACCAGTCCATCGACCTTTACCATATCTGGAGGGCTGTTCCAGGACTTCGCACCATCAGCTTATCATATGAAGCACGTCCTTTTTGCTTTCTTGAGCGAAATGGGCATACATGCTGGGCTGGAAATCAAACGTCCTGGCTATGCTGAGCAGGGTGGCGGCATGATCGATGTGAGTGTGAGCCCGGTAGATGGTGCAATCAAAGCGGTCAAGACTGATAAACGCACAGCGATTTCAAATATTCGCGGTGTGGCTATATGCTCTCACCTAAGTGCCTCCAGGGTCAGCGAGCGGATGGCGCGGGAATGTGAGCGTTTGCTAAAGGGAGGTGGCTACAGCGCTAAAATTGAAGTGGTCTACGATGATACTGCTGCCCATCCCGGTGCTGCTCTGGCTATTTGGGTAGAAGGCGCTGGTTGCCATCTCGGTTCGGATATGGCGGGCAAGAAAGGTAGACGTGCCGAAAACATAGGAAGGCAGGTAGCTAGCAACTTGATCGAGGACATTAATTCTGGGGCTACAGTTGATAGGTTTTTAGGCGACCAGGTGGTGCTTTACGCTGCCCTAGCAGAAGGGGTCACTGAGTATCTGATACCACACATGACCGACCATATCGAGGCCAACCTGTGGTTGGTAGAGCAGGTGCTGGGTAAATTTGGTGCCCGGACGGAAGTGACGGGTAATCGGGTGAGAATAAAGGGCATAGGCTATTTAAAGAGGTAAACTCAGCCCGGCAGTCTTTGCTTTAGCCCTTTTAATGTCTCCGTGAAAGGCTGTGCCACCATCTCCAGCTTCTTCTGCCATTCATCTCTGGCTTGAGGATTTATCCGGCTGACTGCTGAGCCAGAGATTCTCATCTGGTGCAATATCTCTCGCCCGGCCTTTTCTATATCCTCTTTTTGTCTGGCTTCTGCTACTTGATATTCTTGTAGCAACTCTTTTATCCTGTTTAAGGTCTCTGCCACAGCATTATCCTGGTTTAGGGTAAGTATCCCCCGTATCGCGTGTTCGGTGTTGGCGCTGAAGCGTATGTCGATTGTATCTACAAACTGGCGTAAAAGGAATCTGGTTATCAGTTCCTTTTCCTGACCATCGTACTTTGCCAGTTCAGATGTTAGTAGCCTGGCATCGGGGTGAGCAAGGTACTTATCAGCCAGCGCCTTAGCTATTTGAAGGCACTCCTTTTCCCTTTGTTTTCCTCTTTCTTCGGCTGACAGGTCGCCCAGTTTCTTGGCTTTTTCCTGGGCGATCTCCCAGGCGCTCTTAAGCTCTCCCATTTTCAAACCTTCTCTTTAGGGTAAGTGCTGTGCAGGTTTGGCTCTTGGTATTTTGTCGCTTGTCCGGTTTCCTAAGGTGGCTACCAGGCCGGTATTTGGTTTTCACCAGCATTTTACCTTATAATTGAGCTGTAATCAAAAAGCCTATGGTCTACAGGACATCCGAATACTACAGGATGCTGCGGCTTGCGGACAATTTTTACTGTTATGTCTGGCAGGGCAGGGGTAACAATTGTAACACCTGTCTTTTTGCCAATGTGCTCCGGGGAGAGCGCCCTCATGTACTTATCGACCCCGGGCATATAAGCAACGAATTTGGAGAGACCTGCTTTGAGCACCTGGTAAAAACCGTGGAAAAGAGCGGTTTCAGAGTTAGCGATATAGGGTTGATAATAAACACTCATAGCCACCCTGACCACTGTCAAGCAAACGAACTGGTGGTGGAGAAGAGTGGTGCTTGGGTGACCTTGTCTGAGGAGGAGGACGAATTTCGCAATACTCTGGGACAGAAGATGTACTCCATGTTCGGAATGAGGCCACCACAGTTCACCCCACTTTTCTATCTAAGGGAAGGGACGCTGAGCTTGGGCACGCAGAACAAAGTAGAATTACAGGTATTGCATACCCCCGGACATTCTCCGGGTTCGGTCTGTCTTTACTGGGCAGAGGAGAAAATATTGATAACCGGAGACGTGGTCTTTTATGGAAGTATCGGCAGAACAGATTTTCCCAGCGGTAGTCTCTCTCTGTTGAAGAAGAGCATAGAAAAGCTGTCGCAGTTAGATGTGGAAGTTCTGGTAGCGGGGCACAGCACTGAATACGGCGCTGTGGTCCGTGGTAAAGCTAACGTCGAGCGTAATTTCCAGGCAGTGAAGTTGTTCTTGTAACAATAGCGAGGCGTGGTCAACTTCATGGAGATTGATGAGAAGATTCAAAATGCCATAGAGCGCACAGAGGTGCTCAGGGCACCGGCACAGCGCCTGGCTACTTTCGGCAGCACCAACATATACTATTATCTGGTGACCGAGCTTACCGAGTGGGTGAATGTTGTCAGGGAAGGGAGGGTTATCGCTGCCAGACCCAAAATCGTCACACCTACTTACTTGATCAACCTCGAGGGCTTCGGTAGTGGTGCGAGAAGGTTTATAGAGATGATGGCAGAGAAACATCCTTACGAGCCGGGGATTTTCTATAGTTACAGAAATGAACCCAAAGAGATGAACATACTCTCGGAACCTGTAGCGGCGATAGTGGACAAAATAAACTCCAGGATAGATAGCCAGCATGACCCTCTGGCTGCCATCATAAAAGGTGTTGAGGAAATGTGGGATGTTTCATTGCTGAAGTTCACCTATGAACTGACCCAGAGTTCTGTATACACAAATGTAGTCGAGTTTGAGCGTAGAGGGCTTCTTAATATCGACGCGACTGGTATACCCGGAGATGCCAGAAACTATATCGAAGAATTGTTTGCCAGGGCTGAGCGTGACCCTTCGTGGGCTTCGGAGCTTGCTACGGAACTCAGACGCTGGGGCTTGTTCTACGAGTACCAGGACCGCTTTTTCCGCCTCTTCCGCAGAGGGTAGGCGGCAGGAGAGCGCTGTCTTTCCAAAGTCTGCCTGGAAATAAGTAGTACACGCAATCTTTATGGTGCGTTCTATGTAGCACCCTATTTTAGCCTGCCATGTGCGAAGGTCTTGACAAACTATACATAAAGAGAGATAATGTTCGCCGAATTTCCCTTAGGAGTTTTGAGCCATGAATACAGGAGCTTTAATCTCGCTGGTGACAGCGGTGGCTTTTATTCCTCTGGGTGTTACCCTTTTCCTCAATCGTCCGTGGCAGAGACAGCATAAGCTTTTTGCCTTGTGTTTACTGGCAACTTTGCTATGGGGGCTTGCCGATTTTACGTCCCGGGGCGATTTCTTCACACAGAACAGGCTTTTGGTGCTCGAGTTAAGTATCTGTTTGTTTCTCTGGGCGGCAGTGCAGATCCACTATTTTCTAGCCTCATTCTACGAGACGAAGGGTTTTCGTTTCCCATTTGCTTATATTGCGATGGCTGGACTGATGGCGGTGACGCTGGCTGGTTATGTAGTGAGCGATTTGCAAGTTGATAATGGTCTTCTGGTACCTGTGTATGGTAAAGGAATTTTTATTTTGCCGGTTGCGCTGGTGGTCTTGTTTGGCAGGGACTTTTACCTCCTGTGGCAGCATGTGAGAGGTCTGGTTGACCCGATAACGCGCAATCAAGTCCTCTATTTGCTATTTGGGATTGTATTGATGGCGCTCTTCACCCTCATAAACGCCTTTAGCGATTTTGGTAAGCGTTATCCTGTGGCTTATGTTGGGGCACTACTAACTGCTGCCACCTTGATCTATCCTGTGCTGCGGCGTCAGTTGCTGGACATGCAAATTGTCCTCCGCCGTACACTTGCTTGGGTATGTTTGCTGATTAGCAGTGTGGGTCTGTATGTTGTGCTTGGTATCGGGGTCTACAGGCTTGTCGATAGACCTGTGGACTGGCTTGTTTTGACTGTCTCAGCCATTTTAGCTATCGGGGTTGCCGGCATTGCTTATGTGTTGCGAGATTTTATTTTCACCGGTACGGAACAATTATTCAATAAGAAGATACACAGCCACCGTCAGAGACTGCTGAGGTTTATCAGGTGGGAACTTCCTCATGCTTTGAGCCTGAAGGACTTAGGCGAGAAACTACTACCGCTGGTTGTGGGGAGTTTTGGTTGTAAGTCAGCGTCGTTACTATTGCCTGACCCTCGGGAAGGCGATTTTGTGTCCGGGTTTACCGAACCTGCGGACATACCTCCGGTCAGCCTGGGAAAGTATAATCCGATTGTGAGGTGGTTGAAGCGCGAGAGCAGGTATCTACTGCGTGACGAGATAGAGGCTGCCCCCGAGCTTGTGCATCTGGATACCGAGGTGAAATCTCAGCTTAAATCTCTCGATTTCGAACTGCTCTTTCCTTTATTGAATGATAGCAATCTGATCGCTATCCTGGCACTGGATAAGAAGAGGTCTGGAAAGTACACAGTTGAAGACATTGCTTTACTGGAATCAATCACCAAGCAACTGGCAGCCAACATAGAAAAGGAATATTTCCACGAGCAACTTAAGAGGCGGGAGCAGGAGCTATCAGTAATAAATGAACTGGTCAGGGTGATAGCTTCCAGTCTGAACATACAGGAAGTGTACAACACCTTTGTGGTTGAGTTGAAGAAAGTTATTGAGGTGGACTGGGCAGCCATTGCGCTGGTTGAGGGAGATGGCCTCATTCTTGAAGGCATATTTGCAACGGGGGTGAATTCGCCCTGGCAGCAGGGAGAGAAGATACCGTTAAAGGGCACAGGGACTGAGTGGGCTTTGGAGCACAGAAAAGCCCTCTATGAGCCTGATTTGTCCAGCAGCAGGAAATTCTGGACTGGTGAGAAGCATCTTCAGCAGGGGATCAAGTCTATAGTCTACTTGCCTCTAATTGCTAAAGGTGAGCCTATCGGTGGTCTGATAATTGCCAGTCGGAACCCTTATGCTTACACGTCGGAGCAGTTGCTATTGCTGGAGCATCTGGCTGCTCAGGTAGCTGTGCCGGTGGAGAACAGCCGCCTCTATGCCAGAGCGGAACAAAGGGCTCGGGTGGATGAAGTTACCGGTCTATTTAACCGACGACATTTTGATGAGCGTTTGAGACATGAGATAGACTCGTGCAATCGATACGGTGGCACGTTTTCCTTAATCCTGCTTGATCTCGATCTATTCAAGGCTTACAACGATAACCATGGTCATGCGGCCGGCGATAAGCTGCTGGGAGAAGTCGGGAAGATCGTTCAGAAGTCGGTGAGAAGTGCTGATCTGGCGTTTCGCTACGAGGGTGATGAATTTGCTGTGTTGCTGCCTCAAACAGATTCCGGGGCAGCTTTTGTAGTTGCCGAGCGAATTCGTGGACGAGTTGCCCAGGAAATGAACAAAGCGGAACTCAGGATAACAGCCAGTCTTGGTCTGGCTACCTGGCCTAATGACGGAGTATTGTTCGATGAGTTGCTTAATGCTGCTGACAAAGCCCTTTATTATGCGAAGAAAACCGGTGGCAATCGGACTTGCATTGTGTCGAAAATTTTAAGCACCACTATAGAGACCACATCCGGGACAGCTTCAGATAAAGAAGCTCTAAATGTCATTTATGCTTTGGCAGCTACAATCGAAGCCAGGGACCGGTATACCTACGGGCATTCGCGAAAAGTGAGTAGCTATGCTGTGGCTTTAGCTGAAAAGATGAATCTGCCGCCGGATAAAGTGGCTGTAATTAGCACAGCCGCTCTACTTCATGATATTGGCAAGATAGGGATTCCGGATGAGGTATTGAATAGACCTGGTGCCCTTGATGCGCAGGCGTGGGAGATGGTCCGGGCTCATCCCAAGCTCTCGACCACTATTGTAAGTCATGTGTTGAATCTGGTCGCTTGTGTTCCAGCGATCCTTCATCATCACGAGCGCTGGGATGGGACGGGTTATCCGTCAGGCTTGAAAGGTGAAAACATCCCTGTTGAAGCTCGCATACTGGCTGTAGCTGATGCCTTTGATGCTATGACCTCTTCGCGTCCCTACCGCGGTGCATTATCTTATCAAGAGGCAATAGCAGAGATGAAACGGTGTGCCGGGAGCCAGTTCGACCCGCAACTTGTAGAAGTTTTCCTACCTGTTGCTCTTTCCGCTTTTACTGAAGGTCTGTAAATGCGGAGGCGCCCTCTGATAGGCTGAAACGGGGACTATTTTTTGACCACTGCACAGATATTTCGGGAAAAGAAATTTACCCGGAAACGGTAAGACCTCTCTGGAAACAGACTGACGCTTTCAAAGCCAGCTTGTTTAAGCAGTTTGCCGAATTCTTGATAAGAGAAAAGATAATAATACCTGTAAATACTTTTTCCTTTCTTTCTCCAGGGCAGATGGACCTCTTTACCTTTGAGCCAGAACCCGGGCTGCCATCGGTTCCACACTGTAATAAAAGCCTCCCCACCGGGCTTGAGGACTCGCCTAAGTTCCAGCAGTGCCTGACACCTCTCCTTTTCCCCTTTGATATGGTGGTAGACTGCTATGGCAATCGCCCAGTCAAAGGAGTTGTTCTTATAAGGAAGGGTGGTGGCATCAGCTAAGAGTAGGTTGACCTGAAAATTGAATTTCGCTGCATATCTTTTTGCCAGGCTTATCATTTGAGTAGAAAAGTCGACCCCCCAGAGTTCGAAGCCGTCTTTGAAGGGCAGGAAGTCGGGACCATGGGCGCAACCTACGTTGAGCAATTTCCCGCCTCCCCATCTCCGGGATAATTCTTTCAGTTCTCCACTAAACCGTGACCAGTGGCGGACCCGGTACCAGCTTTCAGCTATTTCATCGAAAACGGTTGCGTTTGTTGCCATGGCGCTAATTTGATAAACTTCTTTAAGGAAATCACACTATGAGGAAAATTTCAAGGACTATATCTGGAGTAACCCCGGTAGCCGTTATGGCTAAGCCATCCGGCTGCCCCGGTAGATGTGTCTACTGCCCTGATTTCCCTGATATCCCGAAAAGCTATACGCCGGAATCACCAGCGGTGCTGAGAGCCAAAGCTTGTGATTACGACCCCAAGAAGCAGGTTGAGTTCAGGCTTAAGACGCTTTCTGCCATGGGGCATCCCGCAGACAAGGTAGAGCTTATAATAATGGGCGGTACCTTTCTAGCCTGTCCTGAGGACTACCAGTACCAGTTTGTAAAAGACTGCTACGATGCGCTTAACGGCTATGAGTCGCCAAATTTGGAAGCTGCTAAGAAAATTAACGAAAACGCCAGGCATCGGTGTGTTGGGCTGTGTATAGAGACCAGGCCAGACCGCTGTAGCGCAGAGGATATAGGACGGATGCTGGAGTTCGGCACCACCAGGGTGGAGCTGGGAGTCCAGACGCTGGACGATGAGATATATCGTTTGGTGAAGCGAGGACATAGTGTAGCTGATGTGATTGAAGCGACTCGCCTTCTGAAGGACTGTGGTCTCAAGGTCTATTATCATTGGATGCCAGGTCTTCCCGGTTCGACTTCTGAGCATGACCTGGAACTGACAAACAGATTGTTCGATGACGTCAGCTTTAAGCCCGATGGGCTGAAGCTTTATCCTACTTTGGTGATAGCTGGTACAGAGCTGGAAAAATGGTACCGGAGCGGTTGTTATCGCCCTTACAGCATGGACGAGCTAGTGGGGTTGATGATAGGTATTAAGACACAGATCCCGGACTATGTCCGGGTTGCACGGGTGATGCGTGATATCCCCGATAGGTACATTGTTGCCGGCTGTAAAGATTTGGCGCTGCGGGGTTCCCTTAAGAAGAGGATGGCAGAGATAGGGGTAAATTGCCGCTGTGTCCGCTGTCGTGAATACGGACATCGGGCAAGGGATGGCTGGAAAATAGGCGACCCCGAATTGAAAAGGCTGGATTACGTGGCATCAGACGGGCGTGAAGTATTTCTCTCTTTTGAAGATGGCGAGGGGACGTTGTTTGCTCTATTACGAATGAGATTCAGTGATTCCGTGATAGGCGCTGGTGATGCTGCTATAATTCGGGAACTGCATGTTTTTGGGGCTGAGGTCCCGCTGGGAGAGCGAAGGGACATGGCTGTCCAGCATAGGGGGCTGGGAAAGCAATTACTTCGTGAGGCTGAGGACATTGCCCGACGGGAATTCGGAGCTTCTAGAATGGCAATCATAAGCGGGGTTGGCGCCAGGGAGTACTTTCGTTCTGAATCTGGTTATGAACTTGATGGCGCCTATATGGTGAAAGACCTAGGTCTACCGTCTGTGGAACACGAGAAAGTCCGGCAGGACACCAATTTTGTAGTCAAAATAACAAGCCCCCTTTCCTGAGCCTATTTCCTATGCAGGTGACAGGCGACCCAATGCCCTGGTGATATCTCTACCAGTTCTGGTTCTTCCTGCGAACAAAGTGGCATGGTGCGATGGCATCTGGGGTGGAAGTGACAGCCTGAAGGTGGGTTGAGTGGTGAGGGCACATCACCTAGCAGGACAATTCTTTTTCCAGTTTTTCTCCTCAAACTAGGCACAGCGGAGATGAGTGCCTCTGTATAGGGGTGCAGAGGACTGTTAAACAGTTCTTTCTTCTCCGCCAGCTCTACGATTTTCCCTAAATACATGACCGCTATCCGGTGCGCGACATATTTAATCACGGAGAGGTCGTGAGCAATGAGCAAGTAGGCTAGCCCCAGTTCTCCTTGAAGGTCCAGCATCAGGTTCAATATCTGGGCTTGAATAGAGACATCAAGGGCACTTACCGGCTCATCGGCGATGATCAGCTTGGGATTCAAGGCTAGAGCGCGGGCGATGCCGACGCGCTGTTTCTGTCCGCCGCTTAGTTCATGCGGGTACAGACTCGCCTGATTTGGTTCCAGCCCTACCTGTTTTAGTAACTTAGCTACGGTCTCGTCTCTTGACCTCTCATCCCCAATATTGTGGATAGCTAGAGGTTCGCATATGGACTCACCGACGGTCATCCTCGGGTCGAGAGAAGCTTCAGGGTCCTGGAAGACTATTTGCATCTCCTTTCTTAATTCTCTGAGGGCACTTTTGTCCAGTCCGGTGATATCAGTACCTTCATAGATGATCCTGCCAGCAGTTGGCTCTTCTAACCTGAGGATGGTCTTGCCCAGGGTGGACTTGCCACAGCCAGACTCACCGACCAGCCCCAAGCTCTCGCCTTCATTGAGGTCGAAGGTCACGCCATCGACGGCTTTTATGTCACCTATGTGGTGAGAGAGTATGCCAGCAGTGAGCGGATAGTATTTTTTTAAATTTCTTACTTCCAGAAGTCTTCTCTGTTCAGACATACAGGTGGCACCTGACCTTGTGTTCTTTCGAAAGTGAGATTAGGGGTGGCTCTTGCTCGCTGCAGACCCTCATTGCCCTGGGGCACCTGGGATGGAAGGTGCAGCCAGATGGCAATCTCGAAGGGTCAGGAGTCATCCCCGGGATTGAACTCAGTCTATCAACGTCTTTTGAAATATCGGGCAGGCACTCCAGTAGTCCAGCAGTGTAAGGATGTTTCGGGGTACTGGTTATTTCCGAGACCGGTGCTGTTTCTACATCTTTGCCACCGTACATAACTACAGCCCTATCCCCTATTTCGGCTACCACACTGAAGTCGTGGGTTATAAAAATGATGGACATCTGCCTTATTCTTTTCAACTCACGGAAGATATCCAGCACTTGAGCTTTGATGGTAACGTCCACTGCGGTGGTAGGCTCATCGGCGATGAGTATTTTAGGGTCACAGCACAGGCTCATAGTTACTAGCACCCTCTGTTTCATGCCTCCAGATAGCTGATGAGGATAGTAGGCTAGGACCTCTTCTGCTGATGGTATGCCCATCTGGTGGAGTAGATTTATCGCCTTTTGTCGCGCCTCGCTATTGTTTAATGAGAGGTGGAGCTTCATTTGCTCTATTATCTGGTCGCCTATGGTCAGTACAGGGTTGAGAGCCGACTGGGCTTCCTGGAGAACAATAGCGATCTCTTTACCTCTGATCTGTCTCAGTTGCTGTTGTGAGCATGCGGTCAGGTCGGTAGCGTTGTAGCGCACTTGTCCGCCTACTATTCTGGACGGTGGGCTGTCAAGCAGTCTGAGAATAGAGAGTGCGGTGACTGTTTTGCCGCATCCTGATTCTCCGACAAGGCAGAGGCATTCGCCTTTTCGTAATTCGAAGCTCACACCATCCACTGCTTTCACCACACCGCGGCGGGTGAAGAAATACGTTTTTAAATCACTCACACTGAGGATGATGTTATTCATATTTTCGGACTGCATATCTGCCTGTTATCCCTTAAATATTACTCTTCGGATCAAAAGCGTCCCTCAGCCCGTCACCGAGAAAGTTGAAAGCCAGGACGGTCAAGAGGAGCATAATCCCCGGTTCCACTGCCACCCACCAGGCGGTATCTAGGCTGTGCTGTCCTTCTTCAAGGATTATTCCCCAGCTTGGTATTGTGGGGTCACCAAGCCCGATAAAGCTAAGGGCGGCTTCAGCCAGTATTACACCGGGAATTGACAGTGTGGCAATGACGATGATAAGGCTAATGACATTTGGGATGAGGTGGCGGAAGACAACCCTGCCATCGCTGGCGCCCAGGGCTTTGGCTGCCACCACGAATTCCCGCGTCCTCAAGGATAGTGATTCGCTCCTTACCATGCGGGCAGTGCCTGTCCAGCCGGTAAGCCCTATCGCCATGACGATAAAGGCGAGGCTGGGTCCGAAGATGAAGACTATGAGCACGAGCAGGAGGAAGAAGGGGAAGGTCATCATCACATCGGTAAACCTCATCAGAGCATTGTCCACCCAGCCGCCCAGGTAAGCCGACATAACGCCGATGATGGTGCCGATGATTATAGCTATGCCAGTCGCCAACAGCCCTACTTGAAGAGACACTCTTGCCCCGGACACTATCATTGCCAACATGTCCCGTCCTTTTCTATCGGTGCCGAGCGGGTGTTTCCATGTGCCTGCGACTTTGGTGATGATGAACTCGTCACTCTCTATTTTGTAGACAGACTGCGTTGTATTGAAGCCGATAGGCGGCAGGTTCTTTGCTTCAAAATCTACCTCCGTGGGGTCAGGTGCGAAAAAAGGTCCGAAGATGGCAACGAGGGCAAGGAAAATTATGAAGGCAAGACCGAAGACAGCCAGTCGGTTGCGGGTCATTCTACGCCAGTAATAGCTAATTAGCCGCAGGCTACTGCCCGAAGGGAGCACTGTGCTGTTGCCTGCCATTTTAGCTCTGTTACTCATACCTGATCCTCGGGTCAAGGTAGGTGTAAGTTATATCTGTAAGCAGGTTGACCAGTAATACCACCAGAGTGCCGATGAGGGTCACGGCAACCACTACCGGGTAATCATTGGCAAAGATGGCATTGAAAGAGACCTGCCCCAGACCGGGGATGCCAAAGACGATTTCCGTGAGGTAAGCGCCTCCGAAGACTATACTACCCAGGTCGAACATTATTATCGTTATCAGCGGTAATAGGGCATTTCGGAAAACGTGTTTCCCGATGACTAGCCGCTCCGGTAACCCTTTAGCCCTTGCTGTAATGACGAACGGTTTTCGTAAGTTGTCCAGCATGGCTGACCTGGTATACCTGACATAGGCGGCGAGCATTCCGGTGCCCAGGGTAATCACCGGCAGTACCAGCGCTTTAAGGTTGGCGATGGAGAACAGAGGTAATGTGGTGTCATAATATGTCTTAAATAGCCCCAGTTTCACCGAGAAGACGAGGATAAGCATGACCCCTAGCCAGAAGTTGGGTATAGATATGCCGATGAAGGAGAGAAAGGTGAAGGCGTAATCGGTCTTGGTGTATTGTCTTACCGCGGAATAGATGCCGATAAGGATGCCCAGCAAGGCAGCGAAAATGCTGCTTAAGAGTATTAACTGAAAGGAGTACACCCAGTGGTGCTTGATCAGTTCCATCACCGGCATCGAGGTGCTGAATGACCAACCCCAGTTGCCACGCAATAGATTGAGCATATACTCCCCGTATTGCTGGAGCAATGGCTTGTCCAGCCCATACCTGGCTTCGATGGCGGCTATTACCTGAGAGGGGTCCTGCCCTCTGGCAGCCAGGTTGGCAAGGTATTTATCAGCAGGGGAGCTGGGTCCCACTCTGACAAGGATGAAGGTGACGGTAAGTATGCCCCAGGCAATGAGGACGGAGTAGAAGAGCCTTTTGATGATATAGTCGCGGAGCCAGCTCTTTCTCATAGTCGGCGGTTACCCGGCAGACCGGGCTGGATTTCCTTGCCAGCCTGTACAGGCATGGTTATTATTCAAAGTACCAGAGATAGTAGTTATAGTACATATTGATCCCTGGCTCGATGCCCATCACATTTTTCTGGAAGCCGCGGTTAGCCCTGTGGAAGGTGAGGAAGTTGACCGGTTGCTCTTCGGAGAGTAAACGAGAGAGTTCAGCATAAATTTTTTGCCTTACTTCCTTGTCCAGCGCTTCCTTTGATTTAGCTCTGGCAAAAAGCCCATCGACTTCGGGGTTGGAATAGCCCATAAAGTTGAGCCCTCCGTGTGAGGCGAAGAAAACGTGGCTCCCTGAAGGCGCCAGCGGGTCGGTGCCAAATCCCATGAGGATGAGGTCCCATTCCTCCTGGCTCACTGCTTCGGGACCGTTGTTGTAAGCCGGCTCCTGTTTTGAGCCTGGTACGGCGTTCATAACATACCCTCTTAGCAGTGTGGGCCAGGGGACCAGTTTGATTGTTGTCTCAATGCCGAGGTCGAGGAGTTCTTTTCGAACGAAGAAAGCCATATCCTCCGCAGGCTTACTGCCAACATTTACCACCAGGGTAAGTTGCAGCAGTTTACCATCCCTGTCGGTGACCTTTATGGTGCCGTCAGCCTGTTTTACGCCGTAGCCCAGTTGATATAAGATCTCGGCGGCTTTTTGTTTATCATAAAGTGCGTCCACCCCGTACTTTACAATACCTTCCTCTGTGTACCAGGGGGATACTTTGGGGATGAAACTAAAAGCAGGTTCAGCGAAGCCAAGCAGGATGTTCTGGGTGACCGCCTGCTTGCTTATTGCCATAGAGAGGGCTTGCCTCACCTCTTTGTGCCTTAGTCCTTCCCAGCCATTAGCCCTCTGGTTGTAGGCAAGTATAGTGTAGCCTGAGGTGGGCACAGTGTAGACCTTAATTTTAGGGTTGCTCTTAAATTTCGCCACCTGTTCCGGTTCGATACCGGTAGCGGTTATATCGCCAGCTTCTAAAGCTGCCTGCCTGGTGGCTGAGGTGCCGAAGAGCTTTATTACATACTGCTTGAAGTAAGGGGCGCCAACGTCTTTGCCCAGATAGTAGTCGGGGTTGCGTTCCACCACGAATCTATCGTTGCGGTTCCATTCCTTGAAGCGGTAGGGACCGAGGTTGCCAGTGTAGGTCAGGTTATTGAACTCGGGAGCGCGCATAAAGGCTTCGGCATCGCCTTCGTATTTCTGGGCTATGTATTTAGGGTATGGGGTAAGGTCATATAGTGTATAAACGAACTCGGCATCAACGGTCTGTCGGGTGATAGTAAACGTGGTCTCATTGACCACCTCGGGTTTAACGAACACTCTTTCGCCGTTTACTTCTTCCTGCCAGTCGCTTTTATAAGGGTAGTTCAACCAGTCGGAGAACATAAGGTTCTTGAGGGTATAGACGTAGTCTTCTGCAGTGACCGGGGAGCCATCGCTCCATCTTAAGTCGTCTCTAATAGTCACGGTGAATACCAGACCATCGGGTGATACCTCGATGTCTTTAGCCAGGCAGCGGAGCTGGATGTTGAACTCGTTATCATAGGTTGCCAGTGAGTCCAGAGTGTGTCCTACATAGCTGAACGATGTGGCATCGGCAGCCAGGATCCAGTTGAGCGTCTCAGCATCACCCCCTGACTCCCCTTCTATGAAAATGCCTTTGACCTGAATTTCACCTGGCTCTTTTATCCCGCCTTTTGCGGGAGCCAGGGCGAAATAAATGCCAGCTGCTACCAGACATATGGCTCCGATTGCAGCACAGGCTATAATGACTGCTCTTTTGTTCATTTAACCAGCCTCCTTCTCGGCGGTTGCTTATCCCTTCTTTGTTTCGCCTGCTGTTTTACCGATTTACCTGATTTGAAGCGGTTTAAATTGAGAAATCCTTTGTTGGACATGAGTATATCTTACAGAAAACTGGTCTTCAATCTCCGGATAACCTCTTCCACATCTTCTCCCGATCTCTTGATACGCTTTAAAGCTTCATCAACCCTGCGATATTTTTCCTTATCATGCAGGTCGCTCAAAGTCTCATAGAGTCCGGCTCTGCGCCCCAGCTTGAAATTGAGTCTCTCTTCCTCTGGCAGAGAAAAATACCTGTTTATCGTGGCAAGACAAGAAGCTTTTGCTTCAGGGAATTTACCTTCAAGTTCAGGCAATAAGTTGAGGACATGGTCACTCTTGAGTTCACTGGTGACCTCAAGCCCGGCGATAAAGTTGCCAATTTCTTCTACTATCTCGTCCTCTGTTTGGACTTCAAAGTCGCCGGACTCCAGTTTTTGTCCCAAGGGGGTATCCGGGTGTACATGGAGGGTGCGCAGTCTGATATGGTCAGGATTGATTGCGTTAAGCACTCTTGCGGTTTCAGTGGCATGTTCAGCAGACATCTTTCTACCCCCCAAGCCCGGCATCACATATTCGCATAGTGAAATGCCTGCCTCTTTGACCTTTCTGCCGCCGATGATGTGTTCCTCTGCAGTCACTCCTTTGTCCATGTAGTTGAGCACGGCATTCGAGCCGCTTTCCAGCCCGATATGCAGCCGGGAAAGCCCCGCCTCTTTTAGTTCTTTAAGTTCCCCGAGCGACTTCTTGGCTGCGGTCTTGGAGCGAGCATAAGATGTTATTCTGGACAGGTCAGGGAAAGCCTGTTTCAGGGCTGAGACCACTTTTACTAAATCAGGAGTCCTCATTATCAGGCTGTTAGCGTCCTGTAAGAAGGCTGTTTCACCCCCACCCCAGAGCCAGAGGGCAACATTGCGCACACTCACATTTTGGTAATTGTGGTAGATAATAGCGGCTGTTTCTCTTACCCGTCCACCATTACCTGACCTCCAGGCCAGCTCTTTTATCCCCTCAGCGATGGCTTTGGCGGTCTCGATGTCCTTGATTACATCTTCTGCAGTGCGCAGTTCAAACCTTTGTCCTTTATAGACCGGGCAGAACTGACATCGGTTCCAGGGGCAGTTCCTGGTCGCCCGGATAAGCAACGAGAAAGCCTCGCTGGGGGGTCTTATCGGACCTGTCTCAAACCAGAGGTCCAGCTTATGTGTATTGATATGATAGTCCAGGCGCATCATTTAATTTTAAACTTTAGCCATCCAAATTTCCAATCATGGACTTGGCGGTAGAGAAATGGTAACATTTTTAAACGGAATGGGCAGGCTCGACGGAATTCGAATAGTGTCCTTCGATGTTGAAGGGACCCTGGTGACGCCTGATTTCAGCTATTCAGTGTGGTATGAGGCTATACCCCGGAAATATGCCGAGAAGAATGGTATAGACTTTGAGACCGCCAGAAGAATCATAGAAGAAGAGTATGCGAAGATAGGTGACCAGCGGCTGGAGTGGTACGACGTGCGTTACTGGTTCCGTAAGTTTGGTCTTGGCTCCGCCGAGCCAGTACTGGAGAGTTATCGTAACCGCGTCGCTTATTACCATGAGGTCAAAGACGTGCTGAGCGAATTGAGCGGGCGGTACACGTTGATTGTAGCTTCGGGCTCAATGCGTGAGTTCCTGTGTCATCTTCTCCACGATGTCGAACCTTATTTCAGCAGGGTCTTCTCCTCGCTTTCTGATTATCAGCAGCTGAAGACGCCTGAGTTCTACTGGCAAATATGTCAGGTGATGGGAGTGCGTCCTGAAGAGATGGTCCATGTGGGTGATAACCGGGACTTTGATTTTGTTGCCCCGCAGAAGATAGGGGTGCGTGCGTTCCACCTTGACAGGAAGGGGGAGCATGGTGATGCCCTGACCAGCTTGATGGAATTGAAGACCAAGCTAGTGTGTTAGCCCGCTTAATAGTTATGTGACGGGCTAAATAAAAGGCAAAGGAGGCTCGGCATGAATGAGATGCTCAGAGTGATTATGGGCAGGAGGAGTGTGAGGAGGTACCAGGAAAAGCAGATTACCGACAGTGAGATACAGGCGATTATGGAAGCTGCCATTCATGCGCCCAGCGCGATGAATGCGCAGCGGTGGTACTTTGCAGTGGTGCAGAATAGAGGTCTACTGGACAAGATGGTGGACATTATCAAAGAGAATGTTATGAATTCCGGACCCGAAATGATGAAGCAAAGGGTCAGCGACCCTCAATACCACACCTTCTACCATGCACCCACGGTGGTCATGGTATTTGCTGATGAGAAACACAGGTTTGGTCATGTTGATTGTGGACTGGCTATGGAGAATATCGCTCTGGCAGCAGAATCACTGGGCATTGGCTCATGCGTGATGGCTTCTCCAGGGCTTCTGTTTACTTCGGAGAAGGGGAATGCGATAAAGAAAGAGCTGGGTGTGCCAGAGGGCTACAACTTTGTTTGTGCTGTCTCGCTGGGGTACATTGAAGGCGGGAAGCCAGATGTGCCGCCGAAGAACAGGGATGTAGTAAAGTACATCAAATAAGGGAGCGAGTCTTACAGTAGTTCCACGATGACTTTCGGAAGCAATCTCTCCACATCCTGGCGGCGACAGAGTTCAGTGCCCGGGGTTAACGTAGCTGCGGTACCGGCAGCGGCTGCCCAGCGGCAGGCTTCTTCAAGGCTATAACCTTGACTTAGTTTAAGGACCAGCCCAGCAACAGCCGAATCTCCAGCGCCTACGGTGCTGCGTGTCCGTACACGCGGTGGGACTACTTTTATTACCTTCTCTTTTGTAGCCACTATCATGCCATTCTTCCCGCGGGAAATGGCTACGATTTGTATATCGTCCCTGACCAATGTCTCAGCTGCTTTTATCACGGAGGCTTCATCTTTTAGTTCTGTGCCCAGCAATTCCTCGGTCTCGTGCACGTTCGGCTTAATGATGTGCGGTTTTGCTTTAATTCCTTCTTTAAGCCATTGCCTGTCGGAATCGAGGACTGTCTTAATACCGTAGTTTTTCGCTCCGAGTATCAGTCGCCGATATATGTCATCGGGTATTCCAGGTGGAACGCTCCCGGCAAAAACTAAGAAGTCAGGGGGGGTTCTCATGCTTCTTAGTTTGTCGACCAGTTCAGCCAGCTCCTGTCTTGAGATGCGGGGGCCGGGTGCATCGATTCTGGTCTGGCGGTTGGTCTTTAGATTGGTGATTATAAAGTTGCTCCTTATTTCACCGCTGGTGGGAATGAAATCAAACGGCACCCCTTGTTTTCTGAGTAGTCTTTTGAGTGTTTCGCCGGCGGCGCCACCGATGAAACTGTAGGCTATGGTCTCGCCACCGAGCTCGTGGACGACACGTGACACATTGATGCCTTTACCGCCGGGGTCTTCGCGGAGGCTGGTCCAGCGGTTGGCTTCATCGATGACCAGGTCTGCAACAGTGACTGTCCTGTCCAGGCTGGGGTTTAGAGTTACTGTGGCGATCATATTCACTTCACCTTTTCTATTTTCAGTAAGTTGGTACTACCGGGGATGCCAATAGGCACGCCGCCGGTGATGACTACCAGGTCTCCTCTTTTGGCTATGCCGACCCTTTTAGCGAGTCTTGCCCCACGGGCGAAAAGCACCGTTATACGTGAAGGCTCGGGGATTTGAAAGGCGCGCACTCCCCAGGACAGAGAGAGTTGTCTCTGGGTGCTGCGGTTCGGCGTTATAGCGAGGATCGGTGCCTGGGGACGATATTTGGAGACGCGTCTGGCGGTGCTTCCTGAGGAGGTAAAAGCGACTATAGCGGCGGTGCCAAGCTGATGAGCAGAATGGCAGGCTGCATAACTGATGGCGTCGTCAGTTTGTGGTTGCACATTTTTGCCTTTGTTAAGCAGCATTTCTTCGTAGGGAAGGGCAGCTTCAGCTTCAAGGGCAATTTGTGCCATCATGGTTACGGACTCGACTGGATAGTCCCCTATAGCGGTCTCCTCGGAAAGCATGATGGCGTCAGCACCGTCGAAAATAGCGTTGGCAACATCGGTGACCTCCGCTCTGGTAGGTCGTGGGGCTTTGACCATCGATTCCAGCATCTGGGTGGCGACGATAACCGGCTTACCGAGGCGGTTACACTTGTTAATAATTTCTTTCTGGACAATGGGTACCTTTGGCAGAGGTATCTCAATGCCCAAGTCGCCTCGGGCGACCATAACGCCATCAGCCGCCTCAAGTATTTCGTCTAGATTGTTGAGGGCTTCTTTTCGCTCTATCTTGGCGATAACCGCAGGTACATTTTTGCCTTTGCGCAGAAAGTCCTTCACCTTCTTAACGTCGGCAGCCGATCTAATGAAAGACAGCGCCACGAAGTCTACGTCGTGTTCCAGCCCGAAAACCAGATGCCCCCAATCTTCTTCAGTGACCGATGGCGAGTCCCAGCTCACATCTGGTACATTTACCCCCTTCTCTTCTCCAAGCACGCCCCCTGTGACTACACGGCACTTAACATCTGTGGCGTTGGTACCGATAACCTTTAATTCGATGACGCCATCGTCGAGGTAGATTGTGTCTCCAGGTTTCACCTTCTTAGGCAATTCTGGAAGTTCTACCGAGACCATTTGTTCGTTGCCCAACAATTGCTTTGTGGTCAGAGTAAATTCTGTGTCTTCCTTTAGTTCAACGATGCCGTTCTTAAGTTTACCGGTGCGGTTTTTTGGCCCGGGCAGGTCCTGCATGATGGCAAGCGGGAATCCAATCTGCCTGGCTACCCTGCGCAGCGTTTTTATACGAGCGGCATGCTCTTTATGGGTGCCGTGGGAAAAATTGAGCCTGGCTACGTCCATACCGGCAGCAAGCATTCTTGAGATGGTCTCAGCGGAGCTACTGCTGGGACCTATGGTGCAGACGATTTTGGTCCTGCGATAGGGGTGTGGTGGGGTATAAACAGGCATATTTTCAGTACTCCCGGTACCAGTCCTCGGGCACGGTGGTAAGGTTGTCCTCTCTGATGTTTAGCTTGCGGTACCACGGTGTCCCGTATTTGCTGGCTATCTCTGCCAGCTCTTTTAGCCGGTCGACCACAGTTGTGGAGAGAAATTTGACCCGCGTTTTTCTATCTTCAAACTTCACGACCTCCTGCCAGATGGCGCGACCGCCAAGAAAGCCGGAGGCGCCGGCACGGCAGGCGAGTTCGACCTCTTTGCGAAAAGCTGGATAGTCTATGCCAGCGCTGAGCATGACCCAGGGCACTTGTGCTGCTTCATCGAGCTGGTGGCACAGTCCAAGTAGCCTGCTCTCATCCGTCTCGTAATCGAAATCAGCCGGAAATTCCACTTTGAGTACATTTATGGGCAGTTCTGTTAGCTGGCGCACAGTATCGATGACCAGAGACGGTCGCTTGGCGGCAAACTGCGCTGACCTGGGGTCCTCGTCCTTCAAGGCGTATGTCTTCGGTTCAACGAGAAACGGTATGTCATATTTGAGGCATTCCTTAGCCAGTCTTTTGATGGTGGACCGTTGTTTTGCAGCAGCTTTGGAGAGGTCGGGGCGGTAGTAGACGAGGATTTTCACCGCGGATGCGCCCATGCGTTTGATCTTTTCTACGCTCCAGCCATCGAGCAGCCTGGTTATTCGACCGTCGGGGGTGTTTTCGTAGTCGGTAGCCTCGATACTGACGAGTAAGCCGGTATCCCGGGGAAGCACCCCACTGGTAATGCACTGCGGAGCGCCGTAGACGGGGTCCAGAAGCACCGCACTGGCGTGAGGTGCTAGGGCAGCGCACAGGTCAAGTTTATATTCTACCATCTCCCGGTAATCAGGCTGTTTGCCCTGCCCCTTTTCAATCATAGTCTTCAGTGAACTGCGGTGGTCCATAGCGCACATGGTGAATATGCCATCTCGGGTGGAGACCTGCTGTAACCCCCTTATCTTGCCCACGCTTAGTGCCTGCATTGGTATCCTCCTGATTTTATGGTTAGAATATAACTTTTTGCTGTTCATATAGCAAGTGTGGCATTGCAAATTGCTTTTTTGTGTTAATAAAAGACTGTTCTGGAGGTATTGTAAAAAGGCGAAGTGCTCACTATTGAGGCGTATTATGACCAAGTGTTATACTGGAGTCCACCCATGAGTTTGAGGCAGGCAGCGCCGGGGCGGGTTAGTGCGGCTGTGCTGATCAAGGATAATAGAAGGAGCAGCTATGACGAAGGGTTTTACCATTCCAGTTGATAGACTAGCACAGATGTCTCAAAGGGAGCGGCAACGGTATCTTGATAAGAGGCTGCGAGAGGTAGTTATTCACGCTTATGAGAAAGCGCCGTCGATACGCGAAAGGTTGGAGAAGGCGGGCATTGACCCATACAAGGTGAAGGGCATAAGCGACCTGGAGTCTTTGCCTGTGCTGCGGAAGGACGAACTTATAGACCTGTACAAGAGCCGTCCACCTCTTGGCGGGCTGGTGGCAGTACCTTTAACCGGGCTAGAACGGGTGTATGTATCTCCGGGACCGATATACGACCCCCACCACAAGAGCGAGGCTTTCTGGCAGAGGCACAAGCACTTGGTCGAATCTGTGGGTTTTGGTAAAGGTGACGTGGTTATCAACGCGTGGTCTTATCATCTGGTGCCTGCGGGGTTGATGGTTGATGAGGCTTTAAGGCGAGCCGGTGCCACTGTGATACCTATGGGAGTGGGGAATACCGAACTCCATGTCGAGGTGATGCATCAGCTTCGGGTGACCGGCTTTTTCGGCAGCACCGGCTTTTTCATAAACATCATCAACAAGGCTGAAGAGATGGGCTATGATGTGGTGAAAGACTTTAACCTGAGGCTGGCCTGCATCGGTGGTGAGATGGGGGGCGGACCGATAAGGAAGCTGGTAGAGGAAAAGTACGGCATCACAACCCGCGATGTGTACGGCACAGCCGATGTGGGGCTGTTTGCTTATGAGTGCAGTGGCAAGGAGGGGATGCATATTGCGGAGGGGGTTATTGTGGAAATAGTGAGCCCGGAGACAGGGCGTCCTGTGCCTCCGGGCGAGGTCGGCGAGGTGGTGGTCACCCCCATTGATGAGACCTACCCGCTGATACGGTTTGGCACCGGCGACCTCGCAGCCCTGATAGAAGAACCCTGCCCTTGCGGCAGGACTTCATTGAGGATAACGCGCATTCTTGGCAGGATTGGGGATGCGGTGAGGGTACGAGGAATGTTCGTTCATCCACGGCAACTTGAGGCGGCGATGGTACGGTTTGGTCAGGTAGCTAAATATCAGGCGGTGGTTACCAGGTCCGGTCACCGGGATGAACTGGCACTGAAAGTGGAACTCAAAGAGGAAGCGATTGACCGGGAAAGGATGGCCCAGGAGATAAATGATGCGGTGAGCAGTGCAATAAGGGTAAAGGTCGACCGCATTGAGTTTGTGGGCAAGGGGGCTATACCGGAAGGACACAAACTTATAGTGGACGAGCGTGTCTATTGACCTACAGTGTTTTCGTCTTTGTGTGATAAAATAGGGCGATAGATTTAAGGCTTTACGACGGTAATGTCATGACCACGTCTAAAGTTAGCGTCGAACACGAACTCAAAGTAAGTTCAGTCAGCTATGGCAAACTGAATTGGATCTACATTGAGAGACCGACTGAGAGAGAGGTCGACTACTTGCGACAGAACTTCAACTTTCACCATTTAAACCTCGATGACGTACTCAGTCGGGTGCAGCGTCCCAAGATCGATGAATATGGTGACCACCTGTTCATAGTATTGCATTTTCCGGTATTCGATAAGCGTAACCGTGTGACCACCCCGAGCGAAGTAGATATTTTCATCGGCGAAAATTATGTGGTCACGGTGCATAAACAGGGTGACTTGAAGCCGTTAGCCAAGTTTTTCGAGGAGTGCCGACTTGATGAGTCAATCTGCAGTACATACCTGTGCCGTAGCTCCGGGTTCTTGTTATATCATATACTGGACAATCTGGTGAATTACTGTTTTCCCATCCTGCGCAAAGTGACCGATAATATTGAGAAGGCGGAGAGTTTTGTTTTTGCCCGTCCTGTGCCGGAGACGGTGAATGAGATTTCGCTCATCAGGCGTGACCTCATTTCCTTTCGTCGTGTGGTCCATCCGCAGATAGCCGTTGTCGAAGCGCTGGAGAACGAAGAGTACCCGTTCCTTAAAGAAGACCAGGACATCTATTTTGGTGACATCGCTGACCACATCCGTAAGATCTGGGACGGTCTGGAGGATGCTAAAGAGGTGGCTGATGGGTTGATGGACACTGCCAACTGGTTGACCTCTCACCGGCTACAGGAGACCATACGGGTGCTGACCATAGTGATGGCACTGCTTACTCCACCGATGTTGATTGCGAGTATCTATGGGATGAATGTGGTCCTGCCCGGTGGCATAGAAAAAGGAGACCTTACCTCTTTTGTTCTGCTAATTGCAGTGATGTTCATCTCGGCGATGGGGATACTGTGGTTCTTACACCGCAGGCGCTGGCTCTGAGGTTTTAAGAATGCGGTCAAAGGCTCTAGGATGACGGTCTCATACAGGTTTGTAACGGTAGCCGCCCTTTTTGTCACCTGCCTGATAACAGCCAACATTATCATCGTAAAGCAGATAAGCATCGCTGGTATAGTGCTGCCGGCGGCGATAATTATTTTCCCGCTTAGCTATATCATCGGGGACGTGCTTACCGAGGTCTATGGTTACCAGCAGGCGCGCCGTGTCATCTGGCTTGGCTTTTTGTGCAATGTGGTAACTGTAATCGCTATCTGGATAGCTAAGATATTGCCGCCAGCCCCTGTCTTTGAGGCGCAGCAAGACTACGAGCGTATCTTAGGCAGTACACCGCGTTTTCTACTGGCATCTTTTCTGGCTTACCTCGCAGGTGAGTTTACCAATTCGGTGGTCTTGTCCAAGATGAAAATCTGGACGCGTGGACGGTGGCTATGGACAAGGACCATCGGCTCCACTCTTGTAGGACAGGGCGTGGATACAGTGGTGGTGCTCGCTATCGCTTTTGCTGGGGTGTTACCTATCGGGGTTTTGGGTATCATGATGCTCAGCCACTGGCTGACGAAAGTAGTCTACGAAATAATCGCCACACCGTTTACCTACCTTGCCGTAGGGTATTTAAAGCGGAAAGAGGGCGTGGATGTATATGATTACCAGGTTGATTTTAATCCGCTGAAAATCGGTTAGCTATGTCCAGCGTTGTACGGGCTAAGGAGATAAAATTTATTGTTGACCACAATGTGGGCAAGCTGGCTAAATGGCTGCGCATGATGGGGTACGATGCTTTGCTGTTTAAAGAGGAAGACGATGGCAGCTTGGTGAGGCTTGCTCTGGCTGAAGACAGGGTGGTCTTGACCAAAGACAGTCAGATTATGAAACGGCGAGTGGTCACCAGCGGGAAACTGAAGGCTGTTTTTCTAAACGACGATGACCCGAAGGTACAGCTAAGAAAAGTCATCGAGACGCTATGTCTGGACTGTCAGCACAGACCCTTCTCTATATGTCTGGAATGTAACTATCCTTTAGCGGAGGTAGCCAAGGAGGAAGTGCGTGGTCGGGTCCCGCCTTATGTCTTCAAGACACAGGAGCAGTTTATGGAATGTCCTTCATGTCATCGTATCTACTGGCGGGGGACGCATTGGATGGCTATGAACCGTGTTTTGCAGCGGCTTGTCACAGAAGGGGACAGGTGTGCAGGTGGTCAGGGAAATAGCTAGGAGGTCTGTCTGGTTATGAAATTGGTCACTGCGGAGGAGATGCGGGAGATAGACCGTAATTGTGCCAGCATTGGTCTGGCCACCGAGATATTGATGGAGAACGCCGGGCGGGCGGTGGCTGAAGAGACGCGAAAGCTGATGGATGGTGTGGTGGGCAAGAGGGTACTCATACTGGTGGGACCGGGGAATAATGGTGGCGACGGACTGGTAGCAGGGCGGTATCTCGGCGACTGGGGGGCGGAGGTGGTCTTTTATCTTTGTACTGAGCGTCCTGCTGCGGATAGGAACCTAGCACTTGCCGTGGAGCGGGGACTGGCGCTGGTTAGGGCCCGTGAAGACGACGGTCTGGCTAAACTTGATGACCTTCTGGGTTCCTCTGAGGTGGTGATGGATGCGGTGCTGGGGACGGGCAGGAGCCGGGCTCTGGAGGGGCTGCTGAAAGAAGTGTTGAGCAGGGTGTTACAATTTAAGGCAAAGAAGCCCGAAGTCCCTATTGTGGCTGTGGATGTGCCCTCAGGACTTGATGCCGATACCGGTGCTGTAGACCCCAACTGCATTTATGCAGACTTTACGGTGACGCTGGGTTATCCCAAAGTCGGGCTGTACAGTTTTCCCGGTGCTGAGAGGGCGGGGAAGATTATTGCAGTCGACATCGGGATTCCCCCTGAGCTGGCTGAGGGCATAAGCACGGAGTTGATAACCGAGCAGTGGGTGCAGTCGGTGTTGCCGCGGCGCCCTCGCGATGCCAATAAAGGTACATTTGGCAAGGTGCTGGTGGTCGCGGGGTCGATCAATTATATAGGTGCTGCCTATCTCGCCTGTATGGGGGCAGCCAGAGTAGGGGCAGGGCTCGTGACCCTGTCGACACCTAAGAGCTTACAGCCCATCCTGGCAGCGAAGCTAGCCGAGACAACTTATTTACCACTCCCTGAAGCGGAGACCGGTATTATCGGCGAGAAAGCGGTTTCGGTGGTGGCTGAACATTTGCAGGACTACAGCGTTCTGCTTATTGGTTGTGGGCTGGGGCAGAAGCCGCCGGTGGTCAAGTTTGTGCAGTCGCTCCTGCTGGATGCAGAGGGCAGGCATCTACCAGCTCTGGTCATCGATGCTGACGGTCTGAATATCCTATCGCAGGTATCAGGATTGTGGCAGAAGCTGGGTCGGGGTGCTATACTAACTCCACACCCTGGAGAGATGGCACGTTTGAGCGTAACTACGGTTGCTGATGTGCAACAGCGGCGTCTGGAGGTGGCGAAGCAAAAAGCTATGGAGTGGCAACAGGTGGTGGTGCTCAAAGGGGCTTATACTGTAGTGGCAGCTTCTGACGGCAGGGCGAAGGTCAGCCAGATAGCCAATCCAGGGCTTGCCTCCGCTGGCACCGGCGACGTGCTCAGCGGGATAATAGCCGGGCTCCTTGCTCAAGGACTGTCGCCTTTCGATGCTGCTGCCTGCGGTGTTTATCTCCACGGTGAAGCTGGAGAGATGGTGAGGCAGGAGCTAGGCGATGCCGGCATGCTGGCTAGTGACCTTCTGTCTGCCTTGCCCAGGGTAATAAAACGACTGAAAGTGTCCAGACTCGGAGGTTAGCTATCGTGCTGCTAGCGCTTGATGTGGGTAATACCAATATTACCGTGGGGGTCTTCGATGGCAACAAATTGAAGGCGACCTGGCGGATTGGCACTGATGTCCATCAGACATCTGATGAATACGGCAGTTTGCTCGTTCACCTGATTGAGCGTCAGGGGTTGAAAGTGAACAGCATCAATGAGGCTGTGTTTTGCAGTGTGGTGCCGCCCCTGGTGGGGGTCTTTGAACAGATGTGCCGGCGCTATTTCAGTACGAAGGCGCTGGTTGTAGAAGCCGGGGTAAAGACCGGGGTGAAGATCTGTCTTGATAACCCCAGGGAGGTGGGTGCTGACCGGGTGGTGAATGCGGTGGCGGCGCACAAACTCTATGGTGGACCGGTGATTGTTATCGACCTGGGCACCGCCATCACCTTTGATGCTGTTTCCGAAGAAGGTGACTATCTTGGCGGCGCCATTGCTCCGGGGATTGCTATAGCTACTGAGGCGCTGTTTACAAGGACGGCTGCCTTGCCCAGACTGGAACTGGACGTTCCCAGGAAGGCTATCGGCAGGAATACGGTGGCTGCGATGCTATCGGGTATCGTGTTTGGTTACTCGGGTCTGATTGAGAAAGTAGTATCGCGTATTCAGGAGGAACTCGGTGGCAGGGCAAAGGTGGTGGCTACCGGGGGGTATGCTGAGCTTCTGGCAAGAATGACGCCGATAATTGAGGAAGTGAACCCTGACCTCACATTGATAGGTCTGCGTTTAATTTACGAAATGAATAGAGAAAGGGAATGAGGAGATGGTCAAGGACAAGGTTGTGGTACTCGGGGTGACAGGCAGCATAGCGGCTTATAAAGCGGTGGAACTGGCGAGCCAGCTAACACAAGCAGGGGCCAGGGTGGATGTCATTATGACCGAGGCAGCTACCCAGTTTGTCACACCGCTCACCTTCCGTAGCGTAACGGGTCGACCTGTGGTCACAAAGATGTTTGAGCTATCCTCTGAGTACAGTATAGAGCATGTATCACTGGCTGAGGCGGCTGATGTGGTGGTCATAGCGCCGGCAACAGCAAACACGATCGCTAAAATAGCTGCCGGCATGGCGGATGATATGCTCTCTTGCACCGTTCTGGCAACAAAAGCACCCGTGGTCGTCGCGCCAGCTATGGATGTCAATATGTACGAAAATCAGGTGACGCGGGAGAACCTGGCTAAGCTTAGGGCACGCGGTTTTACCATTGTGGGACCGGGTTATGGAAGACTGGCTTCGGGCAAGATGGGGCTGGGACGGCTGGTGGATGTTAATGAGATTATGGGGACTATTTCTCAGGTGCTGGGCAGGAGCGGCGATTTGTCCGGTAAATGCATTGTGGTCACTGCCGGAGGTACACAGGAGCCGCTTGACCCGGTGCGCTGTCTGACTAACCGTTCTTCAGGCAAGATGGGCTATGCCCTTGCTGAGGCTGCCAGAGACCGTGGTGCGCAGGTGGTACTGGTGACTGCCCCCACAGCGCTGGTCAAGCCATTTGGTGTGGAAGTGGTGGAAGTAATTACAGCCCAGGAGATGTATGAGGCGGTGAAGATGGCTGTGGAGAGGGCTGATGTGCTGATAATGGCAGCGGCAGTAGCCGATTATCGTCCCAAGAAAGTTGCTGAAAGCAAGATAAAGCGCGAGAAAGCGGACAGCCTGACTCTGGAGCTGGAGAGGACGCCTGATATCCTCGGTAGCGTAAAGGGGGACTTCCTCAGAGTTGGTTTTGCTGCCGAGAGTGAAGACCTGGTAGCTAATGCCAGAGAGAAGCTAAGGAAGAAGCAGCTCGATTTGATTGTTGCCAATGATGTCTCAGCCGTAGGCGCTGAGACCAACAGGGTGGTGATAATCGATAAATCGGGCGACATCGACAAGTTACCCACACTACCCAAGCGAGAGGCAGCGGACAAAATCCTGGACAAGGTGGTAAGACTGTTAGGCTGATGCGCTTCCTTCCATCCAATAAACCTTCTCTTGGAGTTGGCGTATGAGCGAAATACCGAAGGCTTATGAACCGGCACAGGTAGAACAGCGGTGGTACCGCTTCTGGCTGGAGCAGGGCTATTTCACACCGAAGATAGACCGCAGGCGTAGACCATTCGTCATCATCATGCCACCGCCCAATGTCACCGGTGAACTTCATCTGGGGCATGCTCTGACAGCGACCCTGGAAGATATCATGGTCAGGTGGCACCGCATGAGGGGCGAACCAACGCTGTGGTTGCCTGGCGTTGACCATGCCGGCATCGCCACTCAGGTGGTGGTAGAGCAGAAGCTTGCCCAGGAGGGACTCGAGCGCCATAAACTGGGAAGGGAAAAGTTTCTAGAGTATGTCTGGGAGTGGGTGAAGAAGTCGCGCAGTGCCATTACTTACCAGCACCAGCGTTTAGGGGCGTCCTGTGACTGGACGCGTGAGCGCTTTACACTCGATGAAGGACCAAGCCGGGCGGTGCGCACTGCCTTCGTTCGCCTTTACAATAAAGGTCTGGTCTACCGCGGTGAAAGGCTGATAAACTGGTGCCCCCGGTGTCTTACCGCACTTTCTGACCTCGAGGTGCAGCATAAAGATATTACTGGCAACCTCTATTACATGCGCTACCCGTTTGCAGACGGTGGCGGTTTTATCACTGTGGCAACTACTCGCCCCGAGACATACCTCGGCGACACTGCGGTAGCGGTGAACCCAGATGACGAGCGTTTCAGAGCGGTGGTCGGGAAGAAGGTGGTATTACCGGTCATCAACAGAGCGATTCCGATAATTACCGATGCGGCTGTTGACCCGTCTTTTGGCACCGGTGCGGTGAAGATAACGCCAGCCCATGACCCTGTGGACTTTGAGATATCGGAGAGACAAGGGCTACCGCTGGTGAATGTGATGAACCCTGATGCCACCATGAATGAGGGGGCTGGACCCTATGCTGGACTCGACCGTTTCGCGTGCCGGAAGAGGGTGGTGGCAGATTTCGAGAAAGCCGGGCTGCTGGAGAAAATAGAGCCATACTCGCATTCTGTGGGGCATTGCGACCGTTGCCAGACAATGGTCGAGCCACTGGTCAGCAAACAATGGTTTGTCCGCGTGGCGCCGCTGGCTGAACCAGCGATAAAAGCAGTTACCGAAGGGCAGATAGTAATTATCCCTGAGCGTTTCACCAGAGTCTACCTTAACTGGATGGAGAATATCCGTGACTGGTGTATCAGCAGGCAACTATGGTGGGGACATCGTATCCCGGTGTGGTACTGCCATAAATGTGACAGCTTGACCGTCTGTGTTGACGAGCCTACAAATTGCCAGCACTGTGGCTCGGCGGAAATCTTTCAAGACCCGGATGTACTTGATACATGGTTCAGTTCTGCCCTCTGGACGCATTCCACGCTGGGCTGGCCGGATAATACCGAAGACTTTCGTTATTTCTATCCCACCACGGTTATGGAGACGGGGTATGACATCCTGTTTTTCTGGGTAGCGCGGATGATCATGATGGGGCTGGAGGACACTGGCAAGGTGCCCTTCAGGGTCGTCTTTCTCCATGGGCTCATCCGTGATGAGAAGGGCGAGAAGATGAGCAAGATGCGTGGCAATGTGCTCAACCCTACCGAACTCATTGACCGGTATGGTACCGATGCCCTGCGCTTTGCTGTTACAGTGGGCACGGCACCGGGCAATGATGTGAACCTGGGCAGGGACCGGCTTGAAGCCGGACGCAATTTCGCTAATAAGCTGTGGAATGCGGCGCGTTTTGTCTTCAGCAGTCTTGATGCGGAGCCAGCGAAGGCTAATGGAGTCTTGTCTGACTTGGCGTTGCTGGCACGGGTGCAGGGTGTCGACATATGGCGGGCTCTGGTCAAGGCGTCTGCTAGCCATGTGGAGGACTGCTGGATTGTAAGTCGGCTCCATCGCCTCATTCTTAAAGTGGACGAACTTCTCTCCGACTACCAGTTCGGTGAGGCGGAGCGCCACATTCACGATTTCTTCTGGGGCGAGTTTTGTGACTGGTACATCGAGATAGCTAAGATACGCCTGTCCCATCCCAACTCCTCGCCATTACCATTCCTGGCTCTGGTGCTGGAGACAGTCTTGCGTCTTTTGCACCCATTTATGCCTTTCGTAACTGAAGAGCTATGGCAGGGCTTGAAGGAGCGGTTGCCCAAAGGGATACTGACTGCTCCTTCGATAATGGTGGCTGATTACCCCACAGCTTACAGGAAGGCTATTGCCCCCGAGGCTGAGCGGGTGATGGAGGCAGTTATAGAGATAGTCCGCGCGATACGCAATGCGCGGGCTGAGCATAAAGTGCCAGCAGGTAAGTGGATAGGGGCACGTGTCTATGCCGATGAACTCAAGTCAGCCATTTCCTCTCAGTCTAAAGCTATAGAGACGCTGGCTAGAGCGAAGCCCTTGGCGGTCCTGGACCGACAGGAGAGGCGGAAAGGAAAAGAGAAAGGGCTGGTGATGGTGCTTAAGGAAGTGGAGGTTGTCCTGCCCTGGGAGGGCATGGTAGACGTGGTGGCTGAACGGCAGCGTCTGGAAAAAGAAATCAGCACAGTGCGCTCAGAAATTGCCCGCCTCGAGGGGCGGTTGAAAGACGAGGCGTTTATCTCCAGAGCGCCGGCTGTGGTGGTGGACAAAGAGAAACAGAAGTTACAGGTTTATCAGGACAAGCTGGGAAGGTTAGAGCAGGAGCTGGAACAGCTCAGACCTTAAATGGCTTGAGTCCTTTGGCTTTCATATCCCGCTGTATCTTCAGCAGCGCCTTTTTGGTATCGCTGGCGACCCGTGACTTATCAGTCCTGCTGACACGGTATTTGAACAGCCAGTAGGTAAATTCCCTGAATTCGGCGAGGGTAAGGGACTTGCGTTTTCGGATATGCTTTTCTCTCCTGAAATTGCTGAACAAGGCTTCACGGCTGGCACCATAAGTCCTGCGGAAAGCTTTGTCCAGCACCTCGTTCTCGTTGGTGAAGCCCAGTGCTGACTGCTCCTTGCGGACTTCTTCCACTGCTGCTCTCAGCAGTGCCTCCTCAACGAGGACGCCGTAAAGGTAGTTTAGATAGGCACGGTATTTGGCTGGTCCGATAAGCCCCTTAAATTCCTCATGTTTGAGTTCAAGTGGCGGCTGGTCAAAGAAGAGGAGGTTGATTTTTTCCTGCTCAGGGACGTGGTCAGCGATTTCTTCAAGGAGACGCTCTGCCAGCAACAGCCAGTCAAAAGCTTCACCGGCGATAAGATAGCGGTAATGACGCCCCTTGTGCTCCTCTTCGGAACTTTTCCACAGCTTTATAGCTTCAAGGAGGGCGATATACCAGTGTTTGCCCTCTGCCACCGAGCGCTTTAGGTGTTCGATGGCTTTGACATCAGCCTCGTTCTTCGGGGTCCCCTGTGTCATCTCAATTTATCAATGGCGCAGGAAAGCCAGGACTTCTTCGAGAGGTCTGGTGTTGAGCACGTCTTCCGCCTGGCACCAGCCACGGCGGGCGATGCCGATGCCGAAGCGCATGAAGCCAAGCTGTGCAGTGCTGTGGGCATCGGTGCCAATGGCTAACTTAATGCCCAGCTCCCGAGCCCGGTATATGTGGGTATCTTTTAAGTCAAGTCGGTCGGGCATGGCGTTTATCTCCAGAGCCTTGTTGTTTCTGGCGGCGGCTTTGAACACCGCTTCAATATCCACAGCCGACGGTTCTCGCTCGCCGATGAGACGACAGGTGGGGTGGGCGATTATATCCACGTGGGGGTTTTCGATGGCATTGAGCAAGCGCCTGGTTATCTGTTCCTCGCTTTGGGTCATTGCGGAATGAATGGCAGCGATTACCACATCCAGCTCGGCTAGCAGTCCATCTGGCAGGTCGATGGTGCCATCTGCGCGTATATCCACCTCTATGCCAGTGAGGATGTGGAAGTCTCCTAGCTTCTGGTTCAGTTGCTTTATCTCTTCTATCTGCTGCCTCAGGCGCTCCTCGTTAAGTCCTTTGGCTATACCGCGTCCTGCTGAATGGTCAGTGATGGCTATGTACTTATAGCCGAGCGCTTTAGCCGCCCTAGCCATAGCTTCTATAGTGTCATGTCCATCGCTCCATTTGGTATGCACGTGAAAATCGCCTTTAATATCTGAAATTTCGATGAGGCGGGGTAGGGCGCCCTTTTCGGCAAGTTCGATTTCTCCCTGGTCCTCCCTTATCTCAGGTGGAATATACTGCAAGCCAAGGCGGTGGTAGAAGTCCTCCTCGGTGGCAAATTTCTCCAGCTTGTTAGTGGAGAGGTCGGTTATCCCGTATTCGCTGAGTTTCAGCCCCTTTTTCTGTTCTTTGGTACGCAGGGCGATGTTATGTTGCTTGCTGCCGGTGAAGTACTGGAGGAGGGAGCCGAAGGAATCGTGTTCCACCATTCTCAAGTCAGCTTGAAGTCCGCCGGGGAGGATAACGCTGGCTTTGGTAGGACCCTGTGCCAGCACCTGTCGGACCTGGGGCAAGGATACGAAAGCTTTGATAACCTCTTCGGGGTTATCGGCAGTGCCCATGAGGTCGATATCGCCCACCGTTTCTCTGAAGCGGCGCAGACTGCCGGCTGCGGTAAGGTTTTTCACGCCGGGGATGGTGCGTAAAGCGTTTAGCACCTCATCCACCACGGGCAGAGCCTCACCGATGGGGATCCGCTGGTCTTTGCGGCGCAGTGCCTGTATTTGCTGCAGGATGTTCTCGGCGGTCTTCTCGCCGAGACGGAAGAGTTTAGCCACCTTGCCTTCCTTGATGGCTTGCTCCGGTTCATCCACAGTTTTAATGCCCAGCTCGGTGGACAACTTCTTTGCCGTTTTGGGACCGATGCCTGGGATTTCCAGCAGAGCGGTTATACCTTCAGGGAACTCCGCCTTCAGTTCTTCATAGACTCGAAGCTTGCCTGTGGTGACCAGCTCGGTGATCTTCTTAGCTATGGCTTCGCCGACGCCGGGTATATTCTGGAGGTCTTCGCCCTCCTCGACCATTATTTCCAGCTCTTTAGGCAAATGCTCGATAGCTCTGGCTGCGCGCTGGTAAGCCCGTATCTTAAAGGGGTTTTCCCCTTTAAGTTCCAGGAGGTCAGCCATATCCTGGAAGACCTTAGCGATCTCGGTGTTTTTCATCCCATGTCCCCGAGTCCAAGTTTTCTAGCTTGTTCGCTCGTCCAGTCCCACTCAGGGTTTTCGCGCTCAAAGAATGGCTCAAAGTACTCCTTAAGCCATTCGTAGTATT
>DAOUAI010000150.1:0-4372 GCA_034433775.1 Dehalococcoidia bacterium
TTTCCAGAGCCCACGTCCGATGACGCCGCAGCAGTGCGAGGCTATTTTCAGGTATGCCTACGAAGGCAAAGATATTGATTTCTAAGGAGGTTAGGAGATGTTCGGGTATCACGGGAAACTTTTGCAGGTGGACCTCAGCAAAGGAGAGACCAGCACAGTCGGATTAAAGGAAGACGATTTAAGAAGGTTTATCGGGGGTACTGCCCTCGCTGCCAGGCTTATCTATGAGAGGGTGAAGCCAGGGATGGACCCTTTTTCGCCAGAAAATCCTCTTGTCTTTGCTGCCGGTGCCTTTCAGGGCACCACCATACCTATGGTGAGCCGCTCGGCAGTTTGTACTGTCTCACCGCTAACCGGTTATTGGGGAGAAGCCACCGCCGGAGGAGTCTTTCCTTCCCGATTAAGAAACACCGGCTTTGACGCTATTTTTATCACTGGCAAGGCAGCTAAACCTGTCTACCTTTATGTAAGGGATGGTAAAGCAGAGATAAAGGACGCTTCCCATGTCTGGGGTAAAGATATTTATGAGACACAGAAAATTTTGAAGGAGGAGCTGAAGGATCCTGAAGTCAGTATATCTGCTATCGGGCTTGCTGGCGAGAACATGGTGAGGTGCTCCGGCGTGATCAATGACCGTGGCAGGGCTGCTGGACGTTGCGGTGTGGGGGCAGTCATGGGCTCAAAGAAGCTGAAGGCAGTGGCGGTAAGCGGAAATGCCAAGGTAAGTGTCGCCGATGAACAGAAAGTGGCTGAACTCACCAGACAGGCAAGAGAGAGTATAGCTAATAGCTTCACCTCTGTCCTCTACCGGGAGTACGGCACCATGCTCTGGGTGGATATGGGAATGGTCATGGGTGATGTGCCTGCCAAATATTTCACTCGTAGTCTGTTCCCGGCACAAAAGGTGACCAGTCAGACTTTTCGGCAGAAATATGTCATGGGTAATTACGCCTGCTATGGCTGCCCCATAGGCTGTGGCAGATTGATAAGGAACTTCAAAGGCATTGCCGAAGTGGATGGTCCCGAATATGAGACCACCATTGCCCTTGGTCCATTATGCTGGAACTTCGATACCGATTCCATTGTAGAAGCAAACCACCTGTGCAATGCCCATGGACTGGATACCATCTCCGCTGGCGTTGCTATAGCCTATGCCATGCACCTTTATGAAAAAGGTATACTTACCAAGAAAAAAGCGGGTATGGAACTTAAGTGGGGCGATGGCAAGGCGGTGGTAAAGCTGGTTGAGATGATGATCAAAAAGCAGGGTATCGGTGAGTTATTGGGACAGGGGGTACGACGCATGGCTGAGGAGCTGGGCGCTGACCCTGAAGAGGCTGCCCATGTTAAGGGGCAGGAAGTACCGATGCACGATGCCCGGGCATTCTTCGGTCAGGCTATCTCCTATGCCACGGGTCCCCGCGGCGCCTGCCATCTGAAAGGTGATTACTATACTGTAGACATCGGCGGTGCCGTAATGGAATTGGGCGTTTTGCCCGGTGACCGCCACCAGTCCCAGGGCAAAGCCGAGTCAGCAGCTAAGTATCAGTCATATAAGGACCTATTCGACTCCTTACTTATGTGCAAGTTCGCTCCCTACAGCGCCACGCAGCTAAGCGAGATGCTGAGCGCCGTCACCGGGTGGAATTATACTCCCGCCGACCTAAGTACTGCCGGTGAGCGGTCAATGAATATCAAGCGGGCGATCAGCAACAAGCTAGGACTAACCAGAAAGGAAGATAAACTGCCGCGCATTTGCATCCAGCCCTTAAATGAAGGTGCCACTGTAGGTAAGTCGCCGGATATGGACACCATGCTCAGGGAATATTACGCCTTCAGGAAGTGGGACTGGGAGAGCGGTAAGCCCACCAGGGAAAAGCTGGTAGAGCTTGGGCTTGATGATGTGGCTAAAGACCTCTGGGGATAGGTGGCTAGCAAAGAAAAATCAGGCTTACGGTCACCGCTATAAGTACGCTACCCAATGCGATGGTGACCCATGCCCAGAGGGGTACACCTGGCGGCACCGCTGCTGGGACTGCGGGTAATTCAAAGGTCTCCGTCTGGAAACAGTAGGTCGGGCTCCAGTAGCCGGGTGAGGTCTGCCCATTTACCTCCAGAGCGCGCACCCGCCAGAAATAGGCGCTCTGGTATTTAAGCCAGCCATCGTAAGTATAGACCGTGGCAGCGGTGTTGACGCTGGAGATGATTTTACTGAAGTCTGCATCTTCAGCTAGCTCGAACTGGTATCTAGTCACCCCGGGCAGGGGTGCCCAGGAGAAGGGGATCGAGGTTATCGGAAGACCAACAGCCCCGTTATGTGGGGCTAGCAATTGTATTCCCTGGTAGTGCGCCGTAATGGGCATGCCTGCTTTCACGGTAAAGCTCCTTACCTCCGACCACGGACTTCTGATGGTCTCGGTGGTGGCAGCATGGCGTACCCTTACCCGCCAGTAGTAAGTATGACCGCATTCAAGCTGCCCCTGCAGACCGATGCTCGAACCCTCAGCCTGTGCTGTGACCGGGCGCTTCTTCTCGGGGTCGTTTTCGTTCGTTATTATAAGTGCTCTCCCCGCGATCCCACCGCCAGCGGAGAAGAAAACGCACGGTCGGGTAACATCAACAGGTACCAGGAACCCCTCCCACATGTGTTCGCCCGCCATGTCCACTACCTTGAGGCTGAAATCGTCGTCCTTGGCTATCTCGATGTCGTAAGCGTCAGCCAGAGAGAGCTGCTCCCAGCAGAAATTTACCTCCTGTGCCCGCCCTGATGCCGGATCACAACCTATTTCTCTGGTTGTCACGGTGATGGGACTGCGGCAGCAGATGTTGTCGTCGAAGGCGTAGATGAGCTTGTTGGCGGTGTCCACCGCCCAGAGAATGTTCCCTTCATCCTCATCCGAGATTTTAAGGTGGGGCAGATTATGGTTGAAGGTCACCAGCGGGTTAAACGCCGCACCATCGGGCAAAGTACGGTTTATGATGTCCCATTCGATCTGCGTCAGTTCTTTGTGGCTGGGGTTAAGCGTGCGGCTTATACCACCCCTGTACCCGGTGACATTTTCACTGGATGCAGCATAAAGTGTCCCGCATGTACCCACCACCAGCCCCGCAACCCGCCGTCCTGCTCCTAGGTCGGTGACCACCCGGTCTATCTGTTCCCATTCCTTGGAAATACCGATGATCCAGCGCCAGATACCCTTATCGCTTATGTTGTCCGAGGCGTAAATAATATTGTTATTCAGGTAATTGGCGTCAGCTGCCACCTGCACATCGCCCACACGGCTGGGGTCATTGCCCACCACCGGTTCGATCTCGGTGAAGGTCTCGCCGCCATCGGTAGAGTAGGCCACCCGCCCATCCTGGCTTCCCACAAGGATATGCCCTGGGGTGGGGATGTGGAGCATGTTGATTTCAGCCCCACTCCGCCAGAAGCAGCTTACCTCAGGTCTGGTCCAGGTGGCACCGGCGGTCGTGTCCTTGCGCACCCGACCGTGGGGCAGGGCGACATAAAAAGTATTTTTATCCTCGACGGCGAAGTCGATGACCGGGGCGGGCACGGAGCGGTGCAGCCAGGTGTTGCCGCGGTTATGCGATACCGCCATTTTGTTGTATTGTGACCCCGAATCACCCACCTCGACAACATAGATGGTGTAATCATCCGTATAGTTAGGGCTCAGTCTCAATATCAACCTGTCTGTGGTTGTGTCGATGGAGAGCACCCGTCCCCAGTAGTGCCCCAGCGGCTCACCGGCGCTACGCCATACGCCCTCGAGACCGTACGGTGTGTAGCTTGCTAGAAACAGACTTTTAGAGTCCGGTGCTGGTGCAATGTCCGAAATATTGATGGTGGTATCTATCAGGCTCACTTGCTGCCAGGTATCACCGAAGTCAAAGCTGGATGAAAAGGCGCTCTCATCGTTGGCGGCTGTGCCGCTGGTGCCACAATAAGCCACGGTGCCATCGTAACTCCATTTGACAAAGGCGTTACCCGGTCCTGTTGGTGGCTGTGTCGCCTCCTTGAGTGATGGCGATAAACCGTAGCCTGGATAGGCGTTATCTGTCCACCACACCTTCACCTTATAGCCTGCGCCCGGCACCTCGCCGGCGACCAGCCTGCCCTGTTGCTTTTTCCCGAAGTGGGCGATGCTATGGATTCTGCCGTAGCTCCCGCCAAAATGTGTTACAGTAGCGGCAGGACCTTCTATGCGGTAAATCCCGACTTGAACACCAGGGACATCGCTGTCTGTGCTCACATATACGCACGGCTGTATTGAGTTGAAATCGGCGGGCAGGCTCAAATCGGTGCCCCTGATCTGGTCTTTGTCCGGAGAATCGCCACTGTCCTCCACCCTTGCAGGATACCCAGCAAGTC
>DAOUAI010000151.1:0-14181 GCA_034433775.1 Dehalococcoidia bacterium
TTCCGGTTATAGTGCCCACAGCGCCGATAAGACCGGGACGGTCACGATGGTCGCTGAAGAGGAAGTAACCCCCGGTGGGGATGATATCTGGCCAGAAATCATTCACACGAACGATATGGGTCTCGCCGCGCAAGACCGTGCCAGCAACTGTGGTCTTTCCGATATCGGTTGTTACTTCTACGGTGATGAGGCTAGCATAGTTCTCGCAGGTGCTCTCTTTTTGCTCCAGTACTTTTATTCCCCGTTGGTTGGCAATAATGCTGGCGTTGACGAGGTTGATCCTTTCCTCGCTTATGCCTTCCAGTAAGCCGCCAATGGCTGCGGCTCTCACTGCAGAGGTATCATAGTTGGCGAGTTCACCGCTGTATCTAATCAGAATACTCTTTACCTGTCCTTCCATAAGCTGTCTGGCTAGACTGCCAAGCGTAGAGGCGACTTGCATGAACGGAGCCAGCACGGAGAGGAGTTCGGCAGGGATTTGGGGTGCATTGACGGCGTATCTAGCTGGTTGTCCTCTCAGGACAGCGAGGACCTGTTCGGCGACCTCTAGGGCAACGCTGGCTTGGGCTTCGGCGGTGGAGGCGCCGAGGTGTGGGGTAACAACGATTTTATCGCTGCTGAAGAGCACACTTTCAGTGATTGGTTCTTTGGAGAAAACATCGAGAGCGGCACCGGCTATCTTACCTGATTCCACCGCATGTAACAAGGCTTCTTCATCGATAAGACCACCGCGTGCACAGTTTATGACGCGTGCCGTCGGCTTCATTTTGGCGAGTTCCTTGCTGCCGATCAGCCCTTTTGTCTTTGTGGTTAGCGGGAGGTGAAGCGTGATGAAATCAGACTCTCGCAATAGTTGTTCTAGGGGTACTAACTCAACTCCGAGATTGCGTGCGTAGTCCGGGGAGACAAAGGGGTCGTAGCCGATGAGGCGCATTTTGAAAGCCTGGGCACGTCTGGCGACTTCAGAGCCGACGTTTCCCAGCCCGACGATGCCCAGAGTCTTGTTTCTGAGTTCAGTGCCCATGAACTCAGTTCGTTGCCAAACACCTGATTTCAGTTTGGTGTTAGCCTGTGGTATATGGCGTGCCAGTGCCAGCATCAAAGCCATGGTGTGCTCAGCAGCCGCGATGGTATTGCCTGTGGGAGCGTTCACCACTACTATACCATGCCTGGTGGCAGCTTCGACATCGATGTTGTCCAGACCGACACCAGCACGAGCAATGACCTGCAGTTTTTTGCCGGCTTTTATAATGTCAGCAGTGACCTTTGTCTCGCTGCGTACTATTAAAGCATCGTACTCACCGATTATGTTTCGGAGTTCGTCGGGCTTTATGCCTAGCTTGACATCGACTTCTACATGGGAGCGCAGAGCTTCTATCCCCTCTTCGGCTACAGGGTCGACGATGAGAACCTTCATGCTCTTTCCTTAATCCTAATTAAATTTCTCTCAGGTGTTAGGTGCTTGCCTTGGGAATGGCTTTGGTTATTGCTTGTAGAACCTCTTTTATGTCTTTTTCTCCGATCCAACCAAGATGACCGATGCGGAAAATCTTACCCGATAGGTTGCCTTGCCCACCGGACAGTATGACCTTGTATTCGTCTCTCAGTATCTGGAGAAATTTGGACAAATCAAGTTTTTCTGAGGACTTAACTGCGGTGACTGTGTTGGAGGCGTATTTTTCTTCAGGGAATATGGATAAGCCGAGGGATTTTATGCCCTGGCGGGTGAATTCGGCAAGTCTGGCGTGGCGGGCGATGACATTAGGCAAGCCTTCAGCCAGCAGCATGTCCAGGGCAACAGTCAAGCCGAAAAAGGTGGAAACACAGGGCGTCCAAGGAGTCTGCCCTCGTTCCAGATAGTTCTTGGCTTTGGTAAAGTCGAAGTAGTATCTTGGCATTTTGGCTTTAGCGTGGGCTTGCCACGCCTTCTCGCTGACGCTGACCATTGCCAAGCCCGGCGGGACCATCCAGCCTTTTTGAGAGGCAGTAACCACCACGTCACATTGCCATTCGTCTATCGGTAATTCAATAGAGCCCAAGCTGCTGATAGCATCTACAAGGATAAGTTTATCGAATTCCTTGACCGCAGCGCTGATAGCTTTGAGGTCGTTGGTGAGGCCAGTGGATGTCTCGTTATGTGTTACCAGTACAGCTTTAATGTCGGGGTTTTCTTTAAGGGCTTTGCGGACGGCATCGGGGTCGACTGGTTTGCCCCATTCAAAGTTGAGTCGTTTTACTTCAGCGCCATAACATTCTGCTACTTCAGCAAAGCGGTCGCCGAAGAAGCCACAGGAGAGTGCCAGGACCTTGTCTCCAGATGAGAGCGTGTTGACCACTGCTGCTTCCATGCCGCCGGTACCCGAGCAGGTGAGTATGAAGACGTCATTTTTTGTCTGGAACAATTGCTTCAGCTTTTCGGTAACATTGCGGATAATCTGGGCGAATTCAGCACCGCGATGGTTTATCATTTGACCACCTACAGCTTTCAGCACGTTGGGTGGGCACGGGGTTGGTCCGGGTATTCTCAGTTGCATTGCTTTAGCCTCCTTTCAGATATTTCTATAGGGAAGCGAAGCGGCGTTTCCCTACTTTAATTACACTACCTTTAGCAATACTGGATAGTTCCAGGTCTTCGATGACTCTTTTACCGTTGATCTCTATAGCTCCTTGAGCAAGGAGACGACGAGCTTCGGAGCGACTTTTGGTCAGGCCGGCCTTGGTCAAAGCAGCCGTTAATGTGACATCGCTGTCCGAGAGGAGTTCGGCGAGTCGCACCATCTCCTCTGGCGCCTCCTTTTTCTGGAAGACCCTGGTGAAATGTTCTTCGGCTTCACGGGCTGCCTCTATACCGTGGAATTGGGACACTATTTCGAAAGCGAGTCGCCTTTTTACACCCATGGGGTTGATTTGCTCACTGGCCATCTTGGCTTTATATTCGGCGATTTCTTCCTCGCTGATGTCGGTGAGAAGTTCGAAATAGTCCATCATAAGGTCATCTGGAATTGACATGACCTTACCATACATTTCGTGAGGTGGTTCATCTATGCCTATAAAGTTGCCTAGGCTTTTGCTCATTTTCTGGTTACCGTCGGTGCCGACGAGCAACGGGACAAGTAATATCTGTTGAGGTCTCTGTCCCATCATCTGTTGTAGTTCACGACCTACAAGGCAGTTGAATTTCTGGTCGGTTCCGCCAAATTCAACATCTGCTTCTATAGCTACCGAGTCATATGCTTGCAGAAGCGGGTACAGAAGTTCAGTAAGGGCAATGGGACGCCCCGAGGTATACCGTTTGTTGAAATCTTCTCTGGCTAGAAACTGGGCTACTGTAAACTTGCTGGTGAGCTTTATTACATCCTCCAGCCCGAATTTACCGAACCATTCACTCTGCCATTTAACCTCGGTCTTGTTTTTGTCCACCACCTTGAAGAATTGCTTCATGTAGGTCTGGGCATTGGCGCGTACCTCATCTGCTGTAAGCATCGGGCGGGTGCTTGAGACGCCGGTGGGGTCACCTATTTGTGCTGTCCAGTCTCCCACGATAAGTATAACTTTGTGTCCCAGTTCTTGGAACTGGCGCAATTTTCTCAGGCCGACCACATGTCCCAGGTGTATATCCGGGCAACTGGGGTCGAAGCCCTGTTTGAGTCTTAGCGGTCTGCCAGACTCTAAAAGCTTTAATAGCTCGGACTCGACTATTGTTTCAGCTACACCGCGTTTTAGCAGTCGCTTAAGTGCTGGGTCTGTCATTTTTCTCTGTTAGCTAACATTGCTTTTGCTTGCTCGATATCTCTAGCAATTTGTGCCTTCAGGTCCTCCACGGTAGCGAAGTGTCTTTCCTCTCTTATCCGGTGTAAGAACTCAATCTTTAGCCTTTGTCCTAGAAGGTCACCGGTATAATCAAACAAATGTGTTTCGATGATGCGTGCCCCGCCACCAAACGTAGGTCGGATGCCAATATTGGTTATCGCCGGCATGGGCTTGTGGTCAATATAAGCAATGGTAGCATAAACTCCATCGGCTGGCAACGCTTGGTCGGGGCTGGTTTTTAGATTGGCGGTAGGGAACCCTAAAGTCCTGCCTCGCCTTGCGCCACTGATAACTTTTCCTGCAATGCTGAAACGACGGCCGGTCAGCTTTTCCACCTTTTGTATATCTCCCTGTACTAAAAATTGGCGGATGATGCTGCTGCTGACCACCATACCATCGAGCATCACGGGAGGAAACACTTCAACGGTGAAGCCAATTTGCTTGCCCAATGAGCGGAGGCTTTCTATATCACCCTCTCGGTCTTTGCCTAGGGCGAAGTCGGGTCCGATGAGCAACCCACTCATTTTCAGGCGGTCTTTCAAGAGTTGAACGAATTCTCGGGCGCTGAGACGGGAGAGTTCTAAGGTAAACGATAAGACAATAACTAGGTCTATGCCGAGTTCGTGGATGAGGGCTATCCTGTCCTCAAGTCCGGTCAGCCATGGTATGAGGACCCCGGATGATAACACTGATTCGGGGTGAGTCTTGAAAGTTACCACACCGCTGAGACAGTTTCTGCCCTCGGCTTGAACTTTAAGGTGTGATAGCAGGCGTTGATGTCCCAGGTGTATACCGTCGAAGACGCCGACGGTCAGCAGAGTCTCTTTTTGTGGTCTAACTTGCGCCAGTTCCTTTTGAATCTGTGCACTAATTTTTTTCATGTTTAGCCTGGGGGTGGGAGTGTTTCTATAGATGGTTTAGCCAGTGGTCTGCCAACGGCCTTGGCTATTTCGCCCAATTGTGTCATTAGCTGGCGAAAATTGTCAAAAGTGAGAGATTGGGCGCCATCCTTGAGGGCTGAGTCAGGGTTAGGGTGTACCTCTACCATTATGCCGTCAGCCCCGGCGGCTACTGCAGCCAGAGCCATAGGGGTTACCAGATACCACTTACCGGTGCCGTGGCTGGGGTCAGCAATGATAGGCAGGTGGCTAACTTTTTCGATGATAGGTATAGCGCTTAAGTCAAAAGTGTTGCGGGTGTAAGTCTCGAATGTTCTGATGCCTCGCTCGCAGAGCATAAGTTGGTTGTTCCCCTGTGCCAGAATGTATTCGGCTGCTAGCAGCCATTCCTGGATTGTAGCTGAGAGCCCTCGTTTCAGCATGACCGGTTTATTTACCTTACCCACTTCCACAAGAAGGTTGAAGTTCTGCATATTTCTGGCGCCTATCTGAAGAATGTCAGCATACTTGGCTACGAGTTCGACCTCTTCAGGTGACATAACCTCAGTGATGACCGGCAGTCCGGTCTCTTTTCTTGCTTGAGCTAAGAGTTCTAGTCCAGTTTTTCCCAAGCCGCGGAAGTGGTAAGGAGAAGTACTTGGTTTGTAAGCGCCGCCGCGTAGAATAGTAGCACCGGCAGCCTTCACTGCCTTGGCTGTTTCTATGAGTTGCTCTTCGCTTTCTATGGCGCATGGTCCAGCCATAACCACTATCTCTTTGCCTCCGATGGTGGTACCACTGATATCGATGATGGTGTCAAGGGGATGGAACTCACGGCTGGCGAGCTTGTATGGTTTGCTTACCGAGATGACCTCTTCTACGCCGGGGAGCATTTCCAACATATCCCGCAGTTCAGGGAAGATTTGACCGATGACACCGACGATGGTGCGTTCCGTGCCTTTGGAAAGGTGCGCCTTTAGTCCAGCCTTTTCAATGCGGTCCACTACTCTGGCGACCTCTTTTTCTGTTGAGCCGACCCTCATGACCACGATCATTTCTCTCTCCTAGACACCTTCTCTGAGCACCTCTGTTCCTTTAAGGTAAATGTGTACGATCTCATTGTTTTTTTTAGTGGTGTTGATTAGCATTAGAATCCTGAGGCATCGTGATAGTGCTCCGGGAACATTCATCTCGTGTCCGCAAAGCAAAGCAACATCGTTACAGCCCATTGCACGAGCAGCGGCTGCCGGAAAAGCTGCGTTGAGGTCTGGTGTAGTGGTGAACCAGATGCAGGCGATGTCATCAATGCTTACCTCATTCGCCCTTATCATGGCTTCAAGTAATTCTTTGCTTGCAGCCAGAATAGCTTCCTTTGTATTGTCTGGTACTATGGTAGCGCCTCTGATACCGCGGCACCACAAAGCTGTTATCGCCCCCTTTTAGTAACATAATAGCCTACTCTATTTGGCTTTTATCGTCAAGATAAGTTTCTTGCTAAAGGAATGGCAAAAGATTAAACTGGGAATAGTATCGTCTAAGAAAGGAGGAGGGGGCTTCAGATGGACAATCGGAGGATTGCTGCAGCATTAGGGCTGTTTTTGGTGTCTGTTATGTTATGTGGTGTGTCCGGTTTTTTAGGCTACGCTTACGGTTATAAGGTCGGTCAAGTAGCTAGCTATAGCAAGGGCTATGACCAAGGTGAGGAGAAGGGCTATCAGGCGGGTTATGATGCTGGCTATAAGGCGCGTCAGACAGAGTATAAACTGGAGCAACAGTCAAGCAGTGGGGGGAAGGCTGTCGCTCTGCGAAATCCAAGCTATCAGGAGATGAAGCAGTTTCTAGCCGAAGATGCTACAGAGTCAAAGGCTTATTCAGAAAACCAGTATGTTTGTGTTGACTTCGCCGTCGGGGTAAATAATAATGCAGAGGAAATGGGTATCAGGTGTGCTATTGTTGATATTTTCCATCCTGATGGCTATGGACATACAATAGTGGCTTTTGAGACTACGGATAAAGGACTAATATTTATTGAGCCCCAATTTGACCGTGAGGTCAAATTAATGGTGGGCAAGAGTTACTCGCAGATTAATGGGTTTGCACCGGCGCCGCGAGATGACACTATCGTCCGTTATCTCATCGCCTGGTGAACTTGTACAGAACTACGGCCTGACGAAGATGACTACCTTTGTGTCTGATATTTGCTGTCCTTTGGTCGGTGTTCCAGGTACATAGAGCAAGTAGCGCTGCTCACCATACTCGTCGCAAACGCATACAGCTAAGCTATCGGTCAACCTTAAAGAAGTTACTTTGCTATCGGGCAGTTGCCCTATAAGTTTGTCAAGCATGGTTATGCTAATGCCGGGAGTGCCGTCTCTTATAATACCAACTTCGACAGTTATGCTGCTCTCGTCTTCCAGGGACATGGCGAAACCTGTGTGGTCTTGTGGCGGGTAGGTTTGCAGTCTATAACGACTTGATGGCTGAGCTTATCTCCTCCGGGTTTGCGAAAGGTCCGATTTTTTTATGTCTAATAATCCCGTTCCCGTCGATGATAAAGTTTGTTGGTGGGTTGCGGGCAGCACCGTATTTTATAGCAACCTCGCCCTTAGGATCTGGCAGGGTGGTGAAGTGCACGAAGCCCTTTCTAGTCACATAGTCGCGTACAAGGTTGGCGCCGTTGAACTGGTACACTTCTAAGATGACGAAGTTTTCTCTTTCCTGTTCAGATATAGCAATAAGGTGGGGCATCTGGTCCTCGCAGCCTTTACAATTGATGCTGGCGAATACAAGGAGCACTGTTTTCCCCTGAAACTGGCTAAGGCTTATTTTTGCCCCGTTGAGGTCTTCGAGTGTGAAGTCGGGTGCTTTATCGCCCACCTGCGGGACGGCAGCTGTACCACTGCACCCGATGAGAAACCATGTCAGCAACATGATACTGGACATAGAAATCGTAGCTATCCTTTTCATTGTTCTATATTCTCCGTAAAATTCTTCTATGCTTTGGGGCGACAGCTACCAGTTAACAAAGCTGCTCAACCATTCCAGGCTGCCGGTAAGGATGAGGATACCGACTATTATGAGCAGGATGCCACTGGCTATCGAGATGGCGCCGAGGTACCGGTTGATACCTCTCCACAGTGGCGTGAGTACTCCCCATGCGACGCCAAGCAGAATGAATGGTATACCCAAGCCCAGGGAATAGGTAGCTAGCAGGTACACACCTTGAACAGCGGTGTGTGAACTCCAGGCTAAAGTCAGAATAGCGCCGAGCACAGGACCTACACACGGTGTCCAGCCCAGTGCGAAGGCGGCTCCAAGCACTATGGAACGGAGATAGCCAGGGTTACCTCTCAGGCTGGATATAAAATTCTTTTCATAGTTAAGCCAGGACAGTTTATAAGCAGCTATAATGAGTGCGCCAAACACTATGATGAGGGCACCAGCAAGCTGGCGCAGCAAGACCGAGTGAGCAATGAGAGCGGTACCAATAAGCCCCACTGAAGCGCCAAAGCAGGTAAAGACTAGTGAGAAGCCAAGGACGAAGCTGAGGCTGTGGAAGATTATCGGCAGGTAATTCCGGCGTACATTAGGCTCGATGGAGGTGATGCCCGCAAGGCTGGCAATGTAAGCTGGTACGAGAGGTAGAATGCAGGGAGAGAAAAAGGAAAGTATCCCACCGGTAAAAGCAACTGCGTAGGTGATCTCAGTCATCGCCATTACTTTTTCAGCACCTTGTCCAGTATTTTCTTCAGTTGCTCTTTTGACTGGTAGCCGATGGCATGTTGTATTGGTTTCCCACTATTGAACACGATAATGGTTGGGATGCTCATGACGCCATATTTAGAGGCTATGAAAGGGTTTTCGTCTACATTGACCTTGGCGAACTCTATCTGCCCCCCATACTCTTTAGCCAGATCTTCTATGACGGGGGCTATAGCACGGCATGGTGCACACCAAGGTGCCCAGAAATCAACCAGCACAGGTTTGCTTGACTGTAGTACAGAGCTATCAAAACTTCCCTGGTCTATGTTGATTATGTTTGACATAGTTTATTCCTCCTGGCGATGGATAATTGCGGATGTTATTTAGGAACCGGTGTATTAGGAGTAACAACCACTCCTTCGAGTTTATTGTTGTCAGGAATGTAACTGTTGCTTGTTGCAATACATTCTTTCAGCATTGCGTTCTTCCCGACTATAACATGTTGCCATAGTATAGACCTTTCTATTATAGCACAATCGGCTATTTGACAACCGGCACCGATAATGGCTGGTCCTCTGAGTTCGACTCCTCTACCGATTTTGCACCCTTCGCCTATTAGGACTACCCCGCAGGTTCTGACTTGTGGATGATTAAAGCAATGCTTGTGTAACTGGAAGTCTGAAGCTTCGAAACCGGGGGGGGAACATTTCCCGGTGAGGAGGTCCCAGTTCAGCTGGCGGTACTTCTCCGGTGTACCGATGTCTATCCAATAGGCGTTGGTGAGGTAGGCAAAGACAGGCTCACCAGCAGCCAAAAGCGATGGGAAGACATCGTGTTCAAACATGACGCGTTTTCCAGCGGGAATATGCTCCAATACCCCTTTTTCCAAGATGTAAACGCCAGCATTTATATTGTTGGTGGTAACCTGGTCCCGACTCGGTTTTTCAATAAACCGCCTTATTCTCAATTGAGCGTCGGTCTCTACGATACCAAAGCGTGTTGGGTCTTCTACCGGCGTCAGGGCGATGGTTATTTTAGCTTTGTTTTTTTTATGAAAGTGCAGCATTGCGGTTAAGTCGAGGTCAGTGAAGATATCGCCGTTGAAGACGAAGAAGGTATCATTTAAGTACTGCTCGGCATGTTTTACCGCGCCAGCAGTGCCTAAGGGCTCGGGCTCGATACTATAAACAAGTTTAGTTTGGAGCTGGTCAGCATGACTGAAATAGTTTTTAATAGAATCTGGTTTATAGCCCATAGCCAGTACAATTTCTCCGATATGGTGGCTGGCAAGATAACGCAATAAGTGTTCCAGAAATGGTCTATTTAATACTGGCACCATAGCTTTTGTTGAGTAATGAGTAAGCGGGCGCAGTCTGGTGCCCTCACCACCAACGAGGATAACTGCCTTCACGGTCATATTTTATAACATATCTGAGTCTCGGGGGCAAATTTCCGTAGCAATTGTCAGTTTTCGGCAATCAGGACTGAACAGAGAAGTCGTAATATGATAGTTCTAGCTCGGGTCAATATCAGGTTAGTGCGGTAAGGTCAAAGAGCCTTACGGCATTTTGGGTTGTCTGTGATGCTATGGCAAACTCTTCTATCCCCTTAAGTATGGCAACAGCTTTAAGGCTTCTAAAGATGCTGGTAGGACGGGACTGATACTTTGTCTCTCTGCCATAGGTCACAGGTGTGTCTGTCTCTAAGAGTAGTTTTTCTATGGGGGTCTCCTTAATTGCCCTTCTGTGTTCTTCATGATATTCGGCAGCGGGGGTGGCGGAGATATAGTAGTCGGCATCAAGTATGTTTTTGAGCACGCTGGAAAAGCCGGTGAACCAGTGGAAGACTGCTTTTTCGACACCCATTTCCTGGACAAGGTGGAAACAGTCCTGCCATGCATAGCGGCTGTGTAGTATGACTGGCTTTTTGTGCTCTCGAGCTAAGGTCAAGATTTCTTTGAGGGCTGCCTTTTGGAATTCCTTTGGCGCTCTTTTGATAACCCTTTTATCATAGTCCAATCCTACTTCACCGATGGCTACAGTTTCATGGCACATTTGCTCAATGAAGCTCAATATGTGGCTGATTTTGCCGTGGTCGAGATTGCCAAGTTCCCAGGGATGAAGTCCCAGGGCTGGGTAGACGAGGTGAGGATATCGGCGGGAGATGTCCAGTACTTTCTCATTGGACTCCTGACTTGAGCCGACAGCGATGATAGCAGCGACACCAGCTTTCTCAGCCTCGTCAAGAACCATTTCAAGGTCTTCTACTTCGTCCAGATGGGCATGTGTGTCTATGACCTTTGGTCTGTCTTTTCCACCGTCTGTTGTGTGTGTTTTCATCTATTTATCCGACCTGTTTTTGGTCCATTGTGTCTCTCAAAACGAGTTTATCTCCCTGCAATAGGGGGGTCATTTCTTCGGTCCTTTGCTGAATATAGGTGGTGACCAACTCTGGCCTCATTGTACCTTTCTCAGTTATCACCGCGGTGCATATATCTAATGGGATGTTATCGAAGCCTGGCTCTCTGAACTCTGATGTATAGCCAAGGAAATCGAACTTCGATGTTTCACATACCACGAAAAGAGGTATCCGCTTAGTCTTGGAAGCTCGGGCTAGTGCCAAGCTGGGTGTGCCATTTATAAGATTGCCATCGGCTGTTATGGTATCGGCACCGATCAACGCTTTGGTGGCTCTGGCGATCTCTCGGTGAATGTCGTTGTCGGCTATTATTTGTGTGGGAATGGAACATGTGGCAAGTTCAGTAGCCAAGATCTCGCCATAATTAGTGTTGCCAAAACTGGACTGTGCAATGATGACTTGAAAACTCGTACCCTTACGTTTTGCTAGTTCAAGCACTTGGCATACGGTCGAGCTATAACTACATGTGGCAACAGTGTCGGCGTCTTTGATTATGCTGCTGGCATATTCTATAGTCTTGGAGAAGGCTTGTTTCGAAATTTTTGCCAGTTCCAATCCTTTTGTTATGGCGTATAGTTTAAGGGCGGGGAGGTCTTTCTGCTCTCTGGCTTCCAATATTTGGGCAAGAAAGAAGTTCGCATAGTTGGCTAATGAGACCATACTGGGCCTTGCTTTGGCAACGGCTAAAGTTACCCGCCTTACTTCGTCCATGAATTCTTCGATGGTCTGAGCTCGGCTTTCTCTAGCAGTCAAACTGAAAATGCCTATGGCTTGTTTGGTCAGCCAGCTGGCACCGTGTGTTGTATCTCCAGCGATCCTGCTTATCTTTTCAGCTATCTTTGCATCCACTGTTTGTGATTACCGTTTTTAAAATTGGGCTTAGTCTATATTTTTGTGATATTCGTTGCCCTCTTGACCACCGGTACCCAGTATATAATAATTGTTGTCAGGAAAATCTTCTACTTGTTCCCTCTGAAAGGAGCAAGAGAAGTTCGGATGAGTTGGTGCAGCTACATATTCTGTTGCAGACAAGTTTTTGTGTGCTAACAGTGTTTGCAAAGGTGGGGGCTGATGTGCGCTGAGTCTGTGAGATGGAAATTTTTGGGGGCGCTTGTGGGCACTGGCGTGGGTGATGCGTTGGGTGCTGGTTTTGAGGGGTTGTCACCGTTTGACCTTCGGACGATAGAAGCTGTAGTTGGCGAAAGGGAGGTCCTCAGATACACTGACGATACTCATATGATGATAGGAGTAGCTGAATCACTAGCGGCAAAGGGAGGGTTTGATGGGGAACATATGGCGGGGGTGTTTGCCAGGAACTATGAAGCTGAACCATGGCGGGGGTATGGTCCTGGACCTCCGCTTATATTTCGCATGTTACGACTTGGCGAACCATGGGACAAAGTTGGTGATAAGGTTTACCACGGTGGTTCCTACGGGAATGGTTCGGCGATGAGGATTGCCCCGGTGGGTGTCTTGTACCATGATGACCCAGATTCCTTGCGAGAGATAGCATATGTGTCCAGCCAGATAACACACAGTCATGAGCTGGGTAAAGAAGGGGCAGCTTTACAGGCTTATGCTGTTGCTCTGGCGCTAAGTATGCGGTGTGATTCAAGCTTTGACGCGGAGGAATTTCTATCGAAGTTGGCTAATTTCGTTCGCCACACGGTGTACAGGGAACGACTGGCTAAGGCGAGGCGGCTTTTAAACACGGGTGAAGTAGCTGTCATTGTTGATGAACTGGGTCATGGCGTCGAGGCGTTTAACTCTGTTCCTACGGCTATATATTGTTTTGCTTCTCACGCTGGTTCATTCAGGGATGCAGTGCTGTTTGCTGTGGGTCTGGGTGGGGATACTGATACCATAGCGGCAATGACCGGTGCCATCTCCGGTGCTTACCTGGGAATTGAAGGAATTCCTGAGGAGTGGTGTTCCAAACTGGAGAACAGGGGGTACATAGAACAATTAGGGGAAAAGTTATACGAAGTCTGGCTACGAAGGAGACACTCGGCAGCTTCTTAGATGTGAAACTCGATTATATCCCCATCCTGGAGTATGTGCTCTTGGCTGACTCTCTGACCATCAAATTTCCCTGAACCCCAGACCACAGCATACTTTAATTTCGCCTTAAAGTCTTTGTGTATGGACTCAGCCGCCTCTTTGACAGTGCCGCCTTTCTTCAAGATTATCGGTTCTGTAAGGTCGGGCTTTTCTCCGGGCGCTTTGGTATAAACCCGGACTATTTCCAAAGCATCAAAGATTGCCCTCTTTAGTGCCTCAAGGTTGTTGCCAAATGCTGCTGAGACAGAGATGGAAGAGAGGTTGGGATATCTGACCTTCAATTCGTTCCAGGCAATCCCATTACTGTCGAGGTCATTTTTGTTGCCGACGAGCAGCATTCTTTTCTGACGTTTGCCGATAGCGTTTTGGGTCGGAGTATCAGGCGGTATCACACCAATGCCTTCTAATTCGCGAAGGATGGTCTCGAGTTGGTTCTGGGGCTTGTTGCTTAAGTCGACCACGAGGGCGATGAGATCGGCGTTCCGAAGGGTATTGTTCAGCCAGATTCTGGAGCCCCGGGCAGTTATCGGTGGTGTGTCGACGATTTGAATTTGGATATTTTCAAATTTCATCATGCCAACGTTGGGTGTCTGGGTGGTGAACGGGTAGTCAGCGATTTCTGGTGTGGCATCGGTCACAGCCGCTAGAAGTTGCGATTTTCCAGAGTTAGGGAGTCCAGCAAGAGCTACCTGCCCAGCGCCTTCCCTTTTGATGTAGAAGCTGGTGCGGCTGGTAGCTGCCTTACGTTCTGCTTCTTCGGTGAATTTGGCAATCTTTCGCCTCAGCTCGCCGTGGAGTCTGTCTGTACCCTTGTGTTTAGGCATTATGGCGAGCATGGCTTCTAAAGCTTCGATTTTTTCCTCTGGAGTTTTGGCCTGGCGATAGCGTTTTTCAGCCTCAAAATATTGTGGCGGCAAGTTTGCTGGCATGCCGTTACCTCCTGTGACTCATTTTAGCATAACCTGAGATATGAGCCTAAGGCTGTGCATGATTGGAATAGAGCCTTGCTTTCAGAGAGAGCCAGGCTTGAGGCAAACAGGAGATGCTTTCAGGTTACTGTTGCCCTAAGCTGGTAGTGCTGCCGATGATTGCTGGACTGTCAAGGACTTGCTGAATAATATATGTCAATTCAGAGGAACTGCTGAACCTGGGGTTCTTGAAGCGTATGATCCCAGCGTTATCGATGACGAACACAGTGGGCGTTTGGGTAACATTGTATGTGTTGCTAACAGCACTGTCTTTATCGTGGAGAACGATGAGATCAAAATGCTCGCTTTCCAAGTAGTTTCTGATGGCATCTTCTCGCCCTCCC
>DAOUAI010000152.1:0-3703 GCA_034433775.1 Dehalococcoidia bacterium
GTCTCGGCAAAATACCCGCACATTCGAATACCTGGTATGTACCAACCTCTATCGGTCTCGTCTGAGAGAAGAAAAGCCTTTAGTGTCTCGAAGTCGACATTGATAGCAGCAGGGTTATTGTTGAGGCGGATATATTCTCCCGGGCTCTTTACATATGGCGGGTTGCCAGAATACTGAGAGTCGGGTTGTGCCGTGACGTATGGCTCCGCTGGTGCGGTCTCTATATGTTCATACGACTCATACCCGACCGGGACTAGCGTAGTTGCAAGGGAAGACCGATATGTCAGGTACCCTAAAAAGGTCGTAATCAACAGGAGCAGGAGGATTGCTGTAGCCATCAAGTCTGTGCGCCGGCGCTTGGGTGTGTGTGGTGGAGTAAGTGCCTGCGGAAAGGTCAGGTTTGCCCTGGGCTTGGCTGACCAACTCAAATATGCGCCACACTTGGGGCAGAACTTGAATGACACATCTACGATGTTGTTACAGCGCACGCAGGCGTAGTAAAATGGCTGACCACAACCGCCGCAATAACGGGAACCAACCGGGTTACGCGAACCGCAGTACGGGCACTGGAATAACTGTCCCATCCATACACACCTTAAATACTCTACTTATTAATCCCATTCCATTATAGCACTGTCCTACTTATCTGGAATTTAGAATCAAAGGGTATCGCTTCCACCCGGGAGACCGGTATTCCATCAGTATTCAGCATGCTGTACTACCCCAGGAAGATGGGGGTCACGGAGCACCGTTTCATTCAGCCGCTGGTGATGCTGGATTTAAAGTTCAGGTTGATGGTATAGTACCTTTGTGACCCGTGTATACATTGCACTGGCTATAGGGGTTATAGCCGTTTCCTTTGCTGCCATTTTCATTCGCATCGCCGAGGCGCCACCGTTAGTAGTCGCAACCTATCGTATGTGTCTTGCATCCCTCATTCTACTACCTGTGGCGTGGGCGCGTTCACGAAAGGAGTTGTCCGGTCTGTCCAAGGGTGAGATATTCACTGCGCTGCTTGCAGGTGTCTTTCTGGCACTTCACTTCGGAGTGTGGATAACTTCGTTAAGTTATACATCGGTGGCGACCTCTGTTGTGCTGGTCACCATTAACCCTATCTTCGTAGCCATCGCCTCATGGTTATTCTTCGGCGAGTCGCTCCAGCGCAAAACAATCCTCGGCATCCTTATCTGCCTTGCTGGCGGTATGATTGTGGCTTATAGTAACTGGAGGGCAGGCATCACGTCCCTCTTCGGTGGCTTGCTGGCGCTATCGGGTGCACTGGCGATGGCTGGCTATCTACTTATTGGGCGGCGACTGCGGCAGAAAGTGGGGTTGCTCAGCTATACCTGTCTTGTTTATAGTGCAGCCGGACTGCTCTTGCTGCTGACCACACTCTCTCTGGGCTATTCCCTCTCCGGTTATTCGGTCACCACTTATACCATGCTGGTGCTGCTGGCGGTGGTGCCGCAGCTATTGGGACACTCTTTGCTCAACTGGTCGCTCCGCTTTGTGTCTGCCACTGTGGTGACCATAGCCATCCTTGGCGAGCCGGTGGGGGCAACTATCTGGGCTTGGTCGGTTTTAGGTGAGGCACCGGACCCTGTGGAAGTAGCTGGTGGGGCTCTCATTTTAGCTGGCATATTTGTGGCCCTACGTCAGCGGGGCACACCGGTGCCATAATGCCAGTGGTCGGGCTGTCACTCTTATCAGCTAAGGGATGATATCCATGCCTTTCCAGGCGTCGAGTTCCTCGCGACCCGGGTCGTACTCCAGACGGCAGGGCACATCCAGTATCATTGTTGCTCGTTTTTCCAGGGTGTATGGCTCCCACTCCGGGATTCCTGGATGGCTGGGGTTATCGGTGTGTGCGAATGCAAGCCAGGCGCCGCTCACAGAGTCGACCAGCCGGGGTTTATCAGGTCGGTCGCCAGTTAACGGCATGACTTCTGTGGTGTCGAAAACAAACGGGATCTCGAGGGCGTGGCAAGCCTTGAAAAGATAACCCTTGTAGTCAGACTCCCAGGTGAACAGGTACATAAATGCCGGGGCTTTGCCCGCCGCCATCTTGCTCTCGACTAACCTGATACAGCCCAGACGTCGGTCTTCGCTTAGAATACCGATGTAGAGGTCCCAGGGTGTGGCATTGGGGCGGGTCCTGCGATATACATTGAGTATCCCCTGGTACTTATCGCCAAGCCTTGCTCTCAGCCGCTCTACCAGCTCTTCTTCGGTGAGCCGACGTCGCCTTGGATCCCTGGCGACCATCAGCGCTATTTCATCCTTATTAGTGCCTATAATAATGGGCACGTCATTGAGGTGAGGTGATGCTTGCGGGACAAATGGATGTGCTGGGAGGTAACGACCGTCCACAACAGGCGTGAAACTCATTATGCTACCCGGTGCCGCGATCTCGGGGCGGAGCTGAGTCTGAGGTGGCATGGACATCACCGCTTCGAGCAGTTGCTGTGATGGTATATTCTGCAGTTTTTTAATTTCATTTTTCTTAATTTCCAGTTTTTCCAGCAAACGCTCTGCCACCTCTGTAGCGGTAGTCCTGGGCATGCCGCGCAGGGCCGGGCTACTCTGGATAATTCCTTTGTGGAACAGTCCTTTAGCCGAGGGCATGGTCAATAACAGGCTTACCTTTCTGCCACCGCCCGATTCGCCGAAAATAGTCACATTATCGGGGTCACCGCCGAACGCCTCTATATTACCGCGGACCCACTGTAAAGCGAGTACTATGTCCAGCATGCCCGCCATACCCGAGCCGGCAAATTCCTCGCCAGCGATGTCCTCGAGGTGCAAAAATCCGAAGACATTGAGGCGGTGGTTGATGGTGAGCACCACCACGTCGCCGCGTTTGGCGAGGTTGGTACCGTTGTATAAGGGGGACGAGCCGGAACCGGCTGCAAAGCCGCCGCCATGTAACCACACCATTACCGGGCGTTTCTTGCGGTCCCCGATGCCTGGTGTCCACACGTTGAGCACCAGGCAGTCTTCGCTCTGGATCGAAGACGGGGCATCGGTGAGCATCAGGTCTTCGGCAGGTAAGGTTCGTTGTGGACAGCTCGGTCCGAATTGAAGTGCATCGCGCACGCCAGCCCACGGTTCTGGTGGTACTGGAGGCAGGAAGCGCCGCTCGCCGCTGGTGGAGGCGCCGTAAGGAATACCTTTAAAGACGAAAATGCCTTTTTCTTTGGCGCCACATACTTTCCCTGCGGTTGTGTCTACAATTACATCGCTCATTTTGCTGCTCCTTTCTCACAGTTCTATCCAGCGGCGTATGGGCATGCCTGCCCAGGCGGCGAGTTCTTCACTATCGGGATTATATTCCAGACGGCATGGTACATCGAATATCATGGTTGCTCTTTTTTCCAGAGTGTAAGGCTCCCAATTCGGGATACCAGTGTGATTCGGGTTACCGCTGCGGGCAAAGGCGACCCAGGCTTCACTCATTGCCGCTGCTAGCTGATATTTGTCAGCTCTTTCACCAGCGAAAGGTATATCTTCAATATTATCAAATACGAAGGGGATCTCGGTGCCGTGTCCTGCTTTGAAAAGTCCGCCCAGGAAATCGGAAACATAGGTGAATAGGTACAGGTAAACCGGGGCAGTCCCGCCTTGCAGTTTCCGCTCTGCGAGCCGTATCGTCGCCCGGCGGAAAAATTCGCTGTTGAGACCTATATACAAGTCCCAGGGGGTG
>DAOUAI010000153.1:0-5118 GCA_034433775.1 Dehalococcoidia bacterium
TAAAGGTAGCGATGGATATAAAGATTAAACCTTCCACAAGCCACATAAGCTAACCCCAGGGATGCTGACCCCACAAGCCGCAAGCAATGGACCTGCCACCACAGCGCACTCGCCACCTGCAGCAATTCCTCGCCCTGCTCCTGACTGTAACCCAAGTCCAGACCTACCAGGGATTTCCGGAGCAAGCTTTCCCGGGAAACTAGAATAGCAGAACCATTGAGAAAAGCCCCATGCCCTTTCTCGGCTACAAACAGTTCTCTCCTCAGCGGGTCATAGGTGACTCCCAGAAGAACATCTCCGTCATTGACCAGCGCAACATTAACACAGAAAAAAGGAACGCCAAAAACATAATTATTTGTACCATCCAGAGGGTCGATAACCCATGTATAGCCGCTAACCACAGAGGATGAGGCTGATTCTTCAGATAGAATCTGGAAGTCAGGGTATTCTTCTTTCAGAAACTCGATTGTACTCTTCTCGACCAATATATCAGTGTCAGTAACCAGATTGCCCTGACTTTTTTGGCTAACTGCCTTCTCGGAGCTAAAATCTCTTAGAAGGATTTCCCCTGCTCTCTCAGCCGCTTCAATAGCCACATCCCGACAGGTCTTGCCACTCCGAGACAAAGGTAAATTACCCATGTATGACCCCTTATAGAATTCAGCTGCTGCCGTGCCTGTGATAATGAAAACAAAGAACCAATGACAGTAAAGCCGTCATCCACTCTTAGGGAGAAGCCCCATCTTTTCCTTTACTTCAGCTAGTGTTTCTCTAGCAATGGATTGAGCGCGCCTGGCACCTGTGGCAATGACTTCTGTCAAATAGCTTGCATCACTTGCCAATTTAGCCCTTCTTTCCCGAAAAGGCGCTAACAGGGAGTTAATCCCCTGAGCAAGCAATTTCTTGCAATCAACACAACCAATGCCTGCTGTCCTGCACTCGGCAGCGATCTCATCAACACGAGCTGAATTAAAAAAGCGATGAAGACTAAACACATTACAGACTTCAGGATGACCGGGATCAGAGCGGTACTGCCGGGCTGGATCAGTTACTGCTGTCATTACCAGCTTTAGCGTTTCCTCAGGCGAAGCTGCTAGCTCGATGTAATTACCGTAACTCTTACTCATCTTTTGGGCACCATCCAACCCCATGACCAGAGGAAAAGAAGTAAGCTTGGGGCGAGGCTCGGGAAAAGTAGGACCAAAAATGTTATTAAACCGACGGACTATTTCTCGTGCTAACTCCAGATGAGGCAACTGGTCTTCACCTACCGGGACGACCTCAGCTTTGTACAGAACAATGTCAGCAGTCATTAGTACTGGATACCCAACGAGACCATAATTCACATTGTGTGGCTGCATCCTTGCCTTCTCCTTAAAAGTCGGTACGCGCAGTAACCAGCCTAAAGGAGTAACCATGCTCAGCAAAGTATGCAGTTCCATCACCTCAGGCACATGTGATTGTACAAAAAGGATACTCTTTTCGGGGTTCAAACCAGCAGCCAGCCAATCAAGTATCATCTCGCGTATATCTAGTTGAAGACGGCTCGTATTCTCCAGCGTAGTCAAAGCATGCACATCGACCACGCAATAAATGCAATCATATTGGTCTTGAAGGGCTACGTAATTCTGAATGGCGCCAAGATAGTTACCGATGTGCTGCCTACCGGTGGGGCGAGCACCTGAAAAGACACGCTGTTTCATAATCTTTTGAAGTTTATCACAAAGTTGCTAGCAGCTACAAACAGAACTACTTTAGTCACTTACAACGCTTGACCTACATTCTCTCCGGAGCACTTATTCCCATAAGGTTGAGGGTCTTAGCCAGAACAGTCTGTGTTGCTCCAACCAATTTGAGCCGGGCAAGCGTTAACTCTCGATTCTTGGAGATGACTCTGCACTGCTTGTAAAAGCTATGGAATACAGTGGCTAAATCCTGAGCAAAATATGAGAGATGGTGAGGTTCCAGAGTGCTGGCGACCAACTCCATTACCTCTGGCAACAAAATCATCTGTCTTATCAGCGCTTGCTCAGGCTCAGCAACAAGTAAAGAAACATCGCCTGAGGAATACTCAATTCCTCTTTCTTTAGCCAGTCGCAAAATACTAGCTATGCGCGCATGAGCATACTGGACATAATACACAGGATTATCTGCCGATTGTTTCTTGGCTAGCTCGAGGTCAAAGTCCATCTGCGCATCCGCAGAGCGCGAAAGAAAGAAAAACCGACAGGTATCTGCCCCCACCTCCTCCACCACTTCTCGCAAAGTTATAATGTCGCCACTACGTTTGGAGACTCTTACCACCTCTTGCCCACGGCGCAAAGTGACTAATTGACAGATTATGATCTTAAGCTGCTCGGGGAGTAAACCTAAAGCACTCATCGCCGCTATCATGCGAGGCACATGACCCTGGTGGTCTGCCCCCCAAACATTGACTACAATATCAAATTTCCGCTCCACGAATTTGTTGAAGTGATAAGCAATATCAGAGGCAAAATAAGTGGGAGAACCATCGCTTCTCACCAGTACATTATCTTTGTCATCACCAAGCGCAGAGGAGGCAAACCAAATAGCGCCCTCCTTCTCCACAATATAACCGCCGTCTCTTAGTAGCTTCATGACTTTTTCATACTGTCCGCCGCTGTACAGGCTCTTCTCACTGAACCAAACATCAAATTCTACACCAAGCAACTCTAAGTCATATTTAATTCGCTGCAAAATTCTGCGCACACCTATCTCGCAAAGCTCCTGAGCAGCAACTTCTGCAGGCACAGCAAAGAAACGCTCGCCTTCTTCGCGAGCAATTTCCTCAGCCAAGCTCACCATATAGTTACCAAGATAGCCGTCGCTTGGCACCTCAGCCTCTTTGCCAAAACATTGCAGATAACGAGCATAAAGCGACCGGGCAAAAGCATCCAACTGACTGCCAGCATCGTTAATATAGTATTCCTTCTGAACTTTATAACCAACAGCACTCAGCACATTAGCCAGAGTGCTCCCCAAAACAGCACCCCGCCCGTGTCCCACATGGAGAGGTCCAGTGGGGTTAACACTCACGAACTCAATCTGGACAGACTTTCCTTCACCAAGATCGACATTGCCAAAAGAAAACCCTTTATCAAGTATAAGTTGCACCTGCTCACACAGCCACTTGGGGCTCAGCTCGAAGTTAATAAAACCCGGGGGCACCACAACCACACGACCCACCTCCGGCAGGGGAGGGATAAATTTCACAATCCTCTCGGCAATAGCTAAGGGGCTTAAATTCTTTGTCTCTGCCCTAGCCAACTTCAATGCCACACTCGAGGCATAATCACCATACTCGGAGTTCTGAGGGCGCTCCACAAGCACTTCAGGCACGGAAGCTGCCGAAAGTAATCCCTCCTGATAAGCATGGCTTATCGCCTGCTGTAATGCATCCGCCAGTTTACGTTTAATAAGCATTAAGATTCAGGAAAGAGGAAATTCAACTCTTCTTGCGCGCTTTACATCCCCTACTAGTTGTTGACTTCTTGGCTACCTTGCTTTTCTTCTTTCTTGAAGGTGTCTCCTTTTGACTTTGTTTCGCCATTATTCAGCATCCTCCTTTCAGCCGTTCTACTGCTCTATATTAAAGCTATTAACACAAACTTGCAACAAATAGATCAACTCAACTCGCCTTTAACCTGCCAGACCTTGGCTAACTCTAGTGCCAAAGCACGATGTTCTGGCATTTTTAAACAAGGGTCTTTTTCAAAAAGCATACTAGCTTCATTACGCGCTAGTTCCAGCAACACCACATCTGAAAGCTTAGCCATACGAAGGTCAGGAAGCCCGCTTTGGCGTGTGCCAAAAAACTCCCCCGGACCCCTCAACTCCAGGTCTTTCTCCGCCAACGTAAAGCCATCGTAAATTTGCTCTATAGCTTTCAATCGTTCAATTCCCCCAGGCGAAGGGTTCTCTGCAAGTAACAGGCAAAAGCTTTGCTTACTCCCCCGTCCCACTCTGCCTCGGAATTGATGCAATTGCGATAGACCAAAGCGGTCAGCAGCCTCGACAAGCATGACAGTTGCATTAGGGACATCAATTCCCACCTCAACAACAGGCGTTGATATCAGGATATCTAGCTTGCCATCACGGAAGAGTTGCATCACCTCATCCTTATCCATAGCTGTCATGCGCCCGTGCAACACACCAAGTCTAAGGTCAGGAAAAACTTCCCTCGACAATCGCTCATACTCGTCCAGCGCCGCTTTAGCTTCAATGTTATCCGACCCCTCAATAAGAGGACAAATAATAAACGCCTGTTCCCCAGCAAGGACTCTACGGTGGATAAACTCATACGCCCTCCCTCTTTGCTCCGGATTTAGCCATCTAGTCTGCACCTTCTGCCTGCCTGGTGGCAATTCATCTATCACCGTAAGATCGAGATCGCCATAAAGTGTCAATGCCAAAGTGCGAGGGATCGGTGTAGCCGTCATGACTAGGACATGTGGGTTAAACCCCTTCTGACGCAAAGCAGCACGTTGCAAAACACCAAAGCGGTGCTGCTCATCAATGACTACCAGCCCCAGTTTACCGAATTCCACGCCCTTTTGAATTAGAGCATGCGTCCCAATTACCATATCCACTTTCCCTGCTTTAATTGCCTCATACAAAGCACTTCTCTGCTTTTCATTCAGACTTCCGGTCAGCAATGCCACCCCAATTTGTCTGGAGATGAGCCCGTGATAATAAGCCACATTTCCATCCTCGCTAACCTTGCTGCTCACTCGTGAAAAAAGGAGGCAAAGATTGCGAAAGTGTTGTTCAGCCAGAATCTCTGTAGGTGCCATCAGGACACCCTGATAATCATTAGCTGCTGCCATCAACAGGGCCACTGTAGCAACCACAGTTTTCCCACTGCCCACCTCGCCTTGCAGGAGCCGCGACATAGCTCTCGACTTCTGTAAATCATGGAGAATGTCCCGTATCGCTCGCTGCTGGGCCCCCGTCAAACTGAAAGGTAAAGAATTAATAAACCTCGCCACTTCCTCCCGTTCGATATGGAAAGCATTGCCCGGTTGCCCTTCTTGCCACTCACGTTTCTTACTAAGCACACCTAGTTGAAGAAGGAATAACTCATCAAAAGCAAGGCGT
>DAOUAI010000154.1:0-19361 GCA_034433775.1 Dehalococcoidia bacterium
GGAAAACAGCTATCGCTATAGCTGAGTTCCACGGACCTCTCGATTATTTCCTTATTGGTTTTCTGAGATAGCACGACTCTTACGCCAAGGGTGTTGAGAAAGCCCAGGAGCAGCGGTAAAAAATCGTAGACGAACAGAGTTCGCGGGATGCCAACGGTGGGACCGTTTCCAATGTCCTCGCGATATTCTTTTAAAAGAAGTCTCTCGCGTTCGTCGAACCAGGTCTCCACACGTTCCCGGCTGATAGTGCTATCATAGCGGTCGCAACGGCTGCCATAAAATGTAGGCTTCTCTCCGGGGAGTTGCATACGGGTGATAGTACAATTGTTATCGCAACCCTTACAGACAAAGGTGGAGAAGTTATACTGGCTATCTATGACCTGCTGGAAGCCCTTAAACTTTGACTTCTCCCCTTTCATATGCTCCCTAGCCAGCAACGCAGCACCGATAGCACCGCTGACCTCTTTATGTTCAGCCACGATTAAAGTCTTATCTTTGAGCTGTTCGCGAAACGCTGAGACCACTGCCTCGTTATAAAACACGGCGCCAGTAAGTATCACCTTTCTTCCCAGCTTCTTGGTGCCGACCACTTTGGAGAGATAGTTTCGGGCTATCGAATTCGCTAGGCTGGCGGTGATCACTTCCAGGGGAACATTATCCTGCTGCACCGAAGCTACTGCCTGTCCCATGAAGGCAGCGCATCGGGTGCCAAGGTCGATGGTGTAAGGGGCAGAAAATGCTAGGCGCGCAAATTCACCGTCTTTGACAGAGACGCCAAGCATTTCAGCTAGCTCGTCGATAAAACTACCTGTCCCGGCGGCGCAGGCTTTGTTCATCTGATAATCGACCACCACACCCTCCCGCTTTATTACCAGCTTGGAGTCCTGACCGCCGATTTCGATGATATCGGCATCTTTGTCTATTTCAGCAGCGGCTCTCGCCTGGGCGGTTATTTCATTCTTTATCAGGTCGGCACCCACGAGACTACCGATAAGGTACCTGCCGGAGCCGGTGACACCGACACCTAGCACTCTAACCTTGTCAGCGCCTTTCCTCAATAGGTTCCTGAAGACCTCTTTCACCGCTTCCACCGGTCTGCCAGCGGTCATCAAGTAATGCTTCGCCAGCACCTTCTTTCCGGAATCATCGAGTATCACCGCCTTGGTGCTGGTGGAACCAACGTCGATGCCCAGGTAGCCAGCACAGGGAGACGTTATTACCAGGTCTGAAATCCCCTTATGACCATCCACTGGCTGGAGCGGTGGCAATCTGAAATAGCGCTGCTCAGGTGCAGTAACTTCGAGTAAAGTAACGCGAGAACTTTTTCCACTGGAAAGCAGCGCAGCACCGGTCGCTTCTATATGGAGATAATTCTCGGGAACTGTGACATTGACAGCGTAGCCGTTTCTATCGGAGATAATTTCGCCCAGCGCTTTAACGATGGCGGCATTAGCAGCCACACCGCCGACGAAGTAAATCGGCTCTTTAAAAGCGCCTTTCTTCAATGACACCACCATGCGGGCGACGCTCTCACATAGGGCATAGAGCATGGCTTCTAGCGGGACACCCTTCTGTTGCAGGTGAATAAGGTCGGTCTTGGCGAAGACGCTGCATCGGGCGGCGATTCGTGGAGGTGTATCTTCGCAGGCTAGAGCGAGCTTGGCAAATTCGTCAAGGCTTATGCCCAGCCGATAAGCCTGCTGCTCCAGAAACCTGCCGGTCCCGGCAGCACATAGCGGATTAGCAGCTACCTTCCAGGGCTTATTAAGTCCCTCCTCAAGCTCTATAACCAGGGCGGTCTGCCCGCCGATCTGTATTATAGTCTTGGCATCGGGATAGCGCTGGAGGAGACCGCGAGCGATCGCCAGCGGGCTGGTGTACTCCGACCAGTTGAGTTCCTCGGCTATCAACCCTTTGCTTGCCCCGGTGATACCAGCAGAGGTGATTTGTCGCAGGTCGAGCTTTTGACTCAAGCGGCTGAGCAGCAAGCTAACGGCAGCACCGAGACTCGAGGTTACTCTTTCTGTGTCCAGCCTAAGGACATTACCATTCTCGTCGCTAAGCGCTAGCTTAGCATTAACCGAGCCGACATCCAGCCCCAACAAATACGACATTTTGCCACACAAAGATAACGGGATATCCTCCGGGCTCACTCCCTATGCTCTTATTATACCAGAGAGTCTCAGCAGTCCGACTGCTTGAAAAGCGCTATTAATCCTCTCCCAGCAAGTGGCTCCTCATCTTATCGTAGCCCGGAGGGTGCTGTGAGTTATATCTCATGAATGAGGGGATGGGGTAGCGAAAAACACCGGTCTGATAGCCAAACTGCAGCCCCTGGACCATTTTGTCTATCTTGTTTGCTGGAATGGAAAAGGCACATTCGTGGTCCTGTGGATGTCCTATCAGCCGCTCACCTGTGCCCACAATAGCAAACTGGGCTTCGTCTGTCTGGATGGCGCGAGTGATATACGTGGTGCACCCGGCACCGCTCGACAGCGTAGTACCGAGGCTTGATTTACCTGTGCCCATGAGGTAACAGGATAGCATCACCCATATCTGCCCGGGGCTGCCGTAGGTCAGAACAAGGTGCGGCTCGAAGTTGCAACGATGCAGAGGGGCTATAAGCACATATTTATACTTGCCGTATTCAAACTTTGGCAAATTCTGGATGCTGGCTGCCGCCTGCTCTTTGGTCATTCCCCATAGTCCCAAGGAAGCCTGTAAACTGCCATCGGCAACATCCGGTAGGAGCGGCAAAAACCCCATGCTTATGCCAGCAATATAGCAACTTTGGTACTTATCCACAGCAATTGTCCAGCCGTAGCGCCGTGCCATGGTGATCGCATGGCATAGCGAAACGGTTATACCAAGGTCTTTCTGGGGCAGACGCGTTTTCTCGGGAAGCTCGTCTTCAGAAGCGCACATTCTGATCGCCAAGGGGAAAGTCTGCGGGCGGATATACTGGTTCCATGCCTGCTCAACCTGTTTAATATCGGTCATATCAGCACCTCCTTAACCCTCTTACTGTGCTTGGTGGCATTATATCGCCCGTGGTAGAATCACTCAAGCTTTAGGGCAAGAATGGTCATCAGAGAGATAACGGTTAAAGGAGTCCTTTCCAAGTCCAGGGTTTTCGACTATGTGGTGAACCCGTATACCGGCTGCCAGCATGGCTGCACTTACTGTTATGCCCGGTTTATGAAGCGGTTTACCGGACACACCGAGCCCTGGGGTGAGTTTGTGGATGTGAAGATAAATGCCCCTGAATTGCTAAAACGCCGGATAACCAGAGCATCTCCGGGCAGAGTATGGGTGAGCGGAGTCTGTGACCCCTATCAGCCGTTAGAGAAGCAGTACATGTTGACCAGAAATTGCCTGGAAATACTCTTGGCGCACGGTTGGGAGGTCACGGTACAGACAAAATCGCCACTGGTGCTTCGGGATATGGAGCTTTTACAAAAGGCACCACGACTTGAAGTAGGACTGACCATTACCACTACCGATGAAGCAATAAGACAGTTGTTTGAACCCAAGGCACCATCTATCGAAGCCAGACTAAATGCGCTTGGGGAGCTACACAACGCCGGCATCAGGACATTTGCCATGATTGCACCGCTGCTCCCTGGAGCGGAAGGGCTTGCTGCCAGGCTGCGAAATAGCGTGGACTATGTACTGGTGGACAGGATGAATTACCATTATGGTGACTGGGTCTACCGCAAGCACGGTCTGGAATATGCTATGAGAGACGAATTCTTTTTTTCCACAGCTCGCAGGCTTGTCTCGGCTCTGGGCAGCTCGGGCATCGAGTGCCAAATCTTGTTTTGACCTTGTTAGATGGCGACGGCGCATCGGGGAATGTATAATTTAGTAACAATCGGGTGAAGTTATGTTCAAATGCAGCATTGAACTCTACGGCATACCGCGCCAGGTGACCACCGAGCGCAAAGTGGAGGTGGAGTTGGACGATGAGGCGAGCCTCGCTGAATTAATCGCCGCACTCCGCCATAAAATTCCTGCTCTGGAGGGGATGGTGTTTAGTCCTGACGATGACAGGTTGACAGAGTTCTATGCCTTTAATATCAACGGGCGCTTTTACATCGACGATAAGGAAGTCCGGGTGCGCAAAGGCGACCATGTAGCATTACTTGCTCTCGCTGCAGGAGGCTAGCCTTCGAAGCTAGAAATCTATTAGCGTATCTGACGGGGAAAAGACCTTTACTGGATGCCAGTGTCCTTTATCTGGCATGAAGCGGAGTATAGCGATAAAATGTCCTTCAAGGTCATAGGCACGGCAGTATCTGTCCCCGGGTTCGATCTGAGCAGGTAAAACAAGCGGGCTACCATTGCTCACTGCACGCTGGTTCTGTTTGTTGAGGATGACTGCCTTCCAGCCCAAGAGCGGGCTGTCAATGGGATGGAGAAGCTGCCTCCATGTGTCCTCCTGGTAGGCGGTCTCGAACTGGGACAAGGTCACAGCGTCTTTTATAGAGAACGGACCGCAGACCAGCCTGGTGAGATTATTCAGGTAGGCACCGCAGCCCAGGCGTTGTCCCAGGTCATGGGCCAGCGAGCGGATATAGGTGCCCTTGCCGCATTCCACCTCGATTGTGATAACAGGAGGGTCGTAACCGGTAAGCCTGATATCCACTATGGTCACCCGCCTCGGTTTGGGGCTCACTCTGGAGCCCTGGCGGGCGAGCTGGTAATATGGTTTCCCCCCCTGTTTCAGGGCGCTATAAACGGGAGGGGTCTGCTGGATGGTGCCACGAAAGGAGTCCAGCGCTCGTCTGACATCATCCGCTGAGACGCTGCTGATGTCACCTACCTGTGTTACCTTGCCCTCGCGGTCAAAAGTATCGGTGGACCTGCCCAGCATTATTTCTGCCAGGTAGGTCTTGGTGCCTTCCGCCAGGAATTCAGCGACTCTGGTCGCCTGACCGAAACAGACTGGCAGGACGCCGGTGGCTATGGGATCGAGGGTACCGGCATGCCCCAGGTGCTTTTCGCCGGTGAGGCGCTTCAGCCAGGCGATAACACCGAACGAAGTCTGGCCTTCGGGCTTATTGATGTTCAGGATGCCATCAATTCCCATTCTCTTTTCCGGTCTCCTCGGAAGCTAGTTCATCAATTAGCTCCAGCACTCTGGCACCCTTTTCGATGGACTCATCGAGATGAAAGCTGAGTTCAGGCATATGTTTTAGCTGCAATCGGCTGGCTAGCTGGCGGCGCAGGAAACCGGAGGCAGCAGCGAAGCCCTGCAGCACCTCATCCTTGCTGACCTCTTCTCCAAAGATGCTGATAAACACCTTGGTATGGCTCAGGTCAACCGATGTGGAGACTCTGGTTATAGAGATAAAGCTCCTCAGTCTGGGGTCGTTGACCTGCTCACGGAGTAGTTCGCTTATTTCCTGTCTGATAAGACTACTGATGCGTTCAGTGCGTCTAGTCATGTGTGTTCTCCTTAGACTGGGAGACCGGGGGTGGAGATTATGGCATGAGTAAGGGTGTTGTTCAGTTCAGGCTATAACTTCCTTACGGTATACCTGGATTATATCACCGACCTGGAAGTCGGAGAAGCCCTCTACCCCGACACCACATTCGAAGCCAGCGGCTACCTCCTTAACATCCTCCTTAAACCGTTTCAAGCTGCTGACGCTGGACTCGCAGACGACCTTGCCGCGACGAACAACCCGTACCAGTGCATCCCGTCGTATCTTACCTTCCTTGACCGATACTCCTGCCACCTTACCCTTTCGAGCGGTCTCAAAGATTGCCAGCACCTCTGCCTGCCCTTCCATCACTTCGGCATATGTAGGCTCAAGCATGCCCTTAAGAGCCTTAGCCACATCCTCTACCAGTTCGTAGATTATGTTGTAGTATCGTATGCTCACGCCCTCCAGTTCAGCCAGCTTCTGTGCCCCGGGCTCGCTACGGGTATTGAAGCCGATGACTATTGCCTTAGAAGCCACAGCGAGGAGGACATCGCTCTCGGTGATGCTACCGCTGGCACTATGGATTACCCGAACCCTTACCTTTTCGTCACTGAGCCTTTCCAGGGAGTCTCTTATCGGTTCTATGCTGCCCTGGACATCTGTCTTCAAGATGATGTTCAGCTCTTTGGTCTTGCCGGCACCAATTTGGGCTGACACTCCGGTCAAGCTAACAGCTCGGGCGCCTCTAGTCACACTTTCCCGCTCTGCCAGTTGCTTTTGCAGAAAGAGGCGCGCTTCGCGTTCATCGGCGACTACCTTGAAGCTGTCGCCAGCTTGAGGGACTGCGTTAAGCCCGAGCACCTCCACTGGCGTTGCTGGTTCAGCCTTTTTAAGCTGCTTACCCACGTCGCTGGACATGGCTTTGACCTTGCCCCAGGTATCACCGGCAACCAGGACATCGCCAAATCTGAGAGTCCCTCTCTGGACGAGCAGCGTCGCTACCGGTCCTCTGGACTTGTCCAGCTTGGCCTCTATCACCACACCTTCTGCCGGGCAATCGGTCTCAGCTTTTAACTCCATTATCTCGGCGAGGATGAGGATGTTTTCCAGAAGCTCGTCTATCCCCTGTCTTTTCTTGGCTGATATCGGCACACATATGGTGTCGCCACCACACTCCTCGATGACCAGCCCTAGGTCGGCAAGTTGCTGTTTCACCTTTTCAGGGTCAGCATCCGGCTTATCGATTTTGTTAATAGCCACCACTACAGGTACATCAGCTGCCCGGGCGTGGTCTATCGCCTCCACGGTCTGTGGCATCACGCCGTCATCGGCGGCTACTACCAGGACGGCGATGTCGGTCACCTGGGCACCGCGCGCTCGCATAGCGGTAAAAGCTTCATGCCCCGGTGTGTCCAGGAAGGTGATCTTTTTTGAGTCCACTTCTACCTGGTAGGCACCTATGTGCTGGGTTATGGCGCCTGCCTCCGTGGCAGTGATATTGCTCCGGCGAATGGCATCGAGGAGGCTCGTCTTACCGTGGTCAACATGTCCCATAATTGTGATCACCGGCGGGCGGGAAGATAGCTTGCCTGTCTTAGCAGGCGTAGGGCGTTTCGCCACAGTCCGGGAGACCTGCCTTCTGGCTTCGTAACCGAAGGCTGCTGCCACTGCAGCCGCGGTGTCAAACTCAAGGGCCTGGTTTATGTTCGCCATTATGCCGTTCCGCATCAACTGCTTGATGACCTCGATGGGGCTGACGTGCAGAATATCTGCTAATTGTCTGACGGTCACAGAAGGTGACAGGATGACCCGGGGTTTAGCTTGTACCGAGGCTTTATTCCCGGCGCTACCCTTTTCCTCGCTTGTTATGGTCGGCTGTTTTTTCCCTTCAGTGGTCAACCCTGATGTCCGCTCCGCGATGGCAGATTTCTGCCATATTCTACCAGCATCTGGCGATTTTCCAAAGTTAGCCTGGTGCGCAATGCGTTCTCCAGCCGATTGCCTTTAAGCCCGACCTCCCAGCATTCGCGGTAAGGACAGAGGTAGGCACCCCGCCCGGCCTGTTTGCCCTTCGGGTCTATTTGCACCGTCCCTCCGTAGCTGACCAACCGGACCAGCGCCCTTTTATCCTTCGTCTCCCGACAGGCTACGCAACTGCGCTGCGGGATATGCTTGTGCCGGGCAGTCTGCCTCTTGGTCTCACTCTTCAAATTCATCTTCTTCTATATAAACGGGCTTGGGGCGCGCCTTCTTGGCCTTTTCCTTGCCTTTGGCTATACTGGGCTCTTTTTTGGTCTTTTTCTTCGTCTTCTCCTGCCTCACTGGCAGTATATCTTCGGCAAACCGTATTTGGGGCATATCTGTGGTTCTTGCTGATGTAGCAGCCCCTGAGGTCAAGACAAGCTCATAGTCCGTTGTCGGTGCAGCGACTTCTGCGCCCTCTGCCTCGCCCATCTCCTCAATAGCGGCTGGCATTTCTTCAGTCTCTATCAGGCTGGGAGTCTCCTCTCCAACGGCGACAGGTTCCGGGGTGGGCATTTCAGGTTGTGCCTCTCCCTCCATCTGAGCGGCAGCGCTGGGGACCGCAGCCTTCTCTGCCTCGGCTGCCGAAGCGCTTTTAATATCTATCCGCCACCCGGTCAGTCTGGCTGCCAGCCTGGCATTTTGTCCTTCCCTGCCGATAGCCAGAGAGAGTTGCCTATCAGGAACGGTCACCACAGCAGTACTCTCCGCCGTATCAAGCTGGACAGATATTACCTGAGCCGGGCTAAGAGCGTGGGCGATAAAGACTGCCGGATCCTCAGACCATTCGATGACATCTATTTTCTCTCCGTTTAGCTCGTTTACTATGCTCTGTATCCTGATGCCCCGTAGCCCGACACAGCAGCCTACAGGGTCGACTCCCGGTTGGCGGGCAACTACAGCTACTTTGCTCCTGTAGCCCGCTTCGCGGGCGATGGCTTTTATCTCGATAATGCCACCGTAGATTTCCGGTATCTCGAGTTCCAGCAGCCGGCGAAGCAGATTGCGGTGTGAGCGTGAAACGATTATCTGAGGTCCCCTGGTTGTCCTGGTCACCTCAAGGACGTAGAACTTAAGCCTGCGCCCAACGCGATAACGCTCTGTGGGCACCTGCTCGCTGCTGGGGCAGATGGCCTCGGTCCGCCCCAGGTCCACATAAATTTGCTCCGGTGTAACGCGTACCACCGCGCCACTAACTACATCACCCTCCTTGCCGGTAAACTCCTCGTAAATGGCGCGATGCTCGGCTTCATGCAGGCGTTGCAATATAACCTGCCTTGCCGTCTGGGCGGCGATTCGTCCGGCGTTAGGGGGTGTACATTCGATGTTAATAACATCGCCGAGCTGGGCTGACTTGCTGATTTTTTGTGCCTCTGCCAGGGATATCTCGCGGGCGGGGTCACTAACGGACTCGACTGCCGTCTTCTTGACGAAGATTTTTACCTCGCCAGTATTGGGATTGATTTTGGCAGATATGTCCTGCCCGGCGGCAAAGGCGTCTTTCTTATACGCGGAAACCAGTGCTGACTCGATTGCCGCCAGCACTACTTCCTTCGGCAGATGCTTTTCAGCCGCTAGCTGGGTAAGCGCAATCATGAACTCTGTCTTCATCGTTCAGCACCGTCCCCATATATTGTCTACCAACAAAAAAGTGGGAACTTCGCCCCACTTTTTCTAACACGATTGAGCTTGATTAATAGTTTACCATAAAAAGAAGGAAAAGGCAACTTTATGGATATTGTATCGTCTATTCAGGCAGCACTCTTTGTATCAGGTCTGTCCTGTTTGCGGTCCGGACCAGCTGTCGTGATAGGTGCTATAATGGGGCTGATATGGACGGGAGTGAAACGAGCGGCAAAATGCTGAAGAGGTTTCTCCTCACCATGGGCATCGCCTTGGGGGTCTTCCTGGTCAGCGTTGTGCTGCACAATGTAATTTCAGGCATGTTCGGGATAGAGGAACCTGTCTTCTTCACCATCGCCGTCATCGTTTGTCCCGTAGCCTTCCTCGTCGGTGCTGTGGGCAGCATCGTGTTTGCTATAAAGAAGCACCGTTAATGACCGGCGCGTTGCCTGCGTGACGGAAATCTTTGTCTGTGCACGTAACTATAACTGCTCTGTTTAAAACCCCGCCACTGTTGCCTAAAATAACTCTTGACAGAATGCATCTGCAATTGTACTATTCTTTATGAAAGCAGTGTGCGCATGGAGAAACCAGCTCATGTAGTTTGCTTTTAAACAGTCCTCTCCCCTCCGGAAGCAAGCTCCTTTGCTCCCTCTCCATCCGTACTAACTTGTTTGTGCCTTGCCGCTAGCCAGGTACGACAATCTGTATTTGTGGCTGGTGAAAGCTAGTAATAAATTATGTGGGGGTTGATATGAGGAAGTTACTGTGGTCTGTGCTTGTGCTAACCCTGATTGTAATTCCTGCCTGCTTCGGCGGCAAACAACCCGTTATAAATGCCTTTAATGCCAGCCCATCGAGCATTTCCACCGGTCAAGCCTCGAGGTTGGAGTGGAGCGTTACCGGGGCTACCAGTGTCACCATAGAGCCCGATTTAGGAAACGTTGCCTTGACCGGTAGCACTGATGTCTATCCTCGAACGACGACAACCTATGTACTCAAAGCCTCAAATTCCCGTGGAGTAGCAACTGCCAAGGTAACGGTGACAGTTTCCGGCGCCCCTGGAGCAGCCGGTACGCCCGTTATCAACTCGTTCACAGCCAGCCCGGACTCCATAGCGCCGGGAGAAACCTCAACGCTTAGCTGGGACGTTTCCGGTGCTGTTACGGTTAACATTGACCAGGGCGTGGGCAATGTGGGGCTCACGGGCACCAGGCTGGTCTCCCCTTCGAGGACCACCGCTTACACGCTAACAGCCACCAACGCCAGTGGCAGTGTTACCAGGACTGTGGAAGTGGTTGTAACCGGAAGTACCCAAGAGACATCACAGCAGTACCCCGGGCAAAATCCTCCAATGATCAATTTCTTTACAGCAAGTCCCACCAGCATAACCAGAGGTCAATCTTCAACGCTTCAGTGGGATGTATCCAACGCCACCACGGTGACCTTGAGCGCTGTCGAGGGTGGTCTGGGCTGGACACAAACGGTCAGCCCGATAGGTAACATGAGTGTATCACCCAGTGCCGATGCTGCTTATACGCTCAGGGCAACCAACAGCGCAGGCAGCGTAACCGCCAGGGTTGAAGTTACGGTCAGAGTAAGCCAGGGTGGACTAACCACAGGACAGCCTGACCTGGTGATAACTGGTGTGGATAGGAAGCAAACGGACGGAGGACCTGTAGTGGGGTATGTGGTTAAAAACAACGGCAATGCTGAGGCCAGAAACTTCGTCTGCAAATTATATGCCAATGGTGTCCAGAAGGCTACTGACAGCATAGCATCGCTAGCTGCTGGTGCGGAAGTTGCCCGGGAGTTCACCGGATGGGTAATCAACCCTGTTACGCCAGTAATAAAAGTCGTCGCCGATGCCAATAATACGGTGGCTGAAAGCAATGAAGGCAATAATGAAATGGAGAGGACCATTACCACCACAGTGCGCTATGACTTCATCTCCAAAGCACCTTCAGCCCGATGGCGTACCGGCTCCGGTGCCTCCAGCCAGGAGATATCCTGGGGTGGCTCCACAAATGACAGCAAAGGATTTGCCTGCTATCTCACTAACGTAAAAATGGAAGACAATCAGAATTATCCTAAGGTCATGGTAACTCATCCCAAGTGGGTTGATGATGGCCTGATACTCGGTGTTTACCAGAGTTGCTGCCAGGTAAAGGCTGGCGACCATTTCTATGCCAAAATAGGGTTCGTTCAAAATTATAAAGGGAAGGTCCTTTATCGCATTTATGTTAAACCTTCTGGCGGAACAAGTACGATGGTTAACGAGACCAGCAAAGGCTACCTTGGCACCATCGGGGTTATAGATGTTGACCTGTCGCCTTACGCTGGCAAATGGGTGGACATAACTTTAATGGTCGATGCCTATGGTCCTTCTACCCAGGACTGGGCGTCATGGATTGAAGCCAAGGTAATTGGCGTGTGGTGAAGGGAGACCCTTGTGTGAAGAGCACAATTTGTAGGTGCAGACCAGGCATTTCGGTTAAAAAACGTAGGCTTATACTAGGCACCTATAGACCACGACCCCTCTTGTTGGTGCCGGTCACCGTAACGATTTTGGTGCTGGTCCCGCTGTTTGCCGCTGGCTGCGATTGCGACTATCAGTCTGGACCGGGAGACATTCCTCCTCACGCTATTATAGAATCGATTTCACCTGTCGAGTCGTGCGTGGGGGAGACCGTGACCTTTGTCGGTCGTGGCTCCCACTCCTATTATGGCGATTCTGTCAATTTTGCTTATTCTTGGGAATCGGACCTGGATGGAAACCTTAGCAACTTGGCAACTTTTTCCACCTCATCTCTGTCAGAGGGTACCCATACAATTACGTTCCGCGTTTGCTATGGGCAATGTTCGACTGCCCAGCGCACGATTACGGTGGTAGCCCGCTGTGCTGCCACGCCACCGATTATAGAATATTTCAATGCCAATCCACAGAGGGTCAACCCGAACCAGTTTTCCACACTTAGCTGGCGCGTCTCCGGAGCCAGGGCAATTAGAATCGACCCGGCAATAGGCGATGTATTCGCTGTCGGGTCGCGTCAGGTATCCCCTGACTCCGATACCACCTATACTCTTACCGCTACCAACGAGTTCGGCAGCGTCACCGCCAGTGTACAGGTTCGGATTATAGTCCTGCCGGTTATCGAGTCTTTTACCGCTGTGCCAGACAGGATAGAAGCTGGCGGGTCCTCAACCTTGAGCTGGACAGCGCTCAATGCCACACGGGCTTCGTTAAGCACCATAGGGGAGCCGGGGACTCCTGGCTGGACAGAGATGGTGAGCACCTCCGGAAGCACGAATGTGTCACCGACTTCCACAACCTTTTACACCCTGACAGCTACTAACGACTTCGGCACCGACACCAAAACTGTGCAGGTCACTGTTTACAGGCGCCCGGCACCGGAGGGCTTCCCCGATCTAGTGATTACTGATGTCCGAAAAGTGGAGAGCGCTGATGGTTACCGTATAAGTTACACCATAAAGAACCAGGGGGCTGTAAGTGCCGGTCAGAGCACCACCAAAGTATATGCCAATGGCAAATACTGGGACTCTGACTCCGTTGGTGCCCTGCAGCCGGGCATGTGGGTGACAAGGCAGTTCAGCAGTAAACTTTATAACCCAGCTTACAATACCTTAGAGGTACGCGCTGACGCCGATAATGTTGTTCGGGAGGGTAACGAGATAAACAATAACATGCAGGTGGTTATCCCCCTAGACCTGGGCTTTGATCTTGTTGCCAATGCCAACCAGGCTGGCTGGAAGAGCGGCCTACCGACGACTTCCCTCAGTTTCGGCGGCAGTACCAACGACGATAGGGGCTTTGTCTGTTATTTGAATAATGCAAGAATGGAAGATGGCAGAAGTTACACCAGGATACTGGTAACTCATCCCAGATGGGTTAATAATGGCTATATTGAAGGCACGTATGCCCCTAAATATGCGATAAGACCCGGCGACCATTTTGTCGCCAGGGGCGGGATTGTCAGCGGTTATAATGCCGGGCGTGTGCGGGTAAAGGGAGAATATGTCACCTATGCGGGTGTTGACGCGGTCACCATGTTCGAGACCATTTTCATATACAATGGCAACATCGAAATAGTGAGCTACAAATTTCCCACCGGGACTTACGGTCGGGTGCCGGTAATCAAACTGACAATATCCACCGATGGAGAGTCAACTCAGGACTGGGCAGCCTGGATGGAGGCGATGATAGTCAGATGACCCCACTGGTAGTACTTTTGGGAGCAGATGTAGCACGAAAAAAGACGTATTTTTACTGTTTATAATACTGCTGATTTTGACCGCCTGTGTGCAGGCGCCAGCACCTGAAGCGGATGAGGAAGTGTCGCCGGCACTGCAGGTGGAAAGACCAGCCGCCCCCGTTGTGGTCTATTACGTGTCCCCCAATGGTAATAACAATAATCCCGGTACTCGTGAGCAGCCGTGGGCTACACCGGGATATGCTTCCAAACAACTGGCACCGGGCAATACTCTTATAATCCTCCCCGGTAAATATGTCCTGCGCAAGGACTACGATGATATTATCACCCCTGCCTCAGGTACTGCCGCTGCCTGGATAACTATAAAAGGCGAAGACGGCAATATGCCGGTGCTGGCAGGAAGGGACGACTTGAGGGCAGCTATAGACCTATCGGGTGTCAGTTATGTGAGGATTGAGAACCTGGAAATTACCAGCGATGGCGGAAAACGTTTCAGGGAAGGTGTAAACGCCTGGGACCCAGCTTCCCACATCGTTCTGAAAAACCTGCACATACACCATGTAGATGAAATGGGCACCGACCTCAAAGATATCAATGATTTACAGATGATAGACTGCAATATCCACCATTGCGGCTTTGGCGCCGTTGGCGGACCTGCTGGAGAGAAAGGTGGCTGGAGAAATGTGGTAATCAGCGGTTGCCGGCTAGCTTATAGCGGGCATTACTATCAGGGAGGGAAAGGTCCTTCGCCTTATGACCGACCTGACGGCTTCGGCATTGAGCCGTCAAAAGGACCGGTCGAGATAGTGGACACCATTGCTGAGCATAACCTCGGTGATGGGCTTGATTCCAAGGCTGAGAATACATATATCCACAATTGCATCGTAGCCAATAATTCCTGCGACGGCATAAAGGTCTGGGGCGGTGGCAGCAAGATAGAGAACTGCCTCGTCTACGGCACTGGAGATGGTGATGCTGCACCAACACCATGGTCAGGGCTGGTAATAGACCAGGTGGAAAAGCCAAACGCCCGCTTTGAAGTGATAAATACAACCGTCCACGATAACCCGCAAAGGCAGGGCTACCCCATGTATGTGCAGTACGATACCCCGGTACCGATAACCCTGATTATGCGGAACTGCATTGTGGCTAATGGGGAAGGTCTGGTTTACATCGGGGACTCTGTGAAGTTCATCGCCGAGCACAACATCTTTTACCGTCCGGGGCAGGAGATACAGGTATATGCTAATAAAAGGGACTATACCGCAGCCCAGATAAATGCTGGTGAGCTGGGCACAGGCAATATGTCCCGAGACCCGCTGTTTGTATCGCCCGCTTGGGGGAAGGAGGGGGACTATCACCTCCAGAAGACCAGTCCGGCTGTAGATGCCGGGACAGCACAGTCAGCTCCGGCGAAAGACCTTGAGGGAAAGAGCCGACCACAGGGGGCTGGCTACGATATTGGCTGCTACGAACAATAGAGCAAGGCAGGAGGTCGACCTGAAATGAAAGTACCACAGTCGAGGATTGTCAAAAATAATGTCACAAAACCGGGACTGATTACCCTTTTACTAGCTGTGCTGGCTTTGCTTTGTAGCCCGGCTATTCCATCGGCACCGCCTGTCAGTGCTAATAGTGGTTGCCAGGATATCTTCTTCCCCGATTTAGCACAGCAAGCACAGTGGTCAGATGGCAATAGGCGGGTAAGCTATGGCGGCGACCCTGATGGCAAAAGACCATATGTCTACCACCACAAAGTCATAATGGAGAATGGAAGTAATCTATGGGCACTGGAAACACGACCATCCAAACGGGATAACCTCCAAGAGGATACACCCTACATTAGAGGTGTGTTTAATGTAACGGTACCGCTGGGTGCATACGGTGCTACATTTATAAGCTGGGTGGGCTTCCTGAACGATGCCCCACGGGGCAGGACTGTTACCTTTACCGTTTACTGGCGGCGGGCAGGGAGCAACGATATACTCCAGACTCTGACGAGCACATCAAAGTCCTATGATGGCACTATTTCGTTGCTGACGGCAGATATGAGCAATCTGTGCGGTGCGCCAATAGAGCTTATACTGCAAGTGGAAAGTGTTGGCTCCGCCGGGACTCAGGACAAAGTGGCATGGCTCTGTCCGATGATAGAATGTATTCGCGAGCCCGATTCTCCGCTTAAGTCTTGCTTTGATGCTAGTGGAGCATGGAATCCTGAAGGCACAGACCTTCTCCATATAGCAGCCCAAACGGTCGGGACAACTGAGTCATGCAATGTAGGCGAAGGCGGCAAGCCCTACTACCAGATGCAGCTTGGCTGTAATAGGTGGTGGGATGCCCACGTGATGGAAGGCTCCCCCGATAAACCCAGGCGAGAAGCCTGGTGCTCCGAGACCGTTGCCTACTGGCACCGCGAGGCAGGTGTTCCATATCCTCAGGGCTACTACAATGAAGACTACTACCAGAACTGGCAACTACCTAATGCCCGAGCAATCGCCACCTGGTACCAGACAGAGGAAAGTATTGGTGGCAGAGGACGCTGGATTGATAGCACAGAGCTCGACTACACCAATTTCCAGCCGGGCGTCAATGCCCCCTGTCCCGGTGCCTATCAAGCGTGGGTAAGATATTATGAAGACCCTCCGGGAAGCGGTAACTGGAAATGGGGCTGGGACAATGTCCATAGCCAGGTTATAGACGAGATGTGGGTATATCGAAAGTCAGATGGTACGGTAGTACGTGTAGATATCAGGCTAATAGAAGGAAATGCCGGAAACCGGGTGACTGATACAGGTACTGTCCAAAATATCATAGATTTCACACCACTGGGCAATGGATTTGATAGTAATAATAGGAAAATCGCTGGCTGGGGCATAGACATCGTAAACGGCAGCCCATATTGCAGAAGCGATAGAGTCCACTATATAGGTGTTGGGGAAGGACCACAGTTAATATATGCCGGACAGCGGGATCTGTTGCCGAAAGCCTCCGAAAGTAATAGAGAGCTGGTGCAGAGACTGGGCGCTTACGCGCGCAGTAATTCAGGCAAAAAGCCGGGACTGAAATTCTCGGGCGCTATAGAGCGGAAAACCGTTTTCGATACCCAGAGACCTGATGAGCGCCTCATCGCCGCCCAAGCAGTAGCACATAAGGACCTGGATATAAGAATAGACCTTAATAAGCCACATCCCCTACCGATCAAAGGGGCGAGGCTGGAGCTGACATTGCCTGAGGGGAGTAGCCCACCAAGGATGATGACTTACGCCGGGAAGGGCTTGTTCGGTACATCGCTTTTCCCCAGCTTTGTACCCCTGTCTGGCGAAGTCCCGCACCACGGCGTGCGCTTTATCAGGTTTATTGTCCCCAAAGGTAGCCTCACCGAGGACACTTATATTGAGCGCTTCGTCATCGATTATGATTGGGGTCCAGATACCGACGACCCGAACTGGCAGCCCCAGCAGTTGGCTTATCAGGAGACTGGTAAGGAGCCAATCACAGGCGCCCAGTGTCCAGCGGGCTGTACTTGCATGACTATTGAGGAAGCCAAGAAGCTCGGCTATGACTTCTGTCAGAAAAAGTTGACCGAATGCGGTAAGGATGCCAGCGGCAATACTCTGTACTGCGTCGGACAGCCTGTTACACCAGCCCCAACACAGTGTCCGGCGGGCTGTGTTTGTGTGAGTAAAGTCGAGGCGGAAAAGCTAGGCTATATTTTGTGTAATCGTCAGATAATAGAGTGCGGGGCTGATTCCAGTGGCGTTCCAATGTATTGCTACGCAAAAGCTGTGACCCCAGAGACCAAGCCCACCGCCGGCAGGCTAGTCATCGAGCCAGCGCAGGATAGGAACCCGGTGGGCAGCCAGCATACCTTCACTTTTGCCTTATATGACACCAATGGTAAGCCATTGCCCTATGTGCGGATATACATCAGCCATACTGGCGCTAATACCCTGGCACCGATCGAGCTGGTCACCGATGCCAGCGGCAGGACTAGCTACTCCTATACCGGACTTAATGCCGGAACGGACTATATTATGGCTAAAGTGGACAACGTGGTAGCTCAAGCCACTAAAGAGTGGTATGCGGAACCTGTAGAAACAACGGTCAATATACCTGGCAGGATCGTAATCAGTCCACCCAGTGATAAAAATCCCGTGGGTACCACGCACACCTTGACCGTTACAGTTTACAACACTGCTGGCAAGCCGATGGTGAATGCGCGGGTGAGGATAACCCATTCCGGTGCCAACATATATTTGCCTGCGGAACTGACAACTGATACTAACGGCATAGTAAAGTACTCATACACCGGCAATAAGGCTGGGCTGGACACTATTACGGTTTCCATGGGCACAATTTCTGCTACAGCTACCAAAGAATGGTACACACAAGCCGCGCCGGTCACCCCAGCGAGGCTAACGCTGACACCAACAAATGCCTCCAATGCACCGGGCAAGATGCACACCGTCACCGCTACGGTGATAGGTAGCGACGGCAAGCCGATGAGCGGTGTAGATGTGACCTTTTCCGTTACTGGTGTAAACAACTTTGCCCGCCATGTCACCACCGACGCATCGGGCAGAGCCAGCATAAGCTACACTTCCAAGAAGGAGGGCAAGGACACCATAACCGCCACTGCCGGCGGACTGAAAGCCACAGCGACAAAATGGTGGGAGGTGATTGAATAGAAGTTAGACTAAGGAAGGAGGGAGTCGAAAATGAAGGGCTATTTACTTAAGACTGTCTTAAGTTTATTGTTCGCATTGCCTCTTCTTATTCCAAGCCAGGCGAGCGGTGCGGCAATACATGCCGGTAATAAATATGTCCCGCAAACGCCTGCCGCTTATGTGGGTACAAAAGAGGTCAAGTCCACCGAAGCGGTATACATCGCCAATCCAGACTGTGACCCGCCGGGGCAGGAAAATAAGAACTTCAATTCCGGAGCAGAAGGTAAGGTGCTGGTGGTTAGCACGGGCAGCGAGGAATTTGCCTGCACTAAGTGGACTTTAGTCCGTTTTTATCCTATTACTTTGCCATCGGATGCCAGCATAACCGGTGCCAAGATCAGGCTTTACCAGCAGTCAAGCACTGGTCTACCCATCAAGACGTTCTCGTTATTGGAGCCCGGCTTCAGTGAGGGCAGAGTCACCTGGAACACAAAGCCGCCAACCGGGGAGCTGCAGAGCACCACTAACGTGCCTGTGGGTAGTGGCTGGCGGGAATTCAACATATCAGCATCGCTGGTCAGGAACTGGGTGCGTTCACCCAATACTAACTTAGGTCTTGCCCTCGTCCCCGGCACAACTCAGATAGGCTATGGTGCGACATTTGCCAGCGATGAGGTGGCGGGCTATGAACCAAGACTCGTCATCACTTACACCACTTCCGAGGGTGTACCACCGCCCCCGCCTCCTCCCCCTCCTCCGCCACAGGACACAACGCCTTGCAGCATCAGCTGTACTCTAACTCCAGACCCACCCCAGCGAGGACAACCCCTGACCATCACTTGTACCGCCAGGGATAATAAGGCTATGTCTTACCTGGCTATTTATAAAGGAAACATCCGGCTGGTCTACAGGGAAGCAACTCAGGAAGACCAGACCACGCTTACCGTAACTTATACAGCGCCGGGCAATGAAGTGGACATACCCGGCATCGGCTTTATGGTCCAAGCCGATGACCAGAGCCCTGGTGCCCCCGCACAGTACCTTCAGGTCTACAGGCAAATAGCAGGGACGGGCACTATGCCGAGGATATCAGTGACCATCAGGACGGATATAGAGACGATTCCAGAAACATATCGACTGATAAAAGGCGGCGGTGAGCGAGTTACCGCAACCGTCACCGTAACCGACCAGGATGGTCTAGATTACGTAGAGGTACGTATTCCTGGGCGAAACCCTGTGGTAGAAAGACCCGGTGGCGGAACGGCGCGGACTGTAACCTTAAACTGGACGAACAACGACCCCGGTATCACTGAGTTCTATGTTCAGGTGTCTGCTAAGGACAGGGAGGGTAACTGGTCATCGCACCGTGAGACTGTGCATATAAC
>DAOUAI010000155.1:0-13481 GCA_034433775.1 Dehalococcoidia bacterium
ATTGATTCTTGCCGTCAAAGAGTTGACCACAGGTAAAATGATAGAGGCTCAGGCTTCGGTGGGGGCTGAGTTATTGGGCGTGGTGCCCATCGGGACACCATTGGTGGTCGGTCCGGCGGTGCTTACCACCTTGCTTATCCTCATCGACCAGTACCCGCTGGTCATCGTGATAGTGTCGTTTGTCCTTAACCTGGCTATAGCCTGGGCGCTTTTTGCTCAGGCCAACCGTGTGGTGGCTTTTTTGGGCAAGGGCGGCGTCAGCGCCGCATCTAAGGTGGTGAGTCTGTTCCTCGCCGCGATAGCCATCAAAATGATCCGCCAGGGACTGCTCGGTATATTCGGATAGGCTTCGCAGACGGGGCTTGCGGTTCGAAGTTATTACAGGCTTGGTCTATAATTATTAGAGGGCTGTTGTCACGCGATGCTCGTTCTATTCAGGAGGCAGAAAATGGTGGAATTAAGGAGTGACTGGACTGAAATCGTGGTAACTATGCAACGGGAGATGGAGCGGCTATTGGATGATTTTTCCAGCCGTAAACCACCCTCGGTGAGGTTTTCACCACGCACTTGGGCACCGGCGGTGGATGTTTTTGAGACTGTGGATGAGGTGGTGGTGCTTTTTGAACTTGCCGGCGTTAAAGAGGAACAGATAGAAGTAGAAGTCTACGGAAAAGAACTCATTGTCCGCGGCGAGCGACAGGATGTGAAGCAGGGCATCAGCCGTAGCTATACCCAGATGGAGATTCTCTGGGGACCTTTTGAGCGCAAAGTCACCCTGCCGGCGGCGGTTGAGGTGGAGCGGACGAAGGCATTTTATGAAAACGGCTTTCTGGAAATTGTTCTGCCCAAATCAAAGCCCCAGGCGCGACGACGGGTCGAGATAAAGAGTGAATAGCGTCTTGTGAGGAGAAAAGATGGCGGTAACAGAGGAAGAAAAGGGAACCAGGGAGAAGTTCCACATACCTGATGAATTACCTATTTTCCCCAGCGGTCAGACGGTTGTCTATCCGGCTATCATAATCCCTATAGGCACAGGTGATGAAAAACTGGTCAGGCTCATTGATGAGGCAGCCAGTAAAGATAAGTTTGTAGGTTTCTTTGCCCAGCGTGCTGACTCAACTAAGCCCCTTCCCGAAAGCCTGTATTCTGTGGGCACGGTGGCTGTAATTGCCCGGATGTTCAAGTTGCCGGATGGCTCCATCAGGGCTTTCTTTCAGGGCATTTCTCGCGCTAGGGTCAAGGAGATCACACAGGTGGAGCCTTACCTTAAAGCCAGGATTGAAGTGCTTGAGGACAGGGTGGAAAGGAGCACAGAGCTTGAGGCTTTGACCAAGAACCTGCTCAACCTTTTCCAGAAAGCTGTGGAGCTGGCACCCAACCTGCCGGCTGAACTCGGTATCGCGGCTTTGAATATCCCGGAACCGGGCACACTGGCTGATTTTGTTGCTGCCCACATCAGTCTTAAGCCTGAAGAGGCGCAGGATATTCTGGAGACGCTGGATGTGAGCGAACGGATAAGGAAGCTCACCGCTTTCCTTAACCGGGAACTCGAGGTACTGGAGTTGGGGAGCAAAATCCAGTCTCAGGTGAAACAGGAGATGGACAAAGCCCAGCGCGAATATTTCCTCAGGGAACAGTTAAAGGCGATTCAGAGGGAGCTAGGTGAGCTTGATGAGCGGACGATGGAAATAAATGAACTGAAGGCTAAAATAGCCGAGGCGAAATTACCTCCGGAGGCGCAGAAGGAAGCGGAACGGGAGCTTGACCGGCTGGCGAAGATGCCGCCAGCGGCTGCTGAGTATACCGTATCGCGCACCTACCTTGACTGGCTCATCAGCTTGCCCTGGGCAAAGAGCACCGAGGACAATGTGGATATTGCCAGGGCTGCCCAGGTGCTGGACGAAGACCACTATGACCTGGAGAAGGTCAAAGAGAGGATACTTGATTATCTGGCAGTGCGAAAACTTAAGCCCGATATGAAAGGTCCCATACTTTGCTTTGTGGGACCACCGGGAACAGGCAAGACTTCCGTGGGGCAATCAATCGCCCGTGCTCTGGGCAGGAAGTTTGTACGGATGTCGCTGGGTGGCATTCGTGATGAAGCTGACATACGTGGTCACCGGCGCACTTATGTTGGTGCTCTGCCGGGCAGGATTATCCAGGGCTTGCGCCGGGCTGAGTCCAATAATCCTGTTTTTATGCTCGACGAGATAGACAAGGTGGGTGCTGACTTCCGGGGTGACCCCTCGGCCGCCCTGCTCGAAGTGCTCGACCCGGAACAGAACTACGCTTTCGTCGACCATTACCTCGATGTGCCTTTTGACCTGTCAAGGGTGATGTTTATCACCACTGCCAACATCACCGATACCATCCCGCCAGCATTGCGCGACCGTATGGAGGTGCTGGAGCTACCAGGGTATACCGAACAGGAAAAGCTTCAGATCGCCAGAAAATACCTTCTCCCCAGGCAACTAAGGGAGAACGGTCTTGATGCTGAGAAGCTCGAGGTCAGCGATGAGGCTATTTTGGGGATTATCCGTAATTATACTCGCGAAGCTGGTGTGAGGAATCTGGAGCGCGAGATAGGGGCAATATGCCGCAAGGTTGCCAGACGCATGGCTGAAGGCGCCGACAGTCGGGTGGAGGTGACTCCTGACAAATTGCCGGAATATCTCGGGGTGAGGAAGTTCCTCCATGAAGTGGCTGAAAGGGGGGACGAGGTGGGGGTAGCTACCGGGCTAGCATGGACGCCTGTGGGTGGCGATGTCATATTTGTGGAGGCAGCGCTGATACCGGGCAGGGGCAACCTCATTCTCACAGGTAAGCTGGGTGATGTCATGCAGGAATCGGCAAAGGCAGCACTGACCTATGCACGCTCCAGGGCTACCTCTCTGGGCGTACCCGAAGACTTTTATGAAAAAAGAGACGTCCACATCCACGTTCCTGCTGGTGCTATTCCCAAAGATGGTCCCTCGGCTGGAATCACCATGGCGGTGGCTTTGATTTCAGCACTCACCGGCAGAGCGGTGAACCGGGAGATAGCTATGACTGGCGAGATAACGTTGAGAGGCAAGGTCTTGCCTGTTGGTGGGATAAAAGAAAAAGTCCTGGCAGCACATCGTGCTGGCATCAGGAAAGTGGTGCTACCCAAAGAGAATGAGAAAGACTTGGAGGAAGTGCCGGAGCAGATCAGGCAGGAACTGAGCTTTATCTTTGCTGAAGATATCGATGGTGCACTTGAGGCAGCCTTGAAAGATGGCAGGAGGTCTTCATAATGAAGCTGGTATTCGTCCACGGTGCCGGCAATACCGGTCGGGTGTGGTATTATCAGACGAGATATTTTGCTGGCTCAGATGCTGTCACCTTGCCCAATAATTCTCACGGCAAGTCTTTTACCAGCATTGATGAGTACACCCGGTGGCTCCATGATTACATTCGAGACAGGGGCTATGAGAGACCGGTTATAATCGGGCATTCTATGGGTGGTGCTATAGCTCAGAAGTACGCTCTGGACTATCCCTCGGAACTGAGGGGGCTTGTCCTTATCGCCACTGGAGCGCGGTTGCGTGTCCGACCTGATTTCCTGCAGGCAATGGAAAACGCCCTCAATGCGACTGCGGAGGAAGCGCGCAAACTCGTCGAGCCATTCTATAGCCGTCTCCCGGCTGAGGTCAGGGAAATGGTAATAGACGATGTGGTCAGCACCGGCGTGGCGGCGCGCCTGAACGGTTACAGGTGCTGTGACCGTTTTGACGTTATGGACAAGGTTCATCTCATTAAAGTGCCAACGCTGGTTATCTCGGGCACCGACGATGTGATGACGCCGGTGAAATATGCCCGTTACCTTGCTGATAAAATTGAAGGTGCCAGACTGGTCATCATCGAGGGTACAACCCACTTTGTATTTCTGGAAAGACCGGAGGAAGTGAACAAGGCTATCGAGGAGTTTATTCGCGACCTCAAAAAGTAATTGCAAAGCAAACATGAAGGGTTACTATTATGAAGATCGGTGTGCTTTCTGATACGCATGTCCAGAGAGTCGAAGAGTTGCATCCTGAAATTGTCAAGGCATTGAGCGCTGTGGACTTGATCGTTCACGCTGGTGATTTTGTGGGAGTCGGAGTTCTTGAAGGGCTACGGCGTATGGGAGAGATGAAGGCAGTCCGCGGTAATATGGATTCGATCGCGGTCAAGGAGTTACTTCCCGAGAAAGAAGAGTTTTTGGTCGAAGGTAAAAAGGTGGGGCTTGTCCATGGCTGGGGAGCACCCATGGGCATTGAAGAGCGGGTGCGCGGACTGTTTGACGCCGTCGATATTATCATCTTTGGACATAGCCACTGGTCTAAGTGTGAAAAAATCGGCGATATATTCTACTTTAATCCGGGACCCGGCTTCCGTTCTTTTGGTATCCTTACCATCGAGGACGATGTCAGGGGGGAGATAATTAAGATCGGGTAGAAGTGCCAACATGCCCGGGGAACAGACGCCTAAACCTTGGTCTGAACTCGCATTTTTAGACAGACCCGAAATCCTGCAGTTTGTATTCTATCCCCGCCGGGACTTCCTGCCCACTTTGCCGCAAGCCAATGTTATGTCAAATCTAGTTACTATGAGAGATGGCGCATCTATCTCGTTTTGTTTTTACTTTGGTAGCAAGAAGCATCCCAACATCCTTTTATTCCACGGCAATGGTGAGCTAGCCAGCGATTATATAGATATCGGTGCTATCTTTAATGACCTTGGGCTTAACCTGTTTGTGGCTGATTACCGTGGCTACGGGAGGAGTGATGGCAGCCCCACGCTCACTAACATGATTGTAGATGCCCACGATGTGTTCGCCGGGTTTAAGAAGGTGCTGCAAAACAATGGCTTTGTGGGCAAGTTATTCATCATGGGGCGTTCGCTGGGGAGCGCTTCGGCTATAGAGCTAGCTTATCATTACCAGAGTGAGTTCAGTGGCATGATTATCGAAAGCGGTTTTGTCAATATTTTCAACCTGCTTGCTTATCTGGGCTTTCCTCTGAAGCCCATGGGTATCACTGTGCCCAGGGAGCCTTACGGTGTGCAAATCGTGCGGCAGGTGCGTTTACCTGCTCTGGTCATTCACGGGGAGCACGACCGGATTGTACCCCTGGAGGAGGGGAAATCGCTGTATAGGAATATCGGGACAGAGGACAAGCAGATGGTGGTTATCCCCGGGGTCGACCATAACACCATCTTTTCAGGAGGTATGGAACAATACCTTGGTGCGCTTAAGACCTTTGTCTCAGCACACGGCTAACTGTATAACTGCACATTCCACCTGAATTTCAGCGGTGTGGTAAACTAAAATAAAAGCATGGCACAGGAACTGGGTAAGATCACCAAGCCAGAGGTGGAAAGCTTCAAGGCGGGGAGGAAGCTCTTCCTTATCCCGCTGATATACCCATTTGTTGATGCCCCTGCGGAGTACACGGAGAAATTCGAGCTGTACTGGAAGCAGGTTGATGAGCATATCACCAATCTGGAAGCAAAGCTGGGAAAGGTCACTCGCGTTTACCACGAGTCTGTAAGCTATAGCGGGGATGAGGGGTTAAAAGTGCTGGAGAAAATAAACCCCCGAAGTTGTGAGATCGCCAGACAGAAATGTCAGAATGGCGCCCAACTCGAGGCAGTAGAGGACAGGGAGCTAGTTGCTGAGTGTACAGACTGGGAGAGGTGCCTTTTGCTGGGGCTGGTAAGCGAGACTGCGCTTCAGAAAGTCTCCCAGTCCTACATGGAGGCGGCGCGCAAGAGGTATGAATATATCAGTAAGAAAATAGATGAAACGCTGGGCGAGGGAGAGATAGCCGTGTTTTTTATCCGGGAAGGGCATATGGTGCAGTTCCCCAAGGGCATAGATGTCTTCAGCGTGGCGCCACCTGCCCTCGATGATATCCACCGCTGGCTTCGCGACCGCTCTCGAAATAAAGGGACAGAATCAGGGACTTCAGAGTGAAGCAGCCCTGACACAGTGACCATCTGGTCGAGGACGCTTCACAATCGGTTGGAAGGTGGAAAATGGCTAAGGACTATTACCAGATTCTCGGTGTACCCCCGAATGCCAGCGACGAGGAGATTAAAAAAGCCTACCGTCGGCTGGCGATGCAGTACCATCCCGACCGCAATCCGGGGCGGGAGAAGTGGGCTAATGATAAGTTCAAGGAGATAAACGAGGCCTACGCTGTCCTCGGCAACCCGGAAAAGAGGCGTCAGTATGACCAGTTCGGCACAGTGGGGTCGGCGGGCGATATCTTCGGCAGTGCTACTACCAGGACGACTTTTGAGGACTTGCTGCGCGAATTCCGGGGCGCTGGTCTGGGCTTTGATTTTCTCGATGAGATTTTCGGCGGGCTGCTGAAGGGGAAGGGTGCCACATTCAGAGTGTTCACCACTGGCGGTCCCGGGGGCATGCGCTCCGGCACCCTTGGCGATATTGATCTGGACCAGATACTGCGTCAGGCAGCACAGGCACAGAGAGCACAACGCCAGAATGTCCATTATGAGATAACTATTAACCGTGAGCAGGCTGTCAGGGGCGTGGAGAAAGTCCTGGTGAGAAAGGGTAAAAGGCTCAAAGTGAAGATCCCAGCAGGGGTGAAGGACGGGACTAATGTAAAGCTACGCAATGCCCGCCAGGTGACCGATGGCATTCCCGGCGACATAATAATCCGCGTGAAAGTGAAAGGTGCATCTTAGACCTTCGAACCGTGGTATAATGGTCGGGGAGTGCAAGAGGAGGCGATAAATAAATGGCTGATGTTGAAGACTTAATCAAGGCGACTCTGGGGCAGATTGAGAAGGTGCTGGATGCCAGGACGGTTATCGGCGAGCCGATAACTGTTGGTGAGACCACTTTAATCCCGTTGCTCAGCATCGGCGTCGGCTTCGGCGCCGGTGGCGCCAGCGGGAAAGAGGAGAGCAGTGGTAGCGCCACCGCTGGCGGGGCGGGGGTGAAGCCGATTGCCATCATCGTTGTCGATAAGGAGGGGGTGAGGATAGAAGCGATAAAAGGAGGCATGGCATCAGCCATAGAAAAATTGACTGAAACACTGCCTGATGTCGCTGCAAAGATTGCTGAAAAGTGGGGTATGAGTAAGAGCAAGCCGGAGGAGTAAGCGGCTTGCTGATTATTGTAATCCTGCTAAGTATAATAACGCTATTCGTTGCCTGCCTTTTCCTGCCTGTGGAGATGTCCTTTCGTCTCGAGTTCGGCGAAAGCATCAGGTTCAGGTTGTTGTTTTCCTGGGCTTACGGTCTGCTGAAGAGGGAGTTGGAGTGGGAAAGCGGTGCTGGTGTGGCAGGGGGACTACTCCGGGGTGGTGACAGACTTCAAGATATTCGCCGTCTGCTTGGCAATATTTTTCAAATGAAGGGGCTGGCGAAACAGTTTGTCCGCCTGGCGAAAGGTTGCTTCAGGCGCCTGAAAATGGAGGAGTTCAGCACCAGGCTGAAGATAGGACTTGATAGCCCTGCCGATACCGGTCTTCTCTTTGCCTATTTGGCCCCGCTGGGTCTGCTCGGGCTATTTCCCCGGTGCAGGATAGACCTCGAGCCGTCATTCAGCGGTGATGCCATCGTCCAGGGCTACCTGTCTGCCAGGGTGAAAACGGAGCCAGCACGGCTTATCATCCCTGTGACAGGCTTTGTCTTTTCACCGCCGGCTATTAGAGCCTGGGCAAGATTGGTCAAAGATAGATGGAACGGAAAGTGAAGGTAGAAGAAGCCCTGTCCATCGGCGACATGAGGCTCGTGCCCGTGGTTGAGGTGCGTCTTGGTTGCCGTCATATCAATGGCTGTGCTTTTTTCTCTGCAGTAAAGCAGCCTGTGGCAGTGGTACTACTCTCGGCAGAGACGAAGAAGGCTTTTAACCTCGAGGGGAAAGAAATACCTCTTGATGAGGTGACAGGACTTCTCGGCTGCGAAGTTTAGCGTTTTTCAGACGAGGACGGTCAGTGCTGCTGGCATTATGGTGAAGCGCGCTGGCGCCTCCCCTAGTAGCTCTCCATCTGCCTGGACTGCCATGTTGACCGACGGTTGCACCTCCACCGCCCTTGCTCTGGTCAGTGTTACCTTGGGATGTGTCAGATGGGTACCTCTATATATTCTGGGGAGGGAAATAAGCAGGTCGGGCTTGGTCATATCATCTATCACCAGCACGTCGAAGAAACCATCTTTAGGGTCGGCACCCGGCGCCGGCAGCATGCCGCCGCCAGCATATCTGCCGTTATTTAGCAGCACAGTACATACTTTTCTGATGCCAAACTGCCCGTCTATCACCAGGGTGACATCCCTGTTTTCATAGGTGAATAGCGTTGTCAGCAGTCCCATGAGGTAAGATGGCATATCGCCCAGAGCCTTGAACTTCTCAGTGGTAGCCCTGACGATCTCGGCATCGAAACCCAGCCCGGCGAAGTTTACGAACAACCGCTTTGTCGGTTCGCCTTTGTTGACATATTCGGCAACTCCCAGGTCTACGATGACTGTGCCCTGGGGGTCCGCCACCCGCTGGCAAGCCAGCTTGTACTGTCGGGGAATTCCCAGCGTGCGTATGTAGTCAGCACCGGTACCGGTGTTAATTATAGCCACCGCCACATGTCCTAACCCGCCGGCACTATGAATACCGTTAACTATTTCGTTGAGTGTACCATCCCCACCTACTGAGACCACCACTTCGTAACCGTGGTCAACCGCCGACTTAGCCAGTTCGATCCCATGTCCCGGAGCCTGGGTGAGTTCGTAATCAAAGTCCACCCCAAGTTGTTCAAACTCCTGCTTAATGTGAGGCCACTTCTTTACCGTCTTGCCAGCCCCGGCTGCTGGATTCACAATTACCTTGGTTTTCTTGCTCAAGTGTTCCCCCGTATGTTTTGTCGCTTGGCTGGGTGTGGTGCGGTATGTATCCAGTATAGCATACCAGTCAATATACCTAGCATTACAAGGATGGCGGGACAGAGGCATTTTTTAAAGGCCAACAAGTTTGTGGTAGACTTAAAGTTAGTCTGGAGGAGCGATGGAGTCGAGGTCACTGGTATTTCTTGAGCGCCCGAAGTTAAATCAGCCCGATATGGTGGTGGCTTTATCTGGCTGGGCTGATGCCGCTCAAGTTGCCACTGGCACTGTTGCCTATCTGGTGAGGAAGCTGGAGGCGAGGAGGTTTGCCGAGATCAACCCCGACGAGTTCTATAATTTCCCCGAACTGCGTCCTACCGTTACCGTAGAAGGCGGTGTGATAACCTCTGTCAGGTTGCCGCGGAGCAGTTTCTTTTTCTGGCAGGGCGGGCTGGTGCAACGCGACCTTATCTTCGTTCACGGGGTGGAACCCCACCATTACTGGCAGAGGTTTTGTGACCTCATCCTCGACATCGCTGATACCATGGGCGTGCGCCGTATTTGTACACTGGGTGGGCTGTATGACAGGATTCCCCATACAGTACCGCCCAGGATTTCTGGTGTGGTAAACAGTCCGCGGTTGGTCACAGTGCTTGAGGAGTTCGGCATTGTGCCCATAGCGTATCAAGGACCAGCCAGCTTTCACAGTCTGCTGCTCATGGAGTGTACTCGCCTGGAAAGGGAGGCGATCAGCATATGGGGGCACGCTCCGTTTTATATTCGTATGGAAGCCAATCCGATGGTCTGCCTGGCGCTGGCAAGCAAGCTCGCCGAAATGCTGGGGCTGGAGGTGGACTTAGAGGAGTTGAGGAGGGCTGGCGAATACCTGCAGGACATGCTGGACAGGCTCCTGGCTGAGAACAAGGAGATGGCACTTTATGTCAAAAGACTGGAGAAGGAACACCTGTCACAGCCTGCCCCTTCTGGCGAGCGACCGGAGGACGCGGAGCGTATAATCAAAGAGGTCGAAGACTTTTTGCGTCAGCAGCGGGAGAAGGGCGAAGGGACGGCAGGGTAGCTTTTGTCCGGCTCCGGGACCACATCCGCCCATACCCCATCTTCGTGAAGCCGAAGTATCTTTGCTGGCAAAATAAGCCCTGTGAGCGGTCCAGTGCTGTGGGTAAATACGCGTATGTAATTGTGGGTCAGTCCGGAATATATTTGGCTGCCCACTGATACCTCTCCTTCCCACAGCACCATCATCTTTTGTCCCAGAAACCTCCGGCGGAAGCGTTCCGCGCTAGCAGCGGAGAGTGCCAGCATCTGCTGGCTGCGGGCTTTCTTTACCTTTTCCGACACCTGGTGTGACATCAGAGCGGCTAGGGTGCCGGGACGTGGCGAATAGGGAAAAACATGGATGGCGGCAAAGCCTATTTCCTTACAGAACCGATAGCTCTCCAGGAATTCAGTATCGGTCTCACCGGGGAAGCCCACCATGATGTCGGTGGTAATTGAGGCATCGGGTAGTGCACCGCGAATAAGTCCCACCGCAGCGACGTAGTCTGTTATTGAATAGCTGCGTCCCATCCTGGCTAGCATGCTATCGCTGCCGCTTTGCAGGGCTAGATGGAAATGATGACATAGCCTCGAGTCCTGCCACAGTTCCAGCAGTTGCGGCGAGATATCCTGAGGTTGTAAAGAGGAAAGGTGTAACCTTTCCACTTCGGTCTCGGAGAGGATGTGCTTCACCAGTTGACGCAAGTCTGTGCCATTGGTCTTATAGCTGCCTATTTTGGTGCCGGTAAGCACTATCTCTTTGTAGCCTGAGTTGACCCGGGCTTTGATCTCCTTAATTATGTCGTCCGCTGGCAGGCAACGTTCCCTGCCCCGTACTTGGGGCACGATGCAGTAGGTGCAATGTGTATCGCAGCCGTCCTGTATCTTGATGAAGCTGCGCACGCGGTTAAGCTGCCCGTCTCCGTCACTTACCGGCTGGGGAGCGCAGCCTGCGTGGCAAGCTTCAGCGATTATATCCAGGAGATGCTGTTTTTTCTCATTGCCGAGGACTATATCGGCACCGGCGGTGCGGAGGTCTCGGGCTGCCCTCTCAGCGTAGCAGCCGGCGGCGACGATGGTGGCTCCAGGGTTTTTCTTTCGCCATAGCCGTACCAGGTGCCTTGCCTTGCGGTCGGCGATGTGAGTCACTGTACAGGTGTTAAGCACGCAGATATCGGCATCCTCGACGCTGCTTATTACATAGCCGGCATCGATAGCTTGCCACAGGAGCTTTTCTGTCTCCGCCTGATTAAGTTTACAGCCCAAGGTATGAAAAGCTATCTTCGGTGCGTTAGCCATCGTTCCCTTCGTCATTATATTTACGCTATCATCTTCAGTCAAACCTGTGTTATTGCCCCCTCACTCTAACTCTCTCCCGCGAGGGGAGAGAGTACAAAAAGGTAGCTCTCGCGGGGAGAGAGGACACCTTTGCTATGCCCTGTGTGTCACCAATTTATATGAATGGACTCGACCTCCGGCATTCCTGTCTCTTGCGGTGAAAGCGAGTCTGCGATACATTTGCACGGTGGAAAGTGTTGTGGTATAACAAGGAAAAGATGTTTGAGGCGAGGGCTTGAGCCAGACTTGCTGGAGGATCCTACCTCGAGTCCCTTTAAGGACTGACCTACCTGATATCCACCCGCTGATCATTCAACTTCTTTATAATCGTGGCATCACCGAGCCCGCCCAGTTCGATGCTTTCCTCAACGTAGATCGGCGTCTGGAAGCTGACCCGTTTCTGCTCCCGGATATGCACAGAGCGGTACAGCGCACCTATCAGGCGCTGTTCCGCGGGGAAAGGATAGCTGTTTACGGTGATTTCGATGCCGATGGCATCACCGCCACCGCTATATTGGTGCAGGGGCTTTCAGCGCTTGGGGGCAGGGTGATCCCCTTCATCCCGCACCGCTTTCGCGATGGCTATGGACTGCAACTCACTCCTCTGGAGCGCTTGAGCAAGGCGGGCGTCAGTCTGATTATCACTGCGGACACGGGTATAAGCGCTTTCGAAGAGGTGGCGAGGTGCCACAAACTGGGGATGGACGTTATCGTCACCGACCATCATGTGCCTACGGACTACCTGCCGCCGGCTCTGGCGGTGGTAGACCCCAAAAGGAGCGATTCAGCTTTTCGGGCTACCGACCTTGCCGGAGTGGGGGTCGCCTTTAAATTGCTTCAGGCGTTTCTGGGCGGAAGCGGACGGGACAGGGTGCTTGCCGGCTTGCTTGATCTGGTCGCTCTGGGGACTGTAGCCGATATGGTGCCGTTGCTGGGCGATAACCGTTACTGGGTAAAGCAGGGGCTGGAGTTGTTGAACAGTACCGAGCGCGTCGGACTCCAGGAGATGATGCGTTGCGCCGGACTTCAGCCGGGTAATCTTACCGCGGAAAGCATCTCCTGGATACTGGCGCCGCGCATCAACGCCGCCGGCAGGCTGGATGATGCCTCCGCGAGCTATCATCTGCTGGTCACCGAGAGCCGGGATGAGGCTGCCCGGCTGGCTCGGGACCTGGAGGAGAAGAATGCCCGGCGGCAGAAGATGACCAGCGAACTCTTACTTCATGCTCGGGAGCTGCTTCTGGCACAGGGGGTGGATTTTCCGCTACTGATGGTGGGTGGTGCGGACTTTCCTGCAGGCGTAATGGGGCTGGTGGCGGGCAGGCTGGCAGATGAGTTTTACCGTCCGGTGATATTGCTAAAGACCGGTCCTGAGGTCTGTCGGGGCAGTGGCAGGAGCATCCCTGAATTTAACCTTATAGGGGCGCTGGACAGGTGCCGCGACCTGTTGCTTAATGTCGGTGGTCATGCCGGCGCCGCTGGCTTTACAGTCCAGCGGGACAAGCTGGCGGCATTGCAGGCGCGCTTGCTTAAAATCGCCGAGGAGGAACTCGCCGGTGTGGACCTGCGCCCCCACATTGATATCGATGCTGAGGTGCCCCTTACCGTGTTTACCGGTGATTTCTGTCAACAGCTACAGAAGCTGGCTCCGTTCGGAAGCGGTAACCCTGAGCCCATCTTCGTCACTCGCGAGGTCGAGGTGCTGGAACGGTCGCTGGTGGGCGAACAGGGCGACCATCTCAGGTTGAAGGTGAGGCAGGGGGGCTTGGTCTGGGATGCCATCGGCTTCGGGCTGGGCAGTCTTGCAGACCAGATAAACTCCCGCATAGACATCGCTTACAGTCTAATTGCTGATACCTGGAACGGTGTGGAGAGGTTACGGCTCAAGCTCCTTGACTTTGACCCGGTGGACTGACATCGGCTGGTGCTTGGGCAACTGCTTTCCGTCTTGCCAGCCATATCCTGATAGCCAGCCAGGGCACAGTGACCAGTAGCAACAGAATGCCTATAAGCTGTGCCTGTTGTAAGCCGAACAGGAAGGGCTCTCCCTCCCGCACCAGCCTTATCATCAGGTCACCGGTGGCATATATGGCAAGGTAGAGCAGGAACAAGCTGCCCTGTGGCGCCAGCCGTTTTCTTACCGACCATAGCACAGCAAATCCTATCACATTCCATACCAAATGGTAGAGCTGTGTGGGATAGAGGGTGACGCCTATAGGTGTTCCCAGCATGGCATG